>JAAVYD010000072.1 GCA_022790955.1 Bacillota bacterium
GCAAGACAGAACGGCTACGTTGGCGGTTATATGACTAAGAAACTTGTAGAAATGGCTGAACAGCAGTTATCAGGCAAGTCTACAACTACTCTTTAATCAAAACAGATTTTTGATTAATTAGAAATAAAGCAGGCGATAAGAGATTAGACTTTTATCGTCTGCTTTTTCTTTAATAAAATTGTAAAAGAAAGTTTGATTAAATATTTAAAATAAATTATTTTTAATCGATGACATAATTTTGTCTAAAAATTGCATTGATTTAAAAATATACATTTAATATAGATATTTTATTATTAATAAAATATCGTCAATGACATTTACAGAATATCAACAAGTTTTTTTGAAATAAAATAGGCTGAGCCGACTTTATTCCAAAATGTACAGTGTATGTAAAAAAACAATTTTAATATATGTCTTAAAGTGCTAATATGTAATATAAAAGTAATATATTTGGATTTCTTTTTGCTTTTTTTACAATAGAAGTATGTTATAATAACCTGCAAGGAGCTTAAAAAATGAGAATTATATCCGGAGAATTAAAAGGGCGGCGTCTTATGACTCCGTCGGACAATCGTGTAAGACCAACTACCGATAAGGTTAAAGAAGCTGTTTTCAGTATGATCGCAGGCTATTTATATGAAAGTATTGTTATAGATTTATTTTCAGGCACGGGAAGTCTTGGTCTTGAAGCGATAAGCAGAGGAGCAAACAAAGTCTATTTTGTTGACAGTGACAGAAGAAGCATATCTATTATAAGAGAAAATATAAACCACTGTAAGGTTGAAGATCGGACTGTCGTACTGCATGCGGATTATGCCTCCGCTATTTCAAAAATCGACGACAAAGCCGACGTTATAATTCTCGATCCGCCTTATTCGTCGGGTTATATTACTAAATCCATAAAAATTATACAGGAACAGGGGCTTTTAGCAGAAGACGGAATTATTGTTGCAGAGCACGCAGTAACCGAAGAACTTCCAGAAGAAATTTCGGGATTACAGATTTATAAATTTAAAAAATATGGAAAAATAAATATTTCTATATATAAAGTTCAGGAGGCACTACTATAAAATGAAAAAGTTCTTATACCCCGGATCTTTTGATCCAATGACTTACGGTCATCTCGATATAATCAAAAGGGCGTCAAAACTTTGCGATATTCTTGTAGTTGGAATAGTGACAAATTCAAGCAAAGAACCTCTTTTCTCCATTGAGGAAAGAAAAATGCTTATAAAAGAAGCTACAAAAGCGGCTGAGATAGAAAACATAGAATTGGTTGATTTTTCAGGGCTTTTAGCTGATTACGTAAGAGAAAACAATATATCTTCAATCGTGAGAGGACTCAGAGATATTCCGGATTTCACATCTGAAATGCCGAGAGCTTATATGAATAAGCATCTTTACGAAGGATTTGAAACGCTGTTTCTTCTTACGGGCATAGAGCATTCATACCTGAGTTCCAGCGCCATAAAAGAGATTCTTTATTTTAACGGCAGTATCGAGGGGCTTGTTCCTGAAAATGTACTCAAATACATTACAGAACATGGAATGGGGGGCAACAAATGAAAGTTGTAGAGCTGATCCAGGATATAGAAGATATACTTGAAACAGCAGGAGGATTTCCGCTTACGGGAAAAGTAATGGTAGATCCAGATGAAATCAGGGATCTGTTAAAAGAAATAAAACATGAGCTTCCGGAAGAAATCCAGCAAGCGCAATGGATAAAAAACGAGCGGCAGAGAATACTCGATGAAGCAAAAACAGAATACGACCGCCTTATAAGCGCCGCCAACGAAAAAGCCGAGCAGCTTGTGGCTACCGACGACATTACTCTCAGGGCAAAGAAAAGAGCTGATGAAATAATGCGGATAACAGAGGAAAACGTAAGAGAACTTAAACTCGGTACTTTTGAATATATAGATGATATTCTGTACACTTTCCAGGATAAAATATCCGCCATAAACGAATTATATGTTCAGCGAATGTTCGGAGAAATGACGGATCTTTTTGAAAAAATGAACGAAACAATCGCTTCAAATCGTGATGAAATAAAAGAATTGTCTTACAGAGCAGAATCGGAATTAAAATAAATACTAAACAGCAAATTTATATTGGTTAAAAATTAAGTTTTATAATAATGATTCAGTAAACACGAATTTAATAAAGTTTATTCAATTACGAAAATTAAATTGATATTATTAATCCTAAAGGGTTTAATTATATTTTTATTTTTAAAGAAAATATAATTTCAGAGTTTTTGTCATATTATAATTACGAATATCATAGTTTTATAATATGAGAAATAAATTATTATCATTAAAAAAAATAAATATAAATACAAAAATCACAGGGGAAAAATCAACGCTTCCAGCCGTCGCCGCATCCATAGGCTGCCTTCTTATGATAATATCTCCATCACTCTCTCTTTCAGCTGCAAAAAAGGGGATAGAGCTGTGGGCAGGTACGGTAATTCCGTCTCTGCTGCCTTTTTTTATATGCACAGATATCCTTATAAAGACAGGAGTTCATGTGATAATAGGCAGATTATTTGAAAAGCCTGTGAGATTTCTGATGGGCGTTCCGGGAGAAGCGGCTTTCGTTTTTGTATCGAGTATATTGTCCGGCTATCCTACGGGAGCAAGAATAATATCAGAGCTTAAATCCGAAGGAAACCTTTCTCAAAAGGAAGCCGAGCATATTCTGTCTTTTTGTTCGACCTCTGGTCCTCTTTTTATAGTTGCGGCTGTCGGTGCGGGCATGCTCAATTCGCCGGAATTGGGTTATATTATACTTATATCTCATTATGCAGCTGCTATTTTTACAGGAATATATTTTATACCGGATTCCGTATTAAACAGAATATCTCTCGATAGGATTGGAAAAGGAAGCCGCAGGACAAAAAATAAAACTTCGCAGGAATACGGCGCGAAACACTCTCAAACACCAAACGAAAACCTACGTAAAATTTCAGGCGCATATTCCGGGAAAAAAGGATTTGCAGAAATACTATCGGAAGCTATTTTATCATCATTTAACTCTATCATGATAATCGGAGGTTATATTATAATTTTTTCCATGTTAACGGAATATCTTGCTCATTTTACCTCGGTGATTTCAGAGATATTCCTGCAGAACGGAGAGTTTTACGCGGGAAAAACGGATTCTGCGGAATTTTTATCTACCATAATGGGAGGACTGCTTGAAATGACAGTCGGATGCAAAAATGTAAGCCAATCAGGTATTCTTCCGATAAAAACTACGGCAGTATTCTGTTCTTTTCTCATATCTTTCGGAGGTCTTTCAGTAGCGGGACAGACAATGAGCGTTTTAAAAGGTACGGAGATAAGGTTTGGCAGTTTCATATCGTTTAAACTAATGCACGGACTTATATCGGCGTGCATAACGGTTATAATATTGATGTTGATTTCCAGTTAAAAAGTTTTTCAATTTTTTATGCAGTATGATTGACTTAAATTTAATATTATAACAAACATTAGCATAATAATAAATAATGAATTTATTGACAGTTTTATCATATTTTGGAATTAAATTATTTCTGTTTTATTTAAAGATTACAACAGAACAGAAAGGTAAAAAATGAATATTACAGGTATTATAGCTGAATACGATCCTTTTCATAATGGTCATGCTTATCATATAAAATGGGCTAAGAAGGTTACAGGGGCGGAATGTATAGTCGTCGTAATGAGCGGACCTTTTGTTCAGAGGGGCATGCCGTCCTTTTTTTCTAAGTCGGATCGCGCGGCTATGGCTGTAAACGGCGGGGCAGATCTTGTTGTAGAGCTGCCCTATATTTATGCCTGCAACAGCAGTCGTGAATTTGCAAAAGGCGGCGTTAATATATTAAAAAGACTTGGCATAAATAATCTGGTTTTCGGATGTGAAACGGAGGATGCGGAGCTTTTAAAAAGGGCTGCGCGTTTTATGTTAAGCGAAGACATCAGATTTAAAATAAAAATTAAAGATTTTCTCAGCAGAGGCATATCTTATCCTGAAGCGTTTACGAGAACCGTCGGCGAGATATACGGTAGCAGAGCAGGGGAGGTTTTAAGGAATCCGAATGATCTGCTTGCAGTAGAATATATAAAACAAATAGAGCTTTCAGGAGGCGGAATTAACGTATTTCCTGTAAAACGTTTGATTGCAGAACATAATTCAGATGCAGCGCCGCAGAACGGCGTTATAGCCTCCGGTACAGCTGTACGCAATATCATCCAGGAAAAAGGCGCAAAAGCGTCAATACCGTATGTACCCAAATTTACAGGAGAAATTATTAATAAGAGATTCGGCGAAGATTTTTCAGCGAAGATTTTATTGGATTACGGTTTTTGTTCCCCAAATTTAAGCAGAAAAAATGTTAATGAAAAGCTGTTTGAACTTTTAAAATACAAAATTGTCGTCACTCCTGCAGAAAAGCTGTCAGAAATATATTCGGTGGACGAGGGTATAGAAAACAGGCTGAAAAGCGCGATAGCTGACTGCGGAAACCTGCATGAATACGCGATGAAAGTTAAAAGCAAAAGATATACACTGGCAAGGATAAACAGAATGTTCATCCACATATTGATGGGATTATTAAGATACGATTTTAATAGATTAACCGAAACATATTATGGTAGAGTGCTCGGATTTTCTGACACAGGCAGAAAACTTTTGAGAAAGTTAAATAAAAAATCTGATATTCCTGTTTTAAGCAACCTGAATAAAACGGACAGGTATGGGAAAAACGTTCAGGACTGCCTGAAATACGATATTACAGCTTCTGATCTTTATAATCTGCTTATGAGAGAACCTTTAGACAGCGAGAAGAAATATGTGCCTTTCGGCATAATATTCGAAGATTAAACATATTTAACGGTGATCATTAATTTATATTGATATAAAATCCGGATGAAAATTCCTTTTCATGATGAAAAATAACTGATTTAACGCTGAAATTTCAAAAATTTTTGGACTTTATTGGCTAACTTGGATTGACTATAACAGGCGTGTTCAATATAATATATTAGTGTTGTTTAAGTATGTAGGAAATATCGTTTACGATACCTGCGAAATATCAGCAAAGTCTGCTGCTGATATCATGATCGGCGAATCAGACTTTGTTATTAATAATCATCAAAACATAATTTATCTATAATATTACTCAAAATTTGGAGGAAAAATAATGAACATTCTCGTAATAAACTGCGGCAGTTCTTCTGTTAAGTATCAGGTACTCGATCCAGATAAGAACGATCTTTTATGCAAGGGTCTTATCGAATTATCAGGAGATACTTCTACATTCTCTTATACTAAAACAGGTTCTGAAAAAATATCGAACACAGTGCCTCTCGCGGATCATACGGCGGGTGTTAAGATGATATTAGATACTATCACAGACGAAAAGATTGGCTGTATCAAGGATATCAGTGAGATTGCTGCGGTAGGTCACAGAATGGTGCACGGCGGAGAAGATTTCGCATCTTCCGTACTTGTAAGCGACGAAGTTATGAAAAAGTGCGAAGAAAATATCGAGCTCGCTCCGCTTCATAATCCTGCAAACATTGCGGGCGTTAAGGCTTGTCAGGCTGTTATGCCGAACGTTCCGATGGCTCTTGTATTTGATACAGCTTTCCATCAGACTATGGAGCCGGATGCTTACTTATACGCTATTCCTTACGAATATTATGAAAATTACAAAGTAAGAAAATACGGATTCCACGGAACGAGTCATCAGTTTGTATCTCAGGAAGCTGCATCTCTTCTTGGCAAAAAGCCTGAGGAGGTTAAGATTATTACATGTCATATAGGAAACGGAGGAAGTTGCTCTGCGGTAGAATACGGCAAATGCATAGATACAAGCATGGGTCTTACACCGCTCGAAGGTCTTGTTATGGGAACGCGTTCCGGCGATCTCGACCCGGCTGTCGTTACTTTCCTTATGTCCAAGCTGAACATATCTGCAGATGAAGTTCTTGAAATTTTAAATAAAAAGTCAGGTGTGCTTGGCATTTCCGGCGTAAGCAACGACCTCAGATTCATAAATGACGCAGCAGATCAGGGAAATGAGAGAGCTCAAATTGCCCAGAAGATGTTTGCAAGAAGAGTTAAAGGATATATCGGAAACTATCTCGCTCAGCTCGGCGGCGCCGACGCTATCGTATTTACTGCAGGCGTAGGTGAAAACGATGAAGAAATGAGAGAGCGTATCTGCAAAGGTCTGGAAAATATAGGAATTAAGCTGGATTCAGAAAAGAATAAAAAGAAAGAAACAGTTCTTTCAACAGATGATTCTCCTATTAAGATCCTGCTTATACCTACTAACGAAGAACTCGTTATCGCAAGAGATACGGCAAAGTTAGTATCAGAGTCTAAATAATTGAATATTCTTAATATAATGGTTGACAGGCTTATGCATTACGCATATAATGTTAATGTTACTTTTATGGACGAAGGAGGTGTTTTAAATGGCAGTTCCAAAAAGGAAAACCTCTAAATCAAAAAGAGATATGAGAAAATCCCAGAATATGAAGATGACAGCTCCAGGCATTTCAATTTGTCCTCAGTGTCACGAACCAAAATTACCGCATAGAGTATGCCCTAATTGTAATTACTATGATGGCAAAAATGTTTTAGAAGCGTAAATCTGATATGATAAGGACCGGCTGAGCCGGTCTTTTTTCTTTAATGTTTCAGGAGGCATTTTATGAATTTTCCACCAGGTTTTTATATTCTTCTGCTCACTATAATAATATTAATACTGATATCCATACAATTCACCCTTAATGTTATTTTGCGTGAAATTCGCGAGATAAGAAAACGCACTGGATTCAATATGCAGGAAAGAGGCGGGGGAGGAAACAGAGGATGAACGACACGGTCGTAATCACGGGAGGTTCCAGAGGCATAGGCAGGGCTGCCGTAAAGGCGTTTGCTGCGGCAGGCTATCGTGTGGCTGTCATATATAAAAACGCTGAAAAGCAGGCGGAAGAACTTGCGGAGGAGCTGAAAGCGGGAGGTACGGATTCGGAAATATATCGCTGCGACGTATCTTCATATAGTGAAACTGGACTCGTATGCAAAAAAATTCTCGAACGGTTCGGCAGAGCAGACATTCTTGTAAATAACGCCGGTATATCTCAGATTAAACTCTTTACGGATATAACAGAGCAGGATTGGGATGATATGTTTGCCGTAAACATGAAGGGCACGTTTAATTTTTGCAGCTGGCTTATTCCTCACATGATTTCAAGAAAATCGGGAAATATAATCAATATTTCTTCTATGTGGGGAGTAGAAGGAGCTTCGTGCGAAGTTCATTATTCTGCTTCAAAGGCGGCTGTGATAGGATTCACAAAAGCGCTGGCAAAGGAGCTGGGACCGTCGGGAATAAACGTAAACTGCGTGGCTCCGGGCTTTATAGATACGGATATGAATAAAGAACTCGGCGGAGAAGCAGCAAAGATGTTTATAGACGAAGTCCCGCTTCAGCGAGCAGGTTCTGTCGAAGATATCGCGAATGTTATCGTTTTTCTGGCTTCAAAGGGCGCAAAATATATTACGGGGCAGGTTATTAATGTAAACGGCGGTATAGTATAGTTAATACACTCAAAAATCGGTAAAGTTCAGCGGATAAAATGTAGTGTAACTGCGTTGTCGTCTTTGTTACATTGCATTTTTCTTGCTTAATTTCTAACGATTCTCAAGTGCGGTGTCTATAGTATAAAAGGAGATTTTTGTCATGAAAGAAAAAACGTATATAATGTTAAAACCAGATGCTTTAAAAAGAAATCTTATAGGTGAGATAATTTCAAGAATAGAAAGAAAAGGTTACAGTATCGCCGACTGCAAAATGATGACTCTTGACGAGGCGATACTGCGCGAGCATTATGCGCATATAGCGGACAAACCGTTTTTCCCCGAAACCGTAGAATATATGACGAGCGGTCCGGTTCTCGCTATGATAGTGGAGGGCGAGAACGCGGTAAAAGGTATGAGGACTCTTATGGGCGCTACTAAATTTGAGGACGCTCAGGCAGGAACTATAAGAGGCGATTTTGCTTCGAGCACGACTTATAATATAATTCACGGTTCGGATTCTTTAGAAAACGCTGAGATCGAGATCAAAAGATTTTTCGGGTAAATTTACAAATTAAGCAGATAGTGATATTTTCATAATATTAATATTATCATCAATAAGAAGGCTTCTCGTTTAATATGTACGCTTTCAGGCGTTAATATTTTACATGAAGTCTTTTTGATTGCATTAATTTTCAGTAATTTTAAATTTTTTTTAAATCAGACCGATAAATATTATAAGACTATAAATTATATAATTTTTAAAAGGAGCGGAGATTAATGAATATAAGCGGAATAAATAATACTAAAAATGTATTTAAAACAATAAATACGAACATCCAACAATATAAAGCCATGTCGAGAGATCATCTGAATAATCTTCTCGCGGAAGAAGCCGCTATGACTCCCGAACAGAAAATGATGTACGAAATGCTGGGCGGAAGAGAAGCCCATATGAGAAATGTTATGCAGAATTATAATTCCGACGGGGATTTTGTAGGACCTAACGGCATTATAGTTCCCGGAATGTATCACGGGATGGACGGTTCTGCGAACCGTTCATAGTGGCAGCAGATCATAAGCGTTTCCGAAGAATCCCGCCAGAAGATGTTCGATAATGTAAAAAGAGAATTTATACAGGAAAACGGAATTTCTAATGGCGATACGACAAAAAGATCAGATGTGTTCAGAGAGTACCAGCTTAGCGTGAGAAAAGAAGACCGCGCAAAGGGAACGTGGACTTTGCAGCAGTACGAGGGCAATTATCGTTCCGCGATGTACGCGGCGGTGAAAGCAGCTGATCCAAGCTGGAATCCGGGTCAACCTTTCGATGCTAATATACTGAACAGCGTTACGAGAGAATCCGTAGAAAAAAATCTGGTGCAGAGCGGAAACAGGCTTGTAAGAAGAAGCGTGGATTTCAGCGTGTAAAATATTTATTGAAATCGGCTGAATGTTATTAAAAAAGAAGGTAAATTATGTCAAAAATAACAGATTACGGATTTTTATTTAATCAGGTATTAGGTATGAAAAGACCTCAGATCACGGGCAGCTTTCAGCTTTCGCAGATCAACAGCAGCGCGGTTCAGTCGCAGCTTAGAGCCGCGGGCATAGATACGAACAGCAATCAGTATAAAGCGGCTATGAAGCGAATGATGTCGAATGGAAAAGGCATGATGTATGCGAATATTCAGGGGATAAAGAATCTGATGTCAAATTACGATAAAGATGGAGATTATATCGATCCGACCACGGGACTGGCTGGACTTTTGGTCACCGAGGAAAATATATCAGAAAAAAGCAGGATTGTTAATATACCCGACAGCAGCAAGACAGAGATGTTTGAACTCACTAAAAAGGAATTTTTAATGGAGAACGGCGTCGCTAACGGCGATACTACGAAGCGTTCCGATGTATACACGAACCTGTACCGCAAAATGCCGAAGAAGGATCGTCTGGCTGCGGGCAATACGCTTAGGCAGTATGAGCGGGCATATACGCGGGCGTTTGTGGATGCGGTAAAAGCAGTGGATCCGAATTGGCAGCCCGGCAGAGCGATACCGTCCGGAGCGTTGGATGGTATCACAAGAGAATCCATCGAAAATGCAAACATATCATTTAACATTAAAATATAAACAGAATATATCAAGGAGATACATATTATGGGATTATTCGGCAGTAGAAAGACGCTTGAGGAGATATTCGAGGAGGGAAAGGAACGATATGAGCGCGGCGAATACGCGCAGGCGATATTACTTTTTTTTAAAATAACCCGAAAGCTGCCTGCTGAAAGCGACTATTGGGCAGGAAAAAGTTTTTTAGCGCTGTTTGACGAAAAAGGAAAGGAGAGCGATCTGAAGAAAGCGAAGAATTTCCTTTCGTTTGCCGCAGAAAAGGGACACGCGGACGCGGCGAAGCTGCTTGAACAGCGTTTCGGAGAGGGAGAGCAGACCGTTTCGGATTCTTCCGCTGGTGAAAAAGATTCTGCGCCGCACGTTGATGATAAAACAACGGAAGAATTATTTCAGGAAGGCATGGAGGCTTATGCTGTAAAAAATTATTTAAAAGCTTTACTGCTGATTGAAAAAGCTGCAGAACAGGGCAACGTTACAGCGCAGCTCAAATGCGGGTTAATGTATGACGATGGTAAAGGCGCGGATACGGATAAGAAGAAAGCTTTCATGTGGTATAAAAAAGCTGCCGAACAGGGTAATGTCGATGCCCAATATCTATGTGGTCTGATGTATCATCAGGGTGAAGGAACGACCGCGGATATTAACCAGGCTTGTATCTGGTATGAAAAAGCTGCAAAGCAGGAACATGAAACCGCCAAAAAGGTTTTAGCTGAATTAAAGGATCAGGTAGATCATATTTCCCCGACTGAGAAATCTCAGGTGAAAAGCGCAGGGCAGCCTTCGGCGGAAAATCCTGAACAGTTGTTTCAGGAAGGCATGGCAGCTTATGAAGCAAAGGAATACGTCAAAGCAATGGATTTATTGGAAAAAGCTGCAGAGCAGGGGCACGTCGACGCTCAATTCAGGTGCGGCGTAATGTATTACAGAGGAGAAGGTACGGATGTCGACAGGATCAAAGCTCTGAAGCTGTACGAAAAAGCTGCCGAACAGGGACACGCCGATGCTCAATTTAATTGCGGTGAAATATACGCTACCATAGACAATACTAACGCTATTAAATGGTACGAAAGAGCAGCAAAGCAGGGACATAAAGCCGCTTCGGATAAATTAAATCAGCTTACAGAAAAGAATCAGGCTGCTGATAACGGCAATCGGATGTTTCAGGAAGGTCTGGCTGCGTATGCGGCATATGATTATGCAAAATCGCTTGTTATGTTTGAGAAAGCCGCCGAGTACGGAAACGTCAGCGCTCAATTTCAATGCGGTATAATGTATTTTAATGGCAAAGGAACAGATGTAAACAAAGAGAAAGCTCTTATATGGTATGAAAAAGCTGCCGAGAAAGGGCACGTAGACGCTCAGTTTAACTGCGGAATTATGTATGACAACGGCGAGGGCACGGCTGAAAATAAGGCGAAAGCACTCATGTGGTTTGAAAAAGCCGCTGAGCAGGGTGATGTAAAAGCTCAATATAATTGCGGTATTATGTATGCAAATGGTATAGGCGTAGCCGAAGATAAAACAAAGGCGATCATGTGGCTTGAAAAAGCCGCTGAACAGGGACATCAGGCAGCTTCGGATAAACTAAAGCAGTTTACAGAAACAGCAAAGCGCGATCAGCTCTTTAAAGAAGGTATGGCGGCTTATAATGCAGAAGATTACGAAAAGGCTTTGCCTTTGTTGGAACAGGCAGCCGAGCAGGGAAATATAGATGCTCAGTTCCTATGCGGCTCAATACATTACAAAAAAGATGGGATTCATAAAATTACAGCCTTAAAATGGTACAGAAAGGCAGCTGGGCAGGGGCACGTCGATGCTCAATTTCAGATGGGCGTAATGAAAGAAAATATATATGAAGACGAAGCGCTTATGTGGTTTAAAAGAGCCGCTGAACAGGGGCATAAAGCCGCTTTTGATAAAGTTAAACAGCTCAATTCAAATATTATGTTTAATGAAGGAGTAGAAGCTTATTATGAAGCAAAGGATTATGCCAAAGCATTATCTTTATTTGAAAGAGCCGCTGAACAGGGAAATGTAAAAGCGCAGTGCAACTGCGGTATAATGTATGCCAACGGCAAAGGAACGGAAGCGGATCAGGCAAAAGCTCTTATGTGGTACGAAAAGGCCGCTGAGCAGGGTGATGTCAACGCTCAGTTAAACTGCGGTATGATGTACGATATTGGTGAAGGAACGGAACCAGATAAGGCGAAAGCCCTTATGTGGTACGAAAAAGCCGCTGAACAGGGTAATGAGGACGCTAAATCTATTTGCAGCGTGATGTATGCCAATGGACATGGCGCGCGGCGAAATAAAAAGAGATTTAAAAAATAACATATGTGAAAAATAAAAATGGCGCCGAGCTGTAATGCTTCGGCACCGTTTTTATTTTTGCAGGCGTATTTCATTAATATTAATATAACCTGCAGTGTGTTTCATTGAAAATATTATTGCTTTATAAAAAATAAATTGATAAATTTAAGATTTTTTATTTTATTTTTAATCTCTCAGATCATCTAAAAGCTGAGTTTTACTCTCCGTCTTTTCATCTTTAGCCTTGATGACTACAGCAGGGGAGCCCGCAACTACGGAGTCCGCAGGAACATCTTCTGTAACCACTGAACCAGCGGCAACAACAGAATTTTTACCTATTCTGCAGCCCTCAAGCACGACAGCGTTAGCTCCTACGAGCACGTTATCCTCTATGATAACAGGCGTTGCGCTCGGCGGTTCAAGAACTCCTGCTATCACAGCGCCCGCACCTATATGACAGTTTTTCCCGATAGTTGCTCTCGCGCCCAGCACGGCGTTCATATCTATCATAGTGCCTTCGCCGATAACAGCGCCGATATTGATAACAGCTCCCATCATCACCACAGCCGATTTGTCTATGGTAACTCCGTTTCTTATAACGGCGCCGGGCTCGATTCTTGCGGGAACCTCAGTTATATCCATCATAGGTATAGCCGAGTTTCTCATATTATTTTCAAGAACAAAGTCTTTAACCTTATCGTTATTGCTGATGGAGTTTTTTATCTCATCAGCATCGCCTATGAGAACCCAGAAATCTCCTGTTCCGAATTTTTTTCCATTTTTTAATTCAACTGAGGACAGATCTCCGGACACGTAAGCCTTTGCTGTCGTCTGTTTTTCTGATTCCTTTATATATCTTGCGATTTCGTATGCATCGGTCAGATCGTAGATATTTTTTTCCATATTGTATAATGAACCTTTCGTATATTTTAAATTTTCTTTTGTTCAGCAGGTTTAAAACAAATCGTCCATAGAATACTGACCATTGTTCTGTTTAACGATAAACTTTGCAGCGGTCACAGCGCCGTTGGCGAATATTTCCCGGGAAAGGGCGAGGTGATTAAGCTCGATAACTTCATCCGGACCCGCGAAAATAACCGTATGCTCGCCGGGAATAGTGCCGCCTCTGACAGCGTGTATTCCTATATCGGACATATGAAATTCATCGTGCTTGCTGTGTCTGCCGTATATATAATTCTTCTTTTGTTCGCAGGCGTCATTTACTTTATCTGCGAGAAGAATAGCGGTGCCGCTCGGTGAATCCAGCTTTTTCGTGTGATGCTTTTCTATTATTTCCACATTAAAATCTTTCTCAAGCACGGGCATAATAGCGGTAATGGCTTTTGCAAGCGCGTTTATGCCGATAGACATATTTGCCGACCTGAAAACGGGAATGGATTCGGAAGCTTTTTTAAGCATGGCAAAACATTCGTCGTCGAGAGCCGTAGTAGCGACTACTACGGGAGTTTTCACGTCTATACAATACTGAAGCAGTTTGGGAACAGCGGTGTAGTGAGAAAAGTCGATAATAACATCGCCTTTTACCGTACACTCGCTGGGAGAACCGAACACAGGATAATCGTTTATCTGATCGGGTTTAGTATCTATTCCCGCTACTACCTGCATATCTTCAGTTTCAGCTATGAGATTGGTAAGCACCTGTCCCATACGGCCGTTGCAGCCGTTAATAATTACATTTAGCATATCCTTTCTCCTTTATTTTATACAAAAATATAAACAGCAGGATCTAAAACCTTATTAAGAACTTTCAGGATAAATTGTTTGCATTACAAAATACTGCGAATTTCCGAGTGCCTGATTTTTACTAAAGTACAGCAATGCGTCCTGTGATCCTGCTGCAAAAAGAACGTACGAATTAAATAACGCCGTATGCTTTAAGTTCTTTTTTCAGAAGTTCGATAGTAGCTTCTTCGGGTTCGCAAAGAGGCAGTCTGTATTCCATATTTGATTTGCCCATGATGGAAAGCGCAGCTTTTACCGGAATCGGATTAACCTCTGCAAATAAAGCGTCTGTGAGCGGTTTTGTGTCTAACTGCAGCTTTCTTGCGCCTGCAGTGTCGCCGTTTAAGAATTTGTCCGCCATATCGTGAGTATCCTTAGGTATTACGTTTGCAAGAACAGATATAACGCCCTGACCTCCCAAAGAGAGCAGAGGAACTATCATATCGTCGTTTCCGGAATATACGGCAAAATCGTCGGGAGTAAGCCTGCACACCTCAGCGCACTGAGAAATATTGCCAGAGGCTTCTTTAAGTCCTACTATATTAGGATGTTTTGATAATTCGAGCGCTGTTTTAGGCTGAACGTTCACGCCGGTTCTTCCAGGAACGGAGTAGAGTATGATAGGGATGTTCACACTGTCTGCTATAGCTGTCATATGCTGGATATAGCCTTTCTGCGTGCATTTATTGTAATATGGGGTTACATGCAGCAGACCATCCGGACCGCATTTTTCCAGTTCCCTGGATAATGCTATACCGTGATTCGTATCGTTGCTTCCTGCGCCCGCAATTACGGGAACTCTGCCCGCTGCTTTCTGTACTGCGTAAGAAACTACCTCGATCTGTTCTTCATCTGTCATTGTAGATGCTTCGCCTGTGGTTCCGCAGGCGATGATAGCGTCTATACCTTCTGCAATCTGCCATTCTATAAGTTCGCCGTAATTATCGAAATCGATCTTGTTGTTTTTAAAAGGTGTCACTAAAGCCACACCAGCGCCTTTAAAAATTGCCATAATATTCCTCCTGTCTTTTAATGAATTTTATGCGGATATTAATCCGCGCTGCATATGCAAAATCAGCAGGTTGTTTTCTGCCGAAATTTCACAATAATAAAATATGTTAAGATGATCTTATAAATGTATTTGAATCGTCTTAAAAATACAGCATTCGGCTTAAACTAACGATTTAGCAGCAGTTCTGCAATCTGTACGGCGTTTGTAGCAGCGCCTTTTCTTATATTATCTGCTACAACCCACAGATTTACACCGTTTTCTACGCTGAAATCGCGTCTTACTCTTCCTACGTAAACTTCGTCTTTTCCTTCCGTATCTCTTGCAAGAGGATATACATTTTTTTCTACGTCATCCACCAGATTAAGTCCTGGAGCGTCTGCGAGAAGCTGTTTAAGTTCATCGAGGTCAAACGGTTTTTCAAGCTCTACGTTAATACTTTCACTGTGAGAAGCAAATACTGGAACTCTTACAGTAGTCGCGGTAACGTTAATCTTATCGTCGCCGAGGATCTTATGAGTTTCATTTATCATTTTCATTTCTTCTTTAGTGTAGCCGTTTTCCAGAAAAACATCTATATGAGGAAGACAATTTCCTGCTATTGGGTGAGGATACGCAGTCATGATATCGTTACCTTTAAGACCTTCTGTAAGATCGTTTATGCCTTTTAAACCTGAACCTGAAACAGCCTGATATGTAGAATAGACTATACGCTTAATACCGTATTTTTCCTGAAGAGGTCTTAACGCTACCATAGCTTGTATAGTTGAACAATTAGGATTTGCAATTATTCCCTTATTCCATTCTATATCTTTAGCATTTACTTCCGGAACAACCAGCGGAACCTCCGGATCCATTCTCCACGCGCTGCTGTTGTCTACGACTATGCAGCCGTGCTGAGCCGCGATAGGAGCGAACTTTTCACTGGCAGAACCGCCTGCGGAAAATAACGCGATATCTATAGGCTTGTCAAAAGAATGCTCAGTCAATTCCTCAAGCACATAATCCTTTCCTTTAAACGTAACAGTCTTACCTGCAGATCTGTAAGAAGACATCATGTAAATATTTTCAAATGGAAAATCTCTTTCTTCAAGAACTTTTAAAAATGTGCGTCCAACAAGACCGCTTGCGCCTACAATAGCAATATTAGGTTTTTTCATTATGATTTCCTCCATAGATTGATTTACAAACAAAATATAAACAACGGAATAAAATAAATTTCCGATGATATTTTAAATCGGAGCAAAGCATGATAAGCTCGCTTAATCATGCTGCGACGATTGTAACCATCGCAGGGAGCTTTGCTTCTCCAGGTTTCAGCGGCAGATTATAATTTCCAGCTGAAATTCGATATGGAACCCGCCGCTTAAGAAACGGGGACATCTGCGATAAGGTTATAAATTATATAAGAAATTCAATAGTATAATTTTCGTAATATTATATACTATTTTTTCTCTCGTGTTTACAGCTAAAATAAAAAAAAAGAGCAAAAAGAAGTTTTTTTTGAAAATAATACAATTTGACAATAATACAGGATAAAATTATAAGAATAAAATCCGTTGAAATTTCATATGAAAGCATTATTGTAATAAAAAAGTAAATACAATTATTCATTTTTATAGCTGATAAATTGTGGTATAATAGCTTCTGCTTAGAGATTGGCGAGCCGAAGGCGAAGACAGAACTTAGCAGAACTAATACCTGACCCTCGGCGACTGGCGAGTGATAACGAAGGCAGAGCCGTAGTAGACAGGTGAAATAGCTTCTGCTTAGAGATTGGTGAGCCGACAGAACTTAGCGGGGCTAATAACCTGACCCTCGGCGACTGGCGAGTGACAACGAAGGCAGAGCCGCAGCAGACAGGTGAAATAGTAATAAATTTATTTTAATATTTTCAAATGGGGGAAAGATAATGAGTATTTTGGAATCAATAATTTTGGGGCTTGTACAGGGGCTTTCGGAGTTTCTGCCGATAAGCAGTTCCGGGCATCTTGCTGCATTGCAGCATTTCTTTAATGTGGATACGAGCAATGTCCTTATGTTTACCGTAATGCTTCATTTCGGTACGCTTATTTCTATTTTTGTAGCGTACTGGTCTGATATAGTAGCCTTGGTAATAGAGCTGTTTGCGACACTGAAAGATATATTCACAGGAAAAGGTCTGCAGATGAATAAAAACGAAACCAGACGCTTAGGAGTTATGATAATAATAGCAACTATACCTACGGCAATAATAGGTCTGTTGTTTAACGATTTCTTTGAAAGCCTGTATTCATCTATGCTCGCTATCGGTATCGGTCTTATTTTTACGGGAACATGTCTTTTTATCGCAGAAAAAAAAGGCGGCGGCAATAAAGGCGTAAAGGAAATGTCAATGTTTAATGCATTTTTTATAGGTTTATGCCAGTCGGTAGCTATCTGTCCGGGAATATCCAGATCCGGTTCTACTATGGTAGGCGGGCTTGCCAGCAGATTTAACAGACCTCATGCAGTAAGATTCGCATTTTTAATATCAATACCGTCTGTTTTGGGAGCATTTTTAATGGAACTGCCGAGCGCGGCTGAAGCCGTTACTGCAGGTGAAACTGGAATGAGCATAGGCGCTATGATAGCCGGAATCGTAATAGCCGCCGTATCAGGTTACGCAGCTATCAAAATAATGATAAAAGCCGTTACAAATAAAAAACTCGTTTACTTTTCTATATACACATGGATAGCGGGCGCGTTTTTAATCATATATTCGGTAGTATTATAGTTTAAGTTTGAAGTTTTTACGGAGGGATATATGTCAGACTCCAGTAATAAGAAAAAAAAAGCGTCAAAAAAAACTTCGTCCTCTCAATCAAATAAAAAATCAGATTTAAAAATAAAATCTAAAGACAATTCTTCAGGAAATAAGATGCGGGACGAAACCGTAGCGATAATATTAATTGCTTTCGGTATTTTTCTGATTCTGTCGGTCATGACAAAGACTACCGGCAGATTCGGTGTGATTCTGTCCGATCTGCTCAAGGGCCTGTTCGGAATATCAGCGTATATACTTCCGTTTTATATTCTGGTTTATGCAGCTTTAATTCTTATAAACCGAATGGCAAAAATTAATTCAAGAACAATATTTTTTATGATATTAATGTTTATAGATATAACCATGCTGAACGCCGTAAGATTTCAGGAAATAAAAGCGTCGAAGCTAAGTTTTGGATACATAAAAGATATGTTTTTAGCCGGTGCGGAACTTAAAAGCGCAGGAGCCGTAGGCATGATTCTCGGAAACATCGTAGTCAAAGGGTTTGATGTTTTAGGATTATGTATTATAGGAACGGCACTTTTAGCGATTTCAATAATGTTTATAGCGGATACTCCGATATCTGTTTTTTTTGATAATCGCAGAGAAAAAAAGTTTAAAAAATCAGAAAAACAAGAAACAGCTATTTCTGAAGGAAAAGAAACTAAGAAATCACGTAAAAGAAAAAAAATGAGCAAGAAAGAAACTATGGAAATTCCTGTAATAACGGAAGTAAAAGATCTGAAGGAAGAAGATATAAAAGAACCTGAAAAACAAAATGAATTAGCTGCGGAGCATGTAAAATCGGGTGCAGATTTTACTGCATTAAAAAATCGAGCTACGAGTTTATTTAAAAAAGTTTACGACGCTACAAGCGACAGATATGGTCAGCGCGATTTATCTGAACCGTTGACTAAAAATAAATTAAAAATTTTAGAATATATGGATGATGAAAGCCTGTTTGCAGGCGATGATCCTTTCAGCGATCTGCAGTCGGAAGCATCCAACCAACAAGATAAAAAAAATAATGGAGATACCTTATCTTTTATAGAAAGGCTCCGCCGCGATACGGATGAATTTGCAATTCTTGAAGAACTGCAGGCTTCTAATACAGAAAAAAACAGTATTTTAGACAGGGACAGACCGCCGGTATTCGATCCGGAACTGAGTTCCATAAGCAGCAGAATACAGGCAGCCATATCTGAACATACAGCTGAAAGCACAGGTTTCGATCCAGAATTGAGTTCAGGCAGGAGAGAAATGCCTGTACGACCTGTAAGAGAGCGGACTTCCGGCAGTTTTGAGCCAAGTCCCGGCAGGTATATAATACACGAAAATACATCGCGGCAAACTAATGCCGAACCTGTTTCAAAGCATCATACATATGATTCAAAAGATGAATCTTCTCAGCCTGTTTTTGAACAAAATACATCAGAAGACGATTCACAGGATTCATATGAGCCGGAGTTTGCTGAAAATCCTTATTCATACGGCGAGGACGAATATGATATGCACGAAATTGAGAGTCATTCCAATTACAGTGAAAATATAAGCGATTATGATATTTCGTCACAAGAGTCCTATTATGAACACGGCGAATACGGATACAATAACGGCAGATCTGTTTACAGGCAGAATACAGAAGGTAAGCAGGCAAAGCAGATGACTCGAAGCGAAACTCAAGCGGCTATTGCTCTTGGAGCCGCCGCGGTAGGAGCGCAGGTGCAGCATGCTGAAATTCCTAAAAAGCAATATAAATTGCCTCCGATATCTCTGCTTCAGGAAGTAAAAAAAATGGTGAACCAAAACGAAAGACTGGAGCTTGGGATAAAAGCAAAAAAACTGGAACAGGTTCTTCACGATTTCGGCGTAAACGCTACTGTTATAGATGTAAAAAAAGGACCTTCTGTTACGAGATACGAAATCCAGCCCGCCACGGGCGTAAAAGTCAGCAAAATAGTAGGTCTGTCAGACGATATCGCATTGAATCTGGAAGCAAAAAGCCTGAGAATAGAAGCGCCGATTCCCGGTAAAGCTGCCGTAGGCATAGAAGTAGAAAACGAAAGCTCGAATTTAGTCAGCCTGAGAGAGATGATAGAATCGCATGAATTTAAAAGTTCTCAGTCTAAAATAAGTTTTGTAGTAGGAGAGGATATCGCCGGAAACCCTATAGTTGCAGACTTGAAAGGCATGCCTCACATGCTTATAGCAGGTTCAACAGGTTCAGGAAAGAGCGTCTGCATCAACTCTATTATAATGAGTATACTCTTTAAATCTACGCCGGACGAAGTTAAATTAATATTAATAGACCCTAAAGTGGTAGAACTTGGAAATTACAACGGTATTCCGCATATGTTGATCCCTGTTGTCACTGACCCTTCAAAGGCGGCTGCAGCCCTCGCCTGGGCGGTTCAGGAAATGAACGACAGATACAAAAAATTCGCCGACTGCAGCGTAAGAGACCTTAAAGCGTATAACGATAAAATGAAGCGGGAAGATTCCGCCGATAAGGTTCTGCCTCAGATCGTTATAATAATAGACGAGCTCGCAGACCTGATGATGGCGGCGGCGAAGCAGGTTGAAGAATCCATATGCCGTCTGGCGCAGCTCGCAAGAGCCGCAGGCATGCATCTCGTAGTAGCTACCCAAAGACCGTCGGTAGACGTAGTAACGGGACTCATCAAAGCGAACGTTCCGTCGAGAATAGCGTTTGCCGTTTCTTCTCAGGTGGATTCAAGAACCATTTTAGACAGAGCGGGAGCGGAAAAGTTAGTAGGCAAGGGCGATATGCTGTTTTATCCTCTCGGCAAATCCCAGCCGGAGAGACTTCAGGGACCTTTTGTCACCGACGACGAAGTAAATTCCGTTATAGATTTCTGGAAGGCTCAGGCGGATGAGGATGATTCGGCAGATAAAATTATGCAGGAAATCAATACTTCCGTAAAAACCGAATTTATAGATGACGACGATGATACGGACGAGCTGTTTGACGACGCCGTGGATCTCGTGATAAGCGCAGGACATGCTTCAGCGTCTATGCTTCAGCGCAGGTTTAGGATAGGATACAACAGAGCCGGCAGGCTTATAGATATTATGGAAGCCCGCGGAATAATCGGTCCGAGCGAAGGAAGCAAACCAAGAAAAGTCCTTATAACAAAAGATGAATATTACGGTAATCCAAACGATATGGAGTTAGTCTATAACGATTATTCAGAATCAGGCGGAAATCAGAATAATAATATTCCGCAGGAAAGCTCTCAAGCGAATTATTCAGCGGATCGTATGAATACAATTTCAGATGGAGAAAATTAACATATGAAAATATATATCGAAACCCTCGGTTGTCCGAAAAATACTGTGGATTCTGAAAACGCAGCGGCGATGATGAAAAAAGCCGGACATACTATAATAAATTCACCGGAAGATGCGAATTTAATTATGGTAAATACATGCGCGTTCATTAACGACGCCAAAACGGAATCAATAGAAACCATCCTCGATATGGCTCAGCTTAAAGAAAACGGAGATAAAATCCTAATGGTGTCGGGCTGTCTTTCTCAAAGATACAGCGAAGAGCTTTTTAATGAAATACCTGAAGCCGATATTTTTATCGGTGTAAATGAATACGATAAAATAAATGAGATAATAAACGAATATACTAAAGAAAAGCGGCTAAGGTATGCTAAAGACGCGCCTGCTGACTACTGCGAGATTCCCGATAGGGAGATAGAGCCAAGCTCTGTCAGCGCTTACTTGAGAATCGCCGAAGGCTGCGATAACGTGTGTTCGTACTGCGTCATTCCTTCAATAAGAGGTCCTTACAGAAGCAGATTAATGGAATCCATTACGGAAGAAGCCGAGAGGCTTGCTGAACAGGGAGTTAAAGAACTTGTTTTAGTTGCGCAGGATGTAACCGCGTACGGCAGGGACATTTACGGCGGATATGCGCTTCACGAACTTCTGTCGAAGCTATGCGAAATAGAAAAGCTGCGCTGGATAAGATTATTGTACTGCTACGAAGATTCCATTACCGATGAGCTTATCAGCGTTATGGCTGATGAAGAAAAAATCTGTAAATATATAGATATTCCTTTGCAGCATGTGAACGATAAAATACTCAGTTCCATGAACCGTCGCTCTACGGGAGATTCCATAAGAGCCGTTATTAAAAAACTCAGAGAAAGGATTCCCGATATTCACATCAGAACAACTTTTATAACGGGATTTCCAGGGGAAGGCGAGAAGGAATTCAACGAGCTTGTCGAATTTATCGAAGAAACCGAATTTGAAAGAATGGGGGCTTTTTCGTATTCTATGGAAGAAAACACTCCCGCAGCCGATATGCCGGATCAGGTGGAACAGGAAACAAAAGAAAGAAGACGGGATATACTTATGGATATCCAGCGTGAAATTTCATTAAAAAATAATACGAAAAAAATTGGAGAAGTCATGGAGGTTCTGGTCGATGAAGTTATGGAAGATGGAACTTACATGGGCAGAACCCGGTTTGACGCTCCCGAAATAGATAACGGAGTTATTTTCACTTCGGAGAGCAAACTTGCCGAAGGGCAGTTCGTTAATGTAGAAATCACAGATGCGTTTGATTACGATCTTGTCGGAAAGGCGGTGAAAATATAAATGAATCTTCCTAATAAACTCACTACTCTGCGCATGATACTCGTGCCGGTATTTATAGTTTTGTATCTTATGGAATACAATCTGGCAGCGGCGGCTGTATTTGCGATAGCTTCCCTCACAGATTTTTTAGACGGATATCTCGCAAGAAAATATAATCTCGTCACTAATTACGGTAAGATGATGGATCCTTTAGCGGATAAACTGCTCGTAACCTCAGCGTTTGTATGCATGGTGCAGACTGGCGAGGTGGCTGCGTGGATGGTTATCGTTATATTAGCCAGAGAATTTACTATTACAAGCCTGCGTGCCGTAGCTGCAAGCGAAGGCGTAGTAATCGCGGCAGCCTGGTCGGGAAAAATAAAAACAGTAACTCAGATGACAGCCGTTATATTTCTTTTAATAAAAAATTGGCCGTTTTCCCTTATAAACTTCCCGTTTGCAGATATAATGCTCTGGATAGCCGTTATTATGACTATATATTCGGGTTTAGAATATCTGTATAAGAGCCGCAGTCTTTTGAATGCAAAGTAAACGGAGGAAAAATAAGATGAAATCCGCAGTAATATCCGTGGGAACCGAACTTCTTTTCGGAAAAGTAGTTAATACTAACGCCGCTTATATTTCTCAGGAACTTAATAATATGGGAATAGACGTACTTTATCATTATACTATGGGAGATAATCCAGACAGGCTGAAACGAATGCTCGAATTCGCTATGGCAGACTGCGATCTGCTGCTATGCACAGGAGGACTCGGACCCACCGAAGATGATCTTACAAAAGAAACCGTATGCGAATTTATGGGGGAAGAACTCGTTCTTAACGAGGACGCCTTAACAAGCATGAAACAATTTTTTGAACATTCAGATATAGAATTTACAGAAAATAATATAAAACAGGCTTATTTGCCCGAAAACGGAGAGGCGTTTCAAAACAGCGCGGGAACGGCGCCCGGTTTTGCAATTACAAAAAACGGAAAAACGATCATATGCATGCCAGGAGTGCCGCGGGAAATGAAAGCCATGTTCACCGAATGGGTCAGACCGTATCTGATGAAACTTACGGACGCGCATATTTTTTCAAGATCCGTTAAAGTATTCGGCATCGGCGAATCTCTTGTAGAAACCATGCTGCTTCCTTTTATCGACGGTCAGACCGATCCTACGATAGCGACTTACGCAAAAGAAGGCGAAGTAGAGGTAAGAATTACTTCCAAGAGAAAAACTGAGGAAGAAGCAAAAGAATCCGCAGATAAAATGATGACGGGCGTTTTAGAAGTTTTAGGCGATAATGTTTACAGCACTTCCGGAAAGGAAATTGGGGAAACTGTCGCAGAAAAATTGTTGGAAAGAAATATTTCTATTTCCTGCTGCGAATCCGCTACGGCGGGTTTGTTCGCCGCAGAGTTAGTAAAGACGCATGGTATTTCAAAAGTGTTCGATAGAGGTATTGTGGCTTATAGTCCGGAATCCCAGACGGAGGAGCTTTTTGTAGACGCGGATATTATTAATAAATTCACTCCATACAGCGCCGAGGCTGCTGAAGCCATGGTAAAAGGTCTTTACAAAAAAACGAAAAGCAGACTTTGCGTTTCCATGACCGGGCTTGCAGGACCGGAAGGCTATAAAAATATGTCTGCCGGCATTTATTATATAAGCGTCTTATTTGACGGCAAACTCACTACCCGCAGCTTTATTCACAAAGGAAGAACAAGACAGCTCAATAGAGAATTTATGATGATGACTATGTTCGATATGATTAATAGCATTATAGACGGAACTCCGCTTTCTAAGATGATGTTTTAATTTTATACACATTGCAGATTGAGGAAAAGAAATAATATCAACTAAAAGTAATTTTTATCGATACCCTATTTACATTTTTTGTAAATAGGGTATACTATTAATATAGAAACTTACAGATTGATAAAAATCAGAAATATTAACAAAAAAGTATTGACCTGAAAGATAATACGGTGTATTATAAATTAAAGAACAAATGTTCGGGAACGGTTTTCCGCAAATGAAAGGAACGGTGTTATGGCGACAGCAAGTCAGAGTGAAAAAGATAAGGCTTTAGAAGCAGCCTTGCAGCAAATACAAAAACAATTCGGTAAGGGCGCTATCATGAAGCTCGGTGATAATACCGGATTAAATATAGATACGATTTCAACAGGTTCAATAAGTTTAGATTTGGCAACAGGCGTAGGCGGAGTTCCGCGCGGAAGAATAACGGAAATATATGGTCCGGAATCTTCAGGTAAAACAACTTTAGCTTTACATATAATAGCGGAAGCTCAGAAAAACGGAGGCAGAGCCGCGTTTATAGACGCTGAGCATGCGCTCGATCCAGAATATTCGGCAAATCTCGGCGTAGATATAAACGAACTCCTTGTATCCCAGCCGGATACAGGAGAACAAGCCCTTGAGATCTGCGAACATCTGGTAAGAAGCGGAGCAATAGACGTTATAGTAATAGACTCGGTTGCTGCTCTCGTTCCTAAAGCAGAAATTCAGGGCGATATGGGCGATAGCCATGTAGGACTTCATGCGAGGCTAATGTCGCAGGCTTTAAGAAAATTAGCAGGTTTTATAAATAAATCAAACACATGCGCTATATTTATAAATCAGCTTAGAGAAAAAGTTGGAGTCATGTTCGGAAATCCTGAAGTAACAACTGGCGGCAGAGCTCTTAAGTTTTATTCTACAATGAGAATAGATGTCAGAAGAATAGAAGGCATCAAATCTGGAGATCAGTTTATAGGAAACAGAACAAGAGCAAAAATAGTTAAAAACAAAGTAGCTCCGCCGTTTAAACAGGCGGAATTTGATATCATGTACGGAGAAGGAATATCAAGAGTAGGAGATACTCTGGACTGCGCAGTTGAAAATAAAATAGTAGATAAAGCAGGAGCATGGTATAGTTTTGAAAGTACGAGAATAGGTCAGGGCAGAGAAAACGCAAAACGTTATTTATCTGAAAACACAGAACTTTTAAACAGAATCGAATCTCTGGTACTTGAAACCTTAAATCCGTCACCGGAAGCAGAAGAAAGCGTCAGTGGCAATGATGAAGAATCAAAATCAGAAAAAACTGACAGCAAGGGCTCAAAAACATCCAAATCAGAAAATACAGAAGATTTACTCGAAACAGAAGGTTCTGACGATCTTTTGACCGGCATCGAAGATATTACCGGTCTGGAATCGGCAGATGGAGATTTACCAGATGAGATACCTGAAATAGACCTGGAAACAGGCGAAATTTTAGAATAAGCGTTAAAAATATAGAATTTATAGTATAAATTTGATTGACTTTAAATATATGATGTAGTATGATATTTCGGTAAGCCGCACGAAACGGGTTTAAAAAGTCTTTTTAGACTGCCTGATTATTAGGCGAGACTGGAGCGAGGAGGTAAATCTTGATGTATGCAGTATTAGAAACAGGCGGAAAACAGTACAGAGTTCAGGAAGGTGATATTATCACCATCGAAAAGCTGAATGTTGAAGCTGGTGAATCAGTAGTTTTCGATAAAGTACTTGCTGCTGGCGAAGGCGCTGACATTAAAGTCGGAAAGCCTTACGTTGAAGGTTGCAGCGTAAATGCAAGCGTAGTTGAAAACGGCAAAGGTCCTAAAGTAGTAATTTTTAAGTTTAAAGCTAAAAAAGATTACAGAAAGAAACAGGGACACAGACAGCCATACACAATGGTAAAGATTGAATCTATCACAGTTTAATCTTCATTAATAAAGTATGTAAACATTATGTTTTAATAAAATTTCCGAAGTATTGAAATAGTATATAAGTTATAATTTATAAAAAATTCAATATATTTGTTTACACGCAATTATATATGAATTTATAATGTTAATGACTGATAAACGATTATCAATTATATAAAATATATCTTTAAATATTTCGGAAAAGCCAAAAGCACATTCATATATAAAGGAGGTGTAACTATATGGCAAGTAAAAAGGGTGTAGGAAGCTCGAAAAACGGACGCGACAGTGAATCGAAACGACTGGGCGTAAAAAGAGCTGACGGTCAGGTTGTAAATGCAGGCAGTATTCTTGTTCGCCAGAGAGGAACTAAATTCCATCCGGGCGCTAATGTAGGCAGAGGGGGAGACGATACTCTGTTCGCAAAAATCGACGGTGTTGTTAAGTTTGAGAGAGAAGGCAAAACAAGAAAAAGAGTAAGCGTATATAACAATACGCTTGAAGCCTAATAAACCAGAGATGGACAGGGGTTGTTGCAAAACTGTAAATTTAACGCTGTAAGAAGTGTGATTATCATTAAAGTTACAATTATATGGTTTTCACTATACAGCATTAGATTTGGTTTTGCAGCGACCTCTTTTTAGTATATAAATTTATGTTAATTAAATTCAGACTTACTGGTAAACGGCAATAAAAATATTGTTATAGGAGGAAATATGTTCGTAGACAGAGCGAGGATAACCGTTAAGTCGGGCAAAGGCGGAAACGGCAGCGTTTCTTTCAGGCGTGAACCTTTCGTTCCTGAAGGCGGACCCGACGGAGGCGACGGCGGAAAAGGCGGAGATGTAATTTTTGAAGCCAGCAACAGTTACAGAACGCTGATGGATTTTAAATATAAGAAAAAATATGAAGCGCAATCAGGCGAAGACGGCATGAAAAAGAAGAAATTCGGAAAAAACGGAGAAAATCTCATTATTAAAGTGCCTCCTGGAACGGTTATAATAGACGAGTTATCAGGACTTGTAATGAAAGATCTTGTAAAAGACGGCGATAGGGTAGTAGCTGTAAAAGGAGGCAAGGGCGGAAAAGGTAACGTTCATTTTAAAAATTCAGTAAGACAAGCCCCTAACTTTGCTGAAGCCGGAGGTTCTGCAAGGGAACGAACCGTTATTTTAGAATTAAAGCTGATAGCTGATGTAGGACTTTTAGGATTTCCGAATGTAGGAAAATCTACATTGCTTTCGGTTTCCACCAGCGCTAAACCAAAAATTGCAAATTATCACTTTACAACTATTACGCCTAATCTTGGAGTAGTTCAGATATATGATAAAAGTTTTGTAATGGCGGATATTCCCGGACTTATCGAGGGCGCTCACGAGGGCACAGGTCTGGGACTCGATTTTTTGAAACATGTAGAACGTACTAAAGTGCTGATTCACATAGTTGATATCGCAGGTTCTGAAGGCAGAGATCCTATCGAGGATTTTAATAAAATAAATAATGAACTGATAAGATATTCCGATAAAGTAGCAAAAAAACCGCAGATAGTAGTGGGAAATAAGTCTGATCTTATCTACGACCAGAAGATCTCGGATGATTTTAAATCGTATGTTGAATCAAAAGGATATAAATGTTTTATTATGTCGGCTGCCACAAGCCAGGGAGTAAAAGAAGTGCTTTCTGCTGCCGCTAAAGCTTTAGATGAATTGCCT
This sequence comes from Bacillota bacterium, assembly GCA_022790955.1. GTDB lineage: Bacteria > Bacillota > Clostridia > Peptostreptococcales > Anaerovoracaceae > JAAVYD01. Next base: position 27,631 of record JAAVYD010000072.1, read on the forward strand.
GAAGAAGATGAAACATACGAGCTTTATGATTTTGAAATGTCTGACGAAGATCCAGATTACAGAGAAGTTTACACTTATATAGATGAAGAAACAGGCGATTTTGTCATAGAAGGAAAGCAGCTTACAAAGATATTTGATTCTACCAATTTTAATGATATGGAATCTCTGCGCTATTTATACAGATATGTGAAAAATAAAGGCGCAATAGACGAGCTTAAAGAATTAGGTTTGCAGGAAGGAGATACTGTCAGAATCAAAAATTATGAGTTTGAATTTGAAGATGAATAAATTAATGAATCTGATTTTCATAAAACTAATAATATATTAACTCAATTATATAATTAGTAATTAATATATTTAATTATCATAGTATAATTCTTTACGGTTTTGTTACAATGTTTATAACTAAGCAAAAGATGATATATATATCCTGCAATTATGAAGTTTATTAAACTTCATAAAATCAAATTTTATTTTGGATGCTAATACTAAACTTCATGACGGACACGAAAAATTTCATAATTAAAAAAATAATTAATCTACATCTATGAATCAAAATATAAAATAATGTATACGTTTTAAAAATTGTATGCGTTTCATACAAAAAGTCTTGACAAAAGAATAATATAGCAGTATTATGTATACAACGAATACAGCAAAGGCGCTGCAGATTCCAAATTACGGAATCAGCGGCGTCTTTTGTTGTTTTCATAACGCATTATCATATAAAGCGATCACAAAATCAAGTAAACTTTGTTTTAAAAACGAGATATACATGTACACGTAACTTTGTTGATGACAGTATTTATTTAAGATTCTGCGTTGTAATCATCTAAATTATCACCGTTTGATGTTCAAAATATCGTTTTATCAAACAATTAATACTATATATAGAAATACAATGGAGTAATATTCTATATATTGTATTACGTCTATGATAATCCGAATTTTGTTCATTCATATCATTAAAAGATTAGGAGGGAGAATTATGTATTTAGAAGAAGGAGCTGTTTATTCATCTGTCGATACTATATGGGTGCTTTTTGGCGCAGCGTTGGTATTCTTTATGCAGCCTGGTTTCTGTATCCTTGAAGCCGGACTCACGCGAGCAAAAAATGCCGGAAATATTATAATGAAAAATCTTATGGATTTCTGTCTTGGTACTATAATCTTCTGGATTATAGGCTTTGGATTAATGCAGGGCGCAGATGTACTGGGGATAATCGGCATGCCTGATGTATTAATCCAAGGAGATTACGGAGATACTTATCCGTCATGGGCGTTTATTATTTTTCAGACTGTATTCTGCGCTACAGCTGCCACAATAGTATCAGGAGCTATGGCTGAAAGAACTAAATTTTCTGCATACTGTATATACAGCGTTATCATCAGCGCGCTGATCTACCCAATCTCAGGTCATTGGATCTGGGGCGGCGGCTGGCTTGCAGAACTGGGATTCCACGACTTTGCAGGTTCTACTGCAGTACATATGGTAGGCGGCGTTGCGGGACTTATCGGAACAATATTCCTCGGAGCCCGCATAGGAAAATATGGAAAGGATGGCAGTCCAAAAGCTATTCCGGGACACAATCTCACGCTGGCAGCATTAGGCGTATTCATTTTATGGTTCGCATGGTTCGGCTTTAACGGTGGTTCTACCGTATGCGCAACGGGGGATGAAATTCTTGATCTAATGAGCAAGATTTTTGTAACTACTAATATCTCAGCGGTAACAGGAGCTATAACTTCTATGACTTATACATGGATTAAGTACAAAAGTCCTGATATTTCAATGTCACTTAACGGAGTTCTCGCCGGTTTGGTAGGCATTACCGCAGGCTGCGACGCAGTTTCCCCGGCAGGCGCGTTTTTTATAGGACTTATCTGCGGACTGCTCTGTCCACTGGTAGTAGAACTGCTCGATAAAAAGCTGAAAATCGATGATCCTGTGGGAGCCGTTGCAGTGCATGGCGCATGCGGAGCTACTGGAACCATACTTGTAGGATTATTTGCCGAAGACGGGGGTCTGTTTTACGGCGGCGGAGCTCATATGCTTCTGATCCAGATTTTAGGAGTTATATCTGTAATAGCGTGGGTAGCCGTTACTATGACTATAGTGTTTGCTGCGATCAAAAAGACTATCGGACTCAGAGTTTCCGCCGAGGAAGAGATAGTCGGTCTTGATATTGTAGAGCATTCGCTGTTGTCTTCTTATGCCGGATTCTCGACCGTTGACGAATCCGCTGAAATTCCTGATACTGCAGATACCGTTAAAAATATCAAGTTGGCTGTGGAACATCAGGAAGGAAAACTCACAAAAGTTTCTATCATTACTAACAGAAACAAGTTTGAAAATCTTAAACACGCTCTCGAACAGCTTGATATTCAGGGTATGACTGTTACGGAAATAATGGGCTGCGGAGTGCAGAAAGGAAATCCAAAAATGTACAGAGGTGCAGAAATTTCTACAAAACTGCTGCCTAAGATTAAGATAGATATAGTAGTCAGCAAAGTTCCTGTTCAGCATGTGGTAGATGCAGCCCGTGGAGTTCTGTTCACAGGTGGAGCAGGCGACGGTAAGATATTTATAAGCGATGTCGAAAACGTAATAAGAGTAAGCACCGGCGAACAGGGAACAGACGCGCTGCAATATATTGAACATTAATATAAAAAAGCCTATTATTACATATTTTAAAGTGAAAGAGTGTACTTTACTGTGCACTCTTTTACTGTTATAAAAATTTAATGTATATGAAACAATACAGCAGTATAATATGATATAATAATTACCGACTGTAAATACGAATTTTAAGTTTATGAAAGGACTGGTTTGTCTGATGATAACACGTGAAATGCAGGAAGAACGGGAATATAAAATCCTTTCGCCAAGAGCTGCAAAAGCGGCAGAATCCAAGGGAAGAATAGAGCAGGAAGAAGCATGCTCCATAAGAACAGCTTTTCAGAGAGACAGAGACAGGATAATCCATTCAAAAGCAATACGGCGTCTTATGCACAAAACACAGGTTTTTTTATCTCCTGAAGGGGATCACTTCAGAACGCGTCTTACTCATACTATGGATGTAGCGCAGATATCGAGGACTATCGCCCGCGGTCTTGCTTTAAACGAAGACCTTACAGAAGCAATAGCGCTTGGGCACGATTTAGGGCATACACCCTTCGGGCACAACGGAGAAGAATTTCTGGATATGCGTTATCCTAATGGATTTAAGCATAACGAACAAAGCCTGCGAGTGGTGGATGTGCTGGAATCAAGTCCCGAAGGCAAAGGTCTTAACCTCACAGCAGAAGTAAGGGACGGCATTTTAAATCACACAGGTTCCGGAATTCCGTTTACCCTCGAAGGCCGCATAGTAAAGATCAGCGACCGCATAGCTTACATAAATCATGATATAGATGACGCTATAAGAGCTGGCGTTATAAAAGAAACAGATCTTCCGCAGGACTGCATAGAACACCTTGGAAATAATCATAAAACAAGAATAAATACATTAGTATCAGACATGATAATATCCAGCGAAAACAGCGATACTATCTGTCAGAGCGACGAATGCAAATATTATATGGATAAACTGCGCGGTTTTATGTTTACTAACGTATACAAAAGTAAAGTAGTTAAGCAGGATTCAGAACTGGAAAAAATTCAGAATCTGATATATTCTCTTTACGATTATTTCATTGCTCATCCGGAAACCATGCCCGAAGAACACATAGAAATGCTGTATCTTTTCGGCACGGAAGAAGTGGTAAAAGATTATATAGCGGGAATGACGGACAGATATGCCATAAGCAAGTATAAATCCATTTTTATGCCTACAGGCTGGCGTCTTTAACTTTTAATGATACCAGATATTGTTTTTTATTCAATACACAGATAAAATTTTTTAAAAATTTAGAGGAAAACGCATATTTATGTCGAAAAAGAAATAAGAGGGGAATTGATCCTTGAATAATAATATTGTTGATGAAATTAAAAGCAGGTGTAATATTGTCGATATCATAGGACGGTACGTGACATTAAAGCGGGCAGGAAACAGTTACAAAGGATTATGTCCTTTCCACAATGAAAAGACGCCGTCTTTTGTTGTATCGGAGAGCAAACAGTTTTTTAACTGTTTCGGCTGCGGCGAGTCTGGAGATGTAATCAGCTTTGTTATGAAAGCTGAAAATATGGATTTTCATAATGCGATATCAAAACTTGCTGAATCCTGCGGCATCGACATGGACAAGTACGGATTTAAGAACGAAAGCAAAAAAAATGAGATATACGAAATGAATCGCGCGGCAGCCCGTTATTTTTATAAAAATCTTACCGAAAAACCTAACATAGGATTTGGATATATGAAAAAAAGAGGGCTCGACGCTAAAACCATAGCAAAGTTCGGTCTTGGATATGCGGAAAATTCATGGAGCGGTCTTACAGATCATCTTAAGTCGCAGGGGTATAAAGAAGAATTTATGCTTCAGGCAGGACTTATATCAAAATCCAAAAATCGTTATTATGACAAATTCAGAAATCGCATTATATTTCCCATATTTAATACGAGAGGAAAAGTTATAGGATTTGGAGGCAGAACCCTTGGAGAAGACGGTCCGAAATACCTGAATTCGCCCGAATCTAATGTTTTTTCCAAAAAAAATAACCTATATGGTTTAAATTTGACAAGACAGGACATTAATAACAATAATTACGCTATTATTGTTGAAGGCTATATGGATCTGGTTTCTCTATACAAAAACGGAGTTACAAACGTAGCGGCGACTCTCGGCACAGCATTAACAGAAAATCAGTGCCAGCTTTTAAAACGGTATACAGAAAACATAGTTCTTGCATATGATGCTGATGCAGCCGGACAAAAAGCTGCTCTGCGCGGAATAGAACTTCTTCATAAAACGGGCTTGAAATCAAAAGTGCTTCATGTAACGGACGGCAAAGATCCTGACGAATTTATTCAAAAAAACGGCAGGACTGCTTTTCTGGAGCTTATAGATCATGCCTTGCCCTACGCGGATTATAAACTTTCCGTATTAAAACAACGATATGATTTGTCTACTTCGGAGGGAAGTATTGATTTTTTAAAGGCGGCAAAAGAGATGCTGTCAGGTTTAAGTCCAGTAGAAGCAGACGTATATATAAAGATTATATCAAAGGAAACGGGAATTTCCGAAGGCGCCATACGAAGAGAAGTAAACTCTGAAACGCAGGAAAACCGGGAAATTAAGATTAATCGGTCAGGTTCTTTTAATCAATCGAAAGGGAATAAGGAACTGAAAGACGAAACCGGAAATATTACGCTTCAAAAGTATTTTGTAAAGCTGTTGGCGGTAAATCCAAAATATATGCCTAAAATCCAAAAATACGAATCTGTATTTACCCAGCCTGCCTGTTACAGGATATACGAGTCCATGAAAAATATCTGGGAGGAGGATTCAGATATAGATATAAAAAAAGCTGCCGATTCCGTTTCGCCTGAAGACGGTGAAGTTTTTCAGCATATTCTGGATAATATAACATTTCCTCAGGAGGTAGATACTGTTTTTGCAGAGTGCATAAAGACCGCAGAAATAGAAAAAATGACGGCAAGGCAGGATAAAATTTTACAAATGCTGAATCTATTGTCGGAAAACGAAGAAGATAAGATAGATGTATTGTATAAAGAACTGATGACAATACAGTCTGAATTAAAGAAAACCGGAAATTAACACAGGAGTGGTAATCATGCAAAATGAAACAACAAATGCAGAACAGCGCAAGACAGAATGCATTAATACCCTGATAGAAAAGGGAAAAAGAAAAGGAAATCTTTCTTATAAGGAGATTTCTGACCATCTTGACACGATAGAACTCGATAAGGATCAAATGGACGATCTTTATGAATCGCTTATGACAAACGGTATAGAGATCGTATCGGAAACAGATCCCGAAGATTTTGAACTTAAAGAAATAGAAACAGATGAAGGTCATGAATTTGCTGCAGACGATGCAAACAGCGAGGATTTTGAGGCTTCCATGGCAAAGGGTATTGCCGTTGACGATCCTGTTCGCATGTATTTAAAGGAAATTGGTAAAGTTTCCCTGCTTACTGCAGAAGAAGAAATCGAGCTGGCGAAGCGAATGGAACTGGGAGATGAAGAAGCGAAGAAAAAACTATGCGAAGCGAATCTTCGTCTGGTTGTAAGTATTGCCAAAAGGTACGTAGGCAGAGGTATGTTGTTTTTGGATCTGATCCAAGAAGGTAATCTCGGACTTATAAAAGCTGTAGATAAGTTCGATTGGAGAAAGGGATATAAGTTCAGTACGTACGCTACATGGTGGATAAGACAGGCGATCACGAGATCCATAGCAGACCAGGCGAGAACTATCCGTATCCCTGTTCATATGGTTGAAACTATTAATAAATTAATTCGCATTTCACGTCAGCTTCTTCAGGAACTGGGCAGGGAACCGACACCGGAAGAAATAGCTGCGGAAATGGATATTTCCGTGGAAAAAGTCAGGGAAATATTAAAGATAGCTCAGGAACCGGTATCTTTAGAAACGCCGATAGGCGAGGAGGAAGACAGCCATCTGGGCGATTTTATACCTGATGATGACGTTCCGGCTCCGGCAGAAGCAGCGGCTTTCTCCATGCTTAAAGAACAGTTAGTAGAAGTGCTCGATACGCTTACAGAAAGAGAGCAGAAAGTCTTAAAGCTGAGATTTGGTCTTGAAGACGGGCGCGCGCGCACTCTTGAAGAAGTAGGTCGTCAATTCGACGTAACAAGAGAAAGAATAAGACAGATAGAAGCCAAGGCGCTGAGAAAATTAAGACATCCGAGCAGAAGTAAGAAGTTAAAAGATTATTTGGAATAGTATCAGGAAATTTATATGCAGATAAAACTTTCAGAAAGGCTGTTCACTATAGCTGAACATGTAGAAAAGGATGAAGTGGCAGCGGATATAGGCACGGATCACGGATATATTCCCATCTGGCTTATGACAAATTTTAAATGCAAGAATGTAATTCTTTCAGATGTGAACGAAGGACCGCTTAAAAAAGCCGTTGAAAATATAAAAAAATATTTTCCGGAACACTCCTTTGATTTACGTCTTGGAAACGGGATGGAAATCTTAAATCCCGGTGAAGCTGATACCGTTATAATCGCAGGCATGGGGGGGCTTCTGATAAAACAGATTTTAAGTAAAGAACCCCAAAAAACTGCGCTGCTGAAAAAGATGATACTCCAGCCGAGAAATAATTCTGCAGAACTTCGTCGTTTCTTAAAAAATCTGTCAAATTTTACAATTACAGACGAACAGGTCGTAAAAGAAATTGATAAATTTTGCGAGATAATCACCGTTAAAAACAACAAAGCGGTGACGCCAAAAGATTTTGAAAGGATTGAAAAAGCGTCTGAACTTGCAAAAAAAACAGGTCTGCCAGAATTTATATACGATGAATTTCCGGAAATATATATGACAGGAACAGATAAAATCTTAGCGGAGTATATAGCGCACAAAATAAATATAGAAAAAAGAATTATAAATTCTATTGGCGGAAACGGCAAATCGGAAAAATCCGCCGCGCGTTTTAATGAAACAAAATTGCGTTTAAAAGCATTTTATAAGATTCAGGAGGTTTTATGTTAGATTTAAAAAGAATTATTGATACTATTAATCATATTGCCCCCGAAGCGCTCCAGGAATCATGGGATAATTCCGGAATACAGATCAACTGCGGCAAAGATAAAAATATCAATAAAATAATGACGTGTCTTGAAATAAACAGCGATATCATAAAAGAAGCCGTAAGAGAAAATGTCGATATGATAGTAACCCATCATCCTCTGATTTTTAACAAACTCAGTAAAATAGATACTGAAGATATTACGGGAAATCATATAATAAAACTTATTAAAAACGACATAGCCGTATATTCTGCGCATACTTCTTTTGATTCTGCTCTTAAAGGAACAAATTATTATTTAGCTAATAAACTCGGTCTTAAAAATCTGTCGCCGATAATTCCAAATCCGGATTTTCAAGAATGCGGCATGGGCAGACACGGAGAATACGAGAATTTTCTGAGTTTTAACGAATTTTTAAATCGTTTAAAGAAGGCTTGCCCCGATTCGGATCTCAGGATTGCAGGGAAAAAACCTGAATTTATAAAAAAGATTTCCATATGTACCGGATCAGGCGCTGAATTTATTGATTCAGCTTTTTCCGCAGGTTCAGATATATTTATCACGGGCGACCTCAAATATCATGACGCCATGCATGCAGCCGATATAGGATTTTGCGTTATAGATGCCGGACATTATGGTACGGAAGTAATATTTGCAGAAAATATGGAATCTCAGTTGAGATCAAAATTAAGCGATGATGTTTATGTATTCTCATCAAAAACAGATATAAATCCGTTTTTAAAATGATAAAATGCTGCTATTACATAAATTCTATGTTTTTCAGCACATTTTGAGCTCAAATTTCATAATATTTAATTTGTATGATTTAATATTATAGTATAAAATAATATTAATGAGTAAGTCAGACAGTCGCGTCGCTTATGCGATGAGGAAAGTCCGAGCTCCACAGGGCAAGGGTGCCGGATAACGTCCGGTGAAGGCGACTTCAAGGAAAGTGCAACAGAGATATACCGCCGCTTTAAGCGGTTAGTGTGAAAAGGCGAGGTAAGGGCTCACCGGCATGCCGGAGACTGTGTGCGTCCATGTAAACCCCACCCGGAGCAAGATCAAGAATTGGCTAAAAAAAGCGGCTGCCCGTCGCTGCCAGGTAGGTAGGTTGCTGGAGCGTATCGGTAACGATGCGTCGAGAAAGATGATTGTCAAATACAGAACTCGGCTTACAGACTTGCTCATTATTTTCTGAATAATTTACGGCATATCATAAAGGAGGCTTTATTATGGCATTTTTAGACAAGTTAAGCGATATAGGCAAATCTGTTGCCCAGAAATCCGGTGAAATCGCAGAGTCAAGCAAACTCACGATGAACATCAAAAAGAAAGAAAGAGATATTAAAACCGTAAAATTTGAAATCGGAACGTATATTTATCAGCAGTATAAAAACGGCGTGGATTTTGATGAAAAAATAACGGCGTTCTGCAAGAATATAGATGAACTGTACAGAGAAATCTCTCAGTTAGAGATTGAAAAAGAAAGCGTCGGTATAGACGACCTGGAAGTTGAAGTTGTTGAAGCTAAAGTCAGCGACGATGATTTTGATCTGTCGATAGATGATGATATTCTCAAGGAATTATAATATATGAATGCGGTAGCTGTCTGAAATATAAGCTGCCGCATTTTTAATATGCAAAGCGATTTATCACGCGGATAAATCATCTCTTTATATATTATATAAATTTAAAATAAATAATAAGATATGCAGTAATTAAGAGGTAATATAAATGAAACGGATATTTTTAGTAGAGGATGATAAAGAAATAGCCAGGAATCTTTGTCTTTTGCTTCATTCGGAAGGATTCACGACCGCTCATGCTTCCTCTCAGAAAGATGCCGGCGTTATGATCGACGAAGGTAGGTTCGATCTCGCTCTTATAGATATTTCTCTTCCTGACGGCAACGGCTTTGCGGTATACACCAGGATAAAACAATCGCAGGATATCCCTGTTATATTTCTTACAGCTTCCGGCGATGAAGCAAGCGTCGTTACCGGGCTTAATATGGGCGCGGAAGACTATATAACAAAGCCTTTCCGTCCTCGCGAACTGACGGCGCGCATCAGATCAGCGCTGAGAAAATACGGACGAGCTTCGTCGACATTTGAAATTTATGATCTTAATGTGGATATTACAACCGGTATCGTTAAAAAACGCGGTAGCGAAATTTTTCTGTCCGCTCTCGAATACCGTCTGCTTTTGATTTTTATAAATAATCCCGAAAGCATTATAACGAGGAGCAGGCTGCTTGACGAATTGTGGGACGCCGCGGGAGAATTTGTTAATGATAATACGCTGACCGTATACATTAAACGCCTGCGCGAAAAAATAGAGGACGACCCGGCGAATCCGCAGATAATCCTGACCGTTCGGGGGACAGGGTACAGGCTGGGAGGCAATTATGTTTCGTAATAAAGAATTTAGACTGTTCGCTGTTTTATTATCGCTGCTTGCGATATTTCTCGTAACTCTTGGATTTTATATAAGCGCAGCGGCGGGAACGATCGCCGTTCTTTCCGCTCTGTTTTTCACAGCTGCGTTTTTTGCTTTTACAAAAGACCGCTACGACAGCATTTCACAGATATCAAACGAGATAGACCATGTGCTGCATAACGACGATCATGTATTCATAAGCGAAAGTGAAGAAGGTGAGCTGTCTATCCTTCAAAACGAAATCACCAAGATGACGCTGCGCATTCGTGAGCAAAACGACGCGCTCAAACGGGAAAAAACTCATCTTGCAGATTCTCTTGCAGACATAGCTCACCAGCTGCGAACGCCTCTCACATCGGCAAATCTTATCATATCTCTGCTGAAAAACGATCCGGAAGAATGCGAACGCAAAATTTTGCTGCGCGAAGCGGAAGATCTGTTCGTTCAGGTGGACTGGCTCCTTACATCTCTGCTGAAATTATCACGCTTGGATGCAGGCATAGTAGTTTTTCAAAACGAGCGGGTATATATAAAAAATCTCATAGATTCCGCTCTGCGGCCGTTTTTAATATTAATGGAACTGCGGAATATTAATATAAGAACAGATATTCCGGAAAAAGCCGCTGTTTACGGAGATTTTAACTGGATATCGGAAGCAATACAAAATATTATTAAAAATTGTATAGAAAATGCCGGAAATAACGGAGATATTGAAATTATATGCGAAGATAATCAACTGTTTACGGAGATCATCATTCATGACAGCGGCGCAGGATTTGAAAAGGCAGATATGCCGTATTTGTTCGACAGGTTTTACCGGGGAAAAAACACGTATACAGCAGGATACGGTATCGGGCTTGCTCTCTGCAAGACCATAATAAAACGCCAGGGCGGAACGGTGACTGCAAAAAATCATCCGGAAGGCGGCGCGGTATTTTTTATTCGTTTTACAAAATGACGGATCCGTCACCGAAAAGTCACTGAGATGTAAGCCGCGCGATCTATTATGAGTATATAAGTTAATTCACTAAAAAAGTGCGCTGACTATATCAAATAAAGGAGGCTCATAATGGAATTTTTAAAAATTGATAATTTATGCAAAGCATACGGTAAAGATGAGAATCGAGTGACCGCTTTGGATCACGTTTCACTGACTATCGACAAAGGGGAATTTACGGCGATCATCGGTTCTTCCGGTTCTGGAAAATCCACGCTGCTTCACATCATAGCCGGAGTAGATATGCCCACGGGCGGAAAAGTATATCTCGACGGACAGGATGTTTACGCTCAAAGCAGCGAAAAGCTAGCGATCTTCCGCAGGCGTCAGGTCGGGCTTATATATCAATTTCACAATCTGATCCCAACGCTGAATGTAGTAGAAAATATTACGTTGCCTATCCTTATGGATAAAAGAAAAGTTAATAAAGAAAGGCTTAATGATCTTTTGGAATTGTTAGGTCTTAAAGACCGCAGAACTCATTTGCCCAACCAGCTTTCCGGCGGTCAGCAGCAGCGCGTCGCGATAGGGAGGGCGCTTATGAACGCTCCGGCGGTAATGCTCGCCGACGAGCCTACGGGCAGTCTTGACAGCCGCAATGGTCAGGAGATAATACATCTGCTTAAAGAAAGCCATAAAAAATACCGCCAGACGCTGATAATAGTAACCCATGACGAGAATATCGCCCTTCAGGCAGACCGCATAATTACCATAGCGGACGGCAGAGTAGTGCGGGATGAGAGGCGGGTGATTCGTTAATGAATATTTTTAATAAAGTAGCTTTTCAGGGACTCAAAAAGAACCGCGCTCGGACGCTCATAACGATCATCGGCGTTACCTTATCCGCCGCTATGATCACGGCGGTAGCCACATTTGCCGTTTCACTGCAAAATTATATGGTAAACGGAGCAATCGCGAAATACGGAAACTGGCATGTGGAATTTGTAAACGCTTCGCCGGATTTTGCAAAGGAACAGTCAAAAAACAGCAAAGTATTGGACGTTACGACTTTTGAAAATATAGGATACGCCAGGCTTGACGGCGGTAAAAATCTTGATAAGCCGTATCTTTTCATAACGGGATTTAACCAAAAAGCGTTCGATTCTCTTCCTGTCGATCTTATTTCCGGCAGACTTCCGGAAAACGGCAATGAGATAATCGTTCCGATCCACGTGGAATCGAACGGCGGCGTTAAATTTTCCGTCGGCGATACCGTAAACTTGAATATAGGGCAGAGAAGGTTAGAAAATGAAAACCTGAGTCAGAACGATCCGTTCCGCTCGGGCGAGGAAAAACTTATTAACGGATCAAATAAAACTTACACCGTGGTAGGTATATTTCAAAGACCGTCATTTGAAGACCGGGCGGCTCCAGGTTATACGCTGATTACAAAAGCTGATCAGGCGGATAATGATAACAGTGTCAGCGCGTTTATCACGCTGAAAAAGCCGAGTCAGCTTCGTTCATATATAAATGGCGCAGGAAATAATAATTATATATTAAATAATGATGTGCTGCGATTTCTCGGATCTTCCGACGATAAATTATTTAACACGCTTTTGTATTCGACAGGCGTTATATTAATCGCTCTCATAATGCTCGGCTCGGTTTTTTTAATATATAACTCGTTCACAATCTCACTGAACGACCGCATGAGACAGTTCGGCATATTAATGTCAGTTGGCGCTACGCAAAAACAGCTGAGAAACTCAGTAATGTTTGAGGGAATGTGTATAGGCGCAGTGGGCATCCCGATAGGAATAATTA
>JAAVYD010000073.1 GCA_022790955.1 Bacillota bacterium
CCGTGTGCTTAAGCATGTTATCATTTTAAACCATAAATGGCATATCCGTCATCAATCAATATTTTCCAATGCTAAATATTTACCCAAATAATTTTTTCCATTTGTTATACAAGCATTGTAATTACAGGGTAAAACATATCTTTTTTACATAAATATTTTATGAAGATATTCTTAATATTCTCTGAAAATTATATGAAGCAACGCTTTACATGATATAATATCTTCTGCTTAGTGATTGACGAGCGCCTTAGCGCGAAGTCAGAACTCAGCAGAACTTATACCTGTCCATCGGTGATTGGCGAGTTGCAGCGAAGACAGAACCGCAGCAGACAGGTGAAATAGCTTTATAAAAAATTACCAAATAATAATTAAAAATACAGATCATATAATGATCTATATAGTATAATAAACTATGCTGCCGCAGGTTATTTTCCATGCAGCAGCAGAATAAAAATATCCATTATTATTGTATTCATGTATTTTAAATAGCCTATTACTTTAAAAAGTACGGCTTTCATAAAATTCATTCAAAATATCTTTTATTCCCGGATTTTCTTAATTGTGCCAGTAAAAATAAAACTATTGAAAATCCACATGAGTATTATTTTCAATACTTATAAAAGTTCTATATATAATTTAATACGGTTGCTATAACAAAATTTAATAGAATGCAAAATATAACTAAGGGGTTTACATAATGTACAATGTTTATATACTTTTAACTTGCACGGGAACTATTTTCTCCCGTCTTATAAAATTTTTTACAAGACGCACATATACTCATGCATCCATAGCTTTAGATGCAAACTGCGACCAGCTTTACAGTTTCGCGAGAAGGCAGGTTTTTCCGCCGTTTCCTGCAGGATTTATAAAAGAAAGCACAAACGAAGGCATATTCGCTATAAAATCAAACTGCAAATGCGCTATGTATAAGCTGGAAGTCGACGAATACAGCTATAAACGCATTGTAGATCAACTTTCATTTATGTACAGATACGAAGATGTATTTCAATATAATTATCTGGGCGCTATCAGTTATTTTTTCCATATTCCTCATCAATCCGATCAAAAATATTTCTGTTCGGAATTTGTAGCGGAAATATTAGAAACAAACGATGCGATTAAACTGCCAAAACCTGCGTCCCTTGTTCATCCAAGCGATTTTACGCAAATGCCGGAACTTCATCTTATATATGAGGGCACTCTCAAAAATCTGAAAAACTCTATAAACGCTTCTGATGCAGAAATAATTTGCACTCAGTTCGTACAGCCCCATATATACTCAAATCAACCGTGTCAGGCATTTGAAACCAACCATGTTTCTCAGCCTAAAGCAGCGTGCGGCAGATAAAATTTAAATTTTGAAAATATTTATCACGATAATATTGTAATCACCAATTATAAATATAATCGAAACTATTTGAAAAAGGTTTGAATTATGTCTATTACATCTGCCGAGTTAAAAATAAATTTAGACAAAACAGAAAAATCGTCAAAAAATTAACCAACCTATATCAAAACAAATTTGAAATAGCCAAGTCTTTATTCGGTATTCTGCCAGCAGATATAACATTGGAAAATGCAAGAGAAGAAAGGCTTAATAAAATATGAAAGTGGTTAAACTTAATTTTTAATAAAAATAATAAATCTTATTGTTTCTCAAACTTTCCCTATAAAACAACAGCCGGTACGAATTTTCACATTCATATCGGCTGTTTTATTTAACTCGCTTTTATCTAAACGGTAATTGTATTAATTTTTTATTCTATCCTTCTATTTCTTCAAACTGGGAGTTATATAATTCTGCATAAGCTCCGCCTTTTGCAAGCAGTTCTTCGTGATTGCCCTGCTCTACGATATCGCCGTCGCGCAGCACCAGAATCAAGTCTGCATCACGTATCGTAGAAAGACGATGGGCGATTACAAAACTGGTTCTGCCTTCTGTCAGGCGATTCATCGCCTGCTGTATACGCGTTTCTGTACGGGTATCGACAGAACTGGTCGCCTCATCCAAAATCATAATTTTATTATTAGCAAGGATTGCCCTCGCTATAGTAATAAGCTGCTTCTGACCCTGGGACACATTGCTGGCTTCTTCGTTAAGCTCCATCTGATATCCGCCTGGTAAGGTCTGTATAAATCTGTGAGCATTCGCCGCTTTTGCAGCTTCTATAACTTCTTCATCACTCGCCTCCAACCTGCCGTATCTGATATTTTCCATTATCGTGCCTTTAAACAACCACGTATCCTGCAATACCATGCCGAACAACTTTCTCAGATCCTGCCTGCGGAAGCTGCGGATATCCGTTCCGTCCACGGTAATCGACCCGCCGCTGACGTCGTAGAATCTCATAAGCAATTTTACCAGTGTCGTCTTGCCTGCTCCCGTAGGTCCTACTATCGCCACTGTCTGCCCGGCTTTCACGATGGAATTAAAATCATGTATAACAATTTTATCGTCATTGTAGCCGAACTTCACATGGCTGAATTCCACATCGCCCCTTATATTTTCAGGTAAGACAGGATTTTCCTGATCTGCGGCTTCTTCCTCGGCATCTAAAAATTCAAATACGCGTTCCGCGGCGGCAGCCATGGACTGTAGCATATTAGAAACCTGCGCCAGCATGGAAATCGGCTGCGTCAGATTTCTCACATACTGTATAAACGCCTGTATATCACCCACCTGAATCACTCTGTTTACAGTTAAAACGGCTCCGCCTATCGCCACAGCTACGTATCCTAAATTTCCCACGCAAAGCATAAACGGCTGCATTAGTCCGGATATAAACTGAGATTTCCAGGAAGATTCGTAAAGCTGAGCGTTTGTTTCTTCAAACTCGGCGATAACGGATTCCTCGCGGTTAAAAGCCTTAACCACATTCTGACCGCTGAAAACCTCCTCTATCTGTCCGTTTATCTTACCGAGAGAAGCCTGCTGCGCTTTAAAATATTTCTGTGAACGTTTCATTACTATGATCATTAATATAAACGAAAGCGGCACTACAAGAACGGCTAACAATGTCATCAGCGGACTAATCGTAAGCATTACAATGATTATTCCTATTATAGTAGCCGTGCATGTAATAAGCTGCGTTATACTTTGATTAAGTCCCTGCCCGAGAGTATCAACATCGTTCGTAATCCTTGAGAGAACTTCGCCCACGCTGCGCGATTCAAAATATTTCATCGGCATACGGTTTATCTTCTCGGAGATTTCCCGGCGCATCCTGAAGCAGACCTTCTGCGTAATGCCCGACATTATCCAGCCCTGCACGAATGAAAATACCGCGCTGCTCAGGTAAAGGGTTAATGTAATAAGCAGGATAATCCCTATCTTATCAAAGTTAATGCCTCCCGTTCCCTGAATCTTGGAAAGCAAACCGTTAAACAGCTCCGTTGTGGCTCTGCCCATAACTGCCGGGCCTACTACGTTAAACAACGTACCGAGAAGCGCAGCGATGATTACAAAAAACACGCCGGCTTTATGTTTTCCTATATAGACGATAAGTTTTTTAATTGTTCCTCTGAAATCCTTTGCCTTTTCAAAAGAAGGTCCGTGTCCATGACGATGACCACCGCCCCTATGGGCAGGTCTTACATTTCTTTCTTCAGCCATTACTGCGCACCTCCTTCCAGCTCAGCTTCAGACAACTGCGAATCCGCAATTTCTCTGTATTCGCTGCAGGATCTTAAAAGTTCTTCGTGAGTACCTGCGCCCACAACTCTGCCTTCATCGAGCACTATGATCTGATCGGCATGCATTATAGTGCTTATCCTTTGAGCGACTATAATATTTGTCGCTTTATAAACGCTTTCACTCAGCGCTTTCCTGAGCTTTGCATCAGTTTTATAATCCAGCGCGGAAAAGCTGTCGTCAAACAAATACACAGCAGGCCGCTTTGCTATTGCTCTTGCAATGGCAAGCCGCTGCCGCTGCCCGCCGGAAACATTAGAACCGTTCTGCGACACCGAACTTTCGTATCTTTCTTCTCGTGATTCTATAAATTCAACAGCCTGCGCTGTTTCGGCAGCTTCGCGCATAAGTTCATCAGATATAGAATTATCTGCAAATTTTAAATTAGACTCTATTGTTCCGGAAAATAATATACCTTTCTGCGGAATAAGACCGATTGCCTCTCTCAGCTTATGCTGGGAAATATCCCTGATATCGATCCCGTCTATCGTAATCCTGCCTTCGGTCACATCATAAAACCTCGGAATAAGGTTAACGATAGTAGACTTGCCTGAACCAGTGCTTCCTATCACAGCCGTAGTCCTGTGCGCTTTCGCTGTAAACGACACGTTTTCCAGAACATTTTCCTCAGCTCCCGGATATTTAAACGAAACGTTCTCAAAACGTATTTCGCCGTCGAAACTATTAATATTTTCATCTAATGGAGTTTCCGGATCATTAATATTAACCTCCGTATTAAGCACCTCATCTATGCGGGCAGCAGCAACTCCTGCCCTCGGCAGCATTATCGAAATCATTGTAAGAACAAGAAATGCCATTACTATCAGCATTGTATACGTTATGAACGCTATCATATCGCCTACCTGCAGGCTTCCCATATCAACGCTTTTTGAACCCTGCCAGATTATCAGAATAGAAACGCCGTTCATTATCATCATCATTGCAGGCATCATTAATGTCATAACTCTGTTTGTAAAAAGCTGGGTTCTCATGAGATCCCGATTAGCGCCGTCAAACCGCTTTTCCTCCTCAGCCTGTCTGTTAAACGCTCTTATCACGGGAATTCCTGTAAGGATTTCTCTTGATATGAGATTCAGCCTGTCGATCAGCGTTTGCATAATCTTGAATTTAGGCAGCGCAAGGCGCATTAAGCCCGATACCAAACATATTATAGCTATTACAGCAATAATAATTATCCATGTCATTCCGGTATTCGTCCTGCTCACCATAATTACGCCTGCTATCCCTATTATCGGCGCATAAAGAACCATTCTCAGCAGCATTATACATACCATCTGTATCTGCTGTATGTCGTTAGTACATCTCGTTATCAGCGACGCTGTGGAAAATTTGTCTATCTCGCTGCCGGAAAAGGATAACACTTTTTTAAATATGCGAGCCCGCAGATCTCTGCCTATACTCGATCCTACCCGCGACGCAAGAAAAGAATTCATAATAGCTGCAAGCATCATAATCACCGAAAACAGAAGCATCATTCCGCCGGTTTTTTTCAGATAATCAATCTGCATACCATCGATATCTATACCCAAGGCCTCGTACTCTACGCGAACATACTCAACAGCAGTCTGAGAAACCATGGACTCCATCTGACTGTTTTCTGCCATATCGCTGCTAAGGGTGGGATTCATGCTCATCGCCATAGGCGCGCTAAGTATCTTGCTAATTTGCTCCGCGTTCTCTTTTCCGTTAGTATTAATAACGTAAACACGCTCTGAATCTCCGCCCTGCTCAGAAATGTCCTCAGAAACTAAATCATAATCAGTTTTAAATTCAGCGATCTCGTCATCAGTCATAAACCGGCTCAGATCGTCAAAAGACGATTCTCTGATTTTAACAGGCGCAGCGTTTTCGATTCCCTGCTGCTGAATACCTACATCTACAATATTAGATGTATAAGTAGGCAGAGCTATCTCGCAAAACGCTTGAATTATCATAAACAAAATGATAATAAACGCCGCCGGAATATGTCCCGATAAATACCGCATAATTCGTATCATTAACATCCCTCCTATCCTAAAAATTTGCAGTATATCCTAAGACATACTGCTGAACATTTATATCAACACCATAAAGGCATTAATTTCCTATGCAAGCCTGCGCAAAACAAACGTCTATACCTGATTTATATTTTAATTCCATAAATTTTAACTAGATTTCTGCAATTTAATTCGTATTAAACTCTGTAATAAAATCTATTTTAAAATTATGTATACAGTATACTAATTTATAAGTACATTATTTCATGCATGTCGTACCTTTATACCCATTATCCTCCTTCTTTACACATCTACTTCAAAAAATCTCTTTCAATATTTTTAAATTAAACGCCGTACAGTTTTCACCATACGACGTTATTCTTACGGTTGAATTATTATATATCTGAAATGTGATGAACACATGATGCCAGATGCCGATAATTTCTGTATTTTAAATTTTATTAATCTCAGCGATTTTTTGTATTGTCCTTTTAAGTGTCAACGCAAAAGGTTTTATGGAATCTATATAAACCCTTTCGTGAATAGTGTGAGGATCTGCTATATCAGCGCCCATGCAGATCATGAAAAGATTCGGATTTTTCTCCCCGAATACCGACGGCTCCAGTCCTACGTGTACAACAGCCTGCTCGGCTTCTAATCCAGCGACTTCTCTATACGCTTGTGAAGCTGTCTTCATAAGCGGATTATCCTCATTAAATTTCCAGGCCTTGTATTCTTCAAAATCTATCAGCTTAAATCCTGCGGCAGACGCGCAGTTTTCACGCTGTGAAACAACTTCTTCGCAAAATTTGCTGTCCATACTGCGATGAAATATCTGTATCTGTATGGAATCATCATCTGCTCTGCAGATTATTTTCCCCAAATTACTGGAAGTATCAACTATTCCAGGAATCTCTTTCATGTATTTATAAACGCCGTTAAAAACATTGTTGGTAAAATCTATAAGAGCTGCCGAAATATCACTGCTGACAACTTTTAAGGGAATCTTTGTTTCATCGTAATTAAACGTTCCGTTTTCATCGGTCTTACCGTATTTTTCTGAGATCATCTCAGCGAAGCCTTCCGCGCAGTCCCGGAATTTTTTAAAATCGCTGCGTCTAATGACAACGGTCGACTGAGCGCTGTCCGGAATGACGTTGTGTTTAAGCCCTCCGTTAAACTCGGATAAAGCAAAATCAACGCTTGAACCTCTGAGTTCGGCTAAAAATTCTGCCATTAATTTGATTGCATTCGCCCTGCCTTTGTCTATATCGTATCCGGAATGACCGCCCTGAAAGCCTGACAATGAAATCCTTACAGCCATGAAAGCCTCGAATTCCGCCGTTGTTTCGGCTCCGCCGCCTTTATATCGTTTATCTGCAATACGCTTTTCATATGATAAAATTTCAGTCTGCAGCTTGCGCTCAAATTCTAATATCCAATCGCTTATATCAATAAATTCCGCCTTCCTCGCATACGTCTTGCGCATGCCGCCGGCACTCCCCGCTACTATCCTGCCGCAGGCAAAACCATCAACATTAATAACATATTCTACATTGTCTAATACCGATTTATCTAATCTATTGGCTCCGACCAGTCCTATTTCCTCCTGAGCCGTCAGCAGCAGACGAATAGGACCGTGATAAAAGTCCTTATCATCTCCGCCGAAAAGCGACCACATTACAACGCTCACTCCGAGTCCGCAGTCCGCGCCCAGCGAAGAATCACCGCAGCTGCACAACAGTCGGCGTCCTGTTTCATCTTCACCTGCTATCCGCATCTTTATGGAATCCTTTTCCGGATTGTAATTCGATCCCGCCAGCACAGCGCAGACCATATCCAGATGCCCCTGAAGCATGAGCATAGGCGCACTTTCACAGCCGGGATAAGCAGGAATATCGCATATCAGGTTATTAATGTCGTCTATATACGATTTAAAGCCCATGCGATTAAACCTCTCCTGAAAACGAAGCGCCAGTTCCCGTTCGTTTCCTGAACCGTGAGGAACCGAACATATCTCCTGAAATTCCAGCAGCACGCCTTTTACCACCTCATCGGCAACCGCTTCTTTTGATTTTTCATCTGCGTACACAACTGACAATATTTTATTCTGCATGATCCGCCCCCTACAAAGCTGTTTAAATACAAGAAAGCGCCGTTTAGAAAAATTTCTGTACGGCGTTTCTCTGCTTTTATATTCTGTTTTATGAAACTATGACAATTCTTTCATAGCCTTATGAAAATTCTCCATCAGCTTATCTGATTCATCGTCCATAATTAAAATAACATAATTATCGTAATTATCTACTAAAACATCTTCTTCAGCAACTCCTACACATATCCATTTATTAGGATCCGCATGGGTTTTAATAGCCTGCTTTGCTGCTTCTATATCAGCGCCTTCGTTCATTTCAACTAAAACTACGGAATGCGCTACCGATGTTATCATAGGCTCGCTTATAACGCCTGCTTTATAATCTATGCCGTTCACTCCGAAAGCGTTCATTTCTAACTCAGGAGTAAGAGCCCTCTGATAAACGCTGCTTTCCTCTAAAGACGTGCCTTTGTATATTTTTTCTATTATGCTGCAAAGTTCCGAGTCTGGTTCCGGCTGATTCTGATCTCCGGGATCCGTCGGTTCATCAGGTTTATTGTCAGGCTTAATATATTTCCATGCCGCTTCGTCGTATTTCTTCATGAACAGGCTGTAAGTTTCACCGTTAGTCTTAGCGTAAATCGCTTCGATCTCAGGATCGAATGTATACGGAACGCCGTCTATCGTGATCTCTGTCCACGCATGATCACGCTCAGAGCCTTTTGGCGATACCCCCTTACCGGCTATCGCTTTAGCATCGTATCCGCACTTACGCGCAAGATATGAAAAAGTAGCCGCCCATGAATAACAGTTGCCCTTGCCTGATTGAAGCATTTCCACCGCCATATCGGCTTCCCAGCCTGTCGCGCCTTCTTCTATTATAGTAGACGCACGGTATCCGTAATTATTCATCATGTAATCGTATACGCTGCGCAGCTTCTGCATCTGCGTCATTTCCGGCGTTATTATCTTCTGTATCTCTGCGGTGAGCAGCGGATCGAGCCTGTAATCGTCTGTGGTATATCTTCCGTTTTCGTCAAGCTTAATGCCGTCTACCGTTGTTTTATAATCGAACAGTTTATTTTGATTAATATGGAAAAGTTCGCCGTTGATATGATGCCAGCCTGCGGCAAGATCAACCGTGCCAGGCTCGTGAGATTCCCAGCGTTCCTCGGCATCCTGATAAACGCAGGTGTGTTCCGTAATCGCTTCAAGCATATCGTAATACGCCCAGTTGCTCGTCTTTATATCCGGCAAAACTCTTATATCATTGCTGACATTAATAGAAAACTTGTCCGCCTGCCTTTTTAAAGCTCTGTTGATAACGGTCACAGCTTCCGCTCTTGTAAGTGTCCTATCCAAGCCCATACTGCCGTCTGGGTAGCCTGTAAAAAGAGCCGATAAACTGATATCCGGCTTTGCCGCTATTATCATATTTCCGAAATCGCCCCTCGTAATCAGCGGACTTGTCTTAAAATCAGAAGGCGGCTCCGAAATTATTTCCAGATTATATAACATCTGCACAGCCTCCGCGCTTGTAAGCATTTTATTAGGACGAACTGTTCCGTCCGTATAACCGCTGATATATTTTACATGCTTTACAGTATTTTCTGCATCTCCTGAAGCTGGACCAGGCACAACAACAACCGGATCCGCATTCTCACCAGCAATTTCCCCAGAACCTGCGCTGTCTGCAGCGCACACAGCTCCCGCTGATGAAACAAACATCGCGGAAGCAAGAAATAATGGTATAAATTTCTTGCTTAATATATTAATGATATTCATTACATTCTCCTTATTGACATGATTATAATTAGAGTTTATTATAACATAACCAACCGGCTTACGCAAATTATAAACAAAACATTTGCCAAAGCGGTATTTAATGCTATAATAGTTAATATTCATCTACTATTTTTAATCTCAGTATTCTTGAAAGGAGAATAATAATATGGCAGACGAAAAAGTACAGGGCAGCAAGACCGTAGAAGATGATGCGGAATTTATTACGCTTCAGTTTGAAAATAATGAAGAAGTTGAATGTGAAATCCTCGGAGTTTTTGACCTTGAAAACAAGGAATATATAGCGCTGCTGCCGGACGACGGTACAGACGACGTATATATTTATGAATACAAAGAAATCAGCGATGAAGAATTCGATCTTATAGATATTGAAGATGACGCCGAATTTGAACGCGTAGTTGAAGAATTTGAAAAACTTGCGATAGACGGTTAGCATTTATATCAAAATACAGAACTGTAAAATCCATACTCGCTAATACGCATTAAACAATCTGAAATTTTTAAAAATTATCACAGTTTAAGGCAGCGGCAATTTTCCGCTGCCTTATTTAATTGCTGACAAAACAAACATTTCTATAATTTTCTATATTTATAATAAAGTCTATTTGCTTTGAAAAACCTCGGTCTGCAAATCGCGCATATGCACGACATTTTGATTGCTAATATTTCCGTTTCCCGATATAAATACCGGAACTATACATATCGGGCAGCTTCCATCCTCATTAATCGCAGACCCGCACAAAGAACAGTATTTATCTTTCAGTTTTTCTGATCCGCCGATTTTCAGCTCAGTCGATTCTGCAAAACCCTTTACTTCTTTATTTTCCGCTGATAATTTTTTCTGAAAACAATCGTGAAACGCCTCTGCAAACGCCGTTCCCGATTTTTCCTCGCCGCCGATATTTTTTGCTTTATAAACATTTAAAATATCTGCCGCCTTTAATCCAAACCTGCCTGTATCCATATTAATTTCCTCACAAACTTCCCGCGGAATATCCGCAAAATAAATTTAACGCTGAATCTTTATTTCCGCGCTCCTTCCTATACGCCCTTACTTATATTTCACGTAACCGGCTCTTCATTTTTCGATTTCTCAGTCACTGACAATATCTTTCGTTCTTCACTTATTATTTTTCAGATACTCATAAAGATCAGCCGCAGCCTTGCTGTTCATGCTCTCGGTTTCCGCCAGCTCATGCTCCGTCGCATTGCGCATATTCTCAACGCTTCCAAATCTTGCAAGCAATTCCTTTTTTCTGCGCGGTCCGATTCCAGGCGCATCATCTAAAATAGATTTTACCATCGTTTTATTGCGCACTCCGCGATGATAATCTATTGCAAATCTGTGAACTTCATCCTGAATAGACGTCACATATCTGAATAATACGGGATTTTCCTTCAAGTCTATTTCCTGTTCGTCAACGATCAGACCTCTGGTACGATGCCTGTCGTCTTTTACCATACCCGCCACTAAAATATGTTCATTCATGGCGGACAGAACTTCCTGAACTGCGTGCACATGTCCCAGACCGCCGTCTACGAATATGATATCGGGTCTTACCGCAAATCCCGGATCTTCCCGCTGAGCTCTGCGGAACCGCCTGTAAATCACTTCCTGCATACTGCTGTAATCGTCGGGACCCTCAACAGTCCTGATCTTAAATTTCCTGTAAGATTTCCTCTGGGACTTGCCGTTTTCAAACACTACCATAGCTCCCACAGAATCGACGCCGCTGGTGTTTGAAATATCATACGATTCTATCCGCCAGCTGCATTCAAACCCACCGGTATCTACTATCACATTATCCGCTAAGCCGGCTGCATCAACATTAACCGCGCCGCCCCGCTCCGCGCTGTTAATATTAATATTCTCAACTGTCCCATTTTCTGAATGATCTTCCGGCTCACCGTATCCCGCGTCAGATTCCATAACCGCCGCGCCTGAACCAGCTGCCTCCCGAATCGCCTGCATAGCTCTGTATCTCCTGCCGAACACTTTATTCAGCTCCTTAGCCACAGCATTTACACGTTCAGCCCTGACAGCCGCTCGATCGTCGAGAACTTTCATCATCTCGACCACATCTCTGCCTGCCATATCGAGCAGCTTGCGTTTTTCGCCCTTCTGCGGCACAAAAACTTTTACCCTGGCGCCCCGCATATCGGACAGCCAATCTTCAAGCAGCCTGCAATCCATCGGCTCAAGTTCCACAGCTATCTCCCTCGGTATCATCATATCCTTTGTATAATATTGCTTTATAAAAGAAGCTATAACAGCCTCCCGGCTGTCTTCCCCCTCGGAATCCAGCTGAAAGCTCTCTCGCCCGCTCAGCTTTCCGCCCCTCACATAAAACAGCACGATATGATATCCGGCTGCGCCCTTGGCAGTCAAAATCATATCCATATCGTTTGAATTGCCCAGCACAACCTTCTGCTTTTCGCTGATGGCATTGACCGCTGCGATCTTATCCCTGTATTCCGCCGCCTTTTCAAAATTCAGGCTTTCCGAAGCCTCGTTCATTTTCTGCGTTAATGTTTCCAGCAGATTTTTATTGTGACCTTTCAAAAAATCTAAAACAGCGCGTATACAATCCATATACTCTTTCCTGGATACCCTGCCGGTGCATATCCCTCTGCACTGCTCGATATGGTAATTAAGGCACGGTCTGAAATCATCGGCAAAACTCCTGGCGGAACAGCGTTTAAGCACATAAACATTATTAAGCAGATCAATAATTTCATTAACAGAACCCGCGTCGCTGTACGGACCGAAATATTCAGACCCGTCATCCGTAACTCTCCTGGTCTTTATAATCCTCGGATAATCCTCGCCGAGAGTAACCTTTATATAAGGATACGTCTTATCGTCGCGCAGGAGCACGTTATATTTCGGCATATATTTTTTAATGAGATTACACTCCAAAATGAGAGCTTCCATCTCTGAATCCGTAGTAATATACTCGAATTCCTCTATATTTGCCACCATAGCGCGAACCTTAGCCGGCATGTTCGTCTGCGACTGAAAATACTGCCTTACACGATTTTTAAGCGAAACCGCTTTACCCACATAAATAACATGACCCAAATTATCTTTATGGAGATAAACTCCCGGCTTGTCCGGCAGCAGCTTTAAATTTTTCTGTATGTCAAACACCGTCCCGCCTCCTTCATTAATATTAATTGTATTAATGTAAAAAACCGCCCGATTACGCTAATTTACCATAATATGATTATTTCAACTTTTTAATACCGACTTTAAAGTTTCAATCATATTATCCATCTCCGCATCTGTCCCGATGCTTATCCTGAGCCTGTTGTTTATTCTCGGTTTATCGAAATACCTGACTAAAATCCCCTGTTCTCTCAGCTTTTTAAATACCTCAGCGGCTGAAATCCCGGAAGGCTCCGCAAATAAGAAATTAGCAGCCGATGGAATCACATTAAACCCAAGATTACAGAGTTCTCTATAAATACGCTCGCGGGTAGCGATTATCTTATTCCTCCTACCGTCAAAATACTCCGTATCTTCAAAAGCAGCCTTTGCAGCAGCTATGGCAAGCCTGTCCGCTGTATAAGAATTAAAAGAATTTTTGACCCGATTAAGCCCGTCTATAAGCTCTTTGCAGCCCAAAGCAAGCCCGATTCTCATTCCTGCAAGCTGACGCGACTTAGACAGAGTCTGAGTTATCAGCAGATTATCGTATTTATTAATGAGTTTTACAGCTGTTTCCCCGCCGAAATCTATATATGCCTCGTCTACTAAAACAAGCCTTTCTTTATTTGCCTTCACTATCTCCTCGATTTCCGTTAGCTCAAGCGCTCTGCCCGTAGGCGCGTTAGGATTGCAGATCAAAAGCCCGCCTATATCATCCGCCAAACTGTTTTTATACTGCTCAACATCTATCGAAAAATCCTCCCGCAAAGGTAAAATCTCGTAAGGAATCTCAAATAACGCCGAGTAAACCGGATAAAAACTATATGTAATATCTGCAAAAGCTATCTTTTTACCTTTAAAAAATGCCGGGAATATAAATGCCAACACTTCATCAGAACCGTTTCCTACAAATATGTTATCGACGTTTATCTCTGTCTTGCCGAGATTTAAACTCTTACGATAATACTCGGCAACAGCCTCCCTGACCTCAGAAGCGTCAGGATCCGGATACAGCCTTAAATCGGCAGCAGCCTCAGAAATCGCCGATAACACCTTCTTAGAAGGAGGATACGGATTCTCATTCGTATTTAATTTTATATATTTTTTATCTTTCGGCTGCTCGCCCGGCACATAAGGCTCAAGACTTTTTGCCAAATCGCTGAGATATTTTGTCATTCTCGTTATTCTCCTGTTTTAAATTTTATTTTGCTAATATCAGTATTTATATCAATATATTTTATCAACTATTTCAGTAATATATAAACCTTTATAAGGTTAATGCATTTCCCGTATCTTATCCACGAAGAATCGGAGTTTTGCACATTAAAACTTATTATATTTACGCCCAAATCTATATAACCGTCTATATCCCGGTTCTTCTAACATATCAATACATCTCTAAATATAGCGTCTATAGCGTCGCCGGCGATCCGCCGGACTTTATCCGTTAATATTAACATAATTCTTTTCTGTCCGCAAAACACAATATCGCTTTACCTTGTTAAATTAATATATTATAAAAATAATTACAATCCACTGCCGAATTTCCCCGTACAACTTGACATTCCCGCAATATTAAGTCATAAATATATTATCGTCTTTACAGGGTATAATATAAACTGTCTTAATTTAACCAAAGCAGAGTTTTTCATTTTATAAACTGTATAATAAATAACAAGATTTTCTTATGTATATTCTAACATATACAACATTTATCAGATTTAATATTAATATATTTACACGAAAAAATCGGCGTCAGCGCCGATCTGAGATCAGGAGGAAAATATGTTCAGAGAAATGCGACGCAAAAAACAACTGCTTTCAGCAGAGGAAAGCATTGAAATATTAAACAGCGGTACGTCCGGCGTCCTTGGAGTATATGGAAACGACGGCTATCCATATACTGTTCCGCTCAGTTATATTTACCATAATTCAAAACTATATTTTCATATCGCAAAAGAAGGGCATAAACTCGACGCGATAAAAAACTGCGATAAGGTTTCGTTCTGCGTTATCTCAAAAGACGAAATCGTTCCTCAGGAATTTACAACTTATTTTAAAAGCGTAATAGTTTTTGGAAGAGCCCGCATAATAGAAGATGATAACGAAAAAATGCGTGCAATTACGCTGCTTGGCGAAAAATATTCCCCTAACGTTCCCGGTCTTTCCAATGAAATAGAACAGAGTTTCAACAGGCTTCATATGATTGAACTTAACATAGAACACATGACAGGCAAAGCAGCTATCGAACTCATCAGGAAAAAAGAGGATTCCGAATGATATTGGAAACAGAAAGATTATATCTTCGTGAAATCGTTCAAGATGATTTTAATGCTCTGAGCAAAATATTACAGGATGAAGAAACAATGTATGCATACAATGGAGCATTCAGCGATACTGAAACTCAGGAATGGTTAGACAAACAAATCTCGCGGTATCATAAATACGGATTCGGCTTATGGGCGGTCATCCTTAAAGAAACAAACGATATGATCGGACAATGCGGTCTGACAATACAGCAATGGAAAGATTCGGAGATTCTCGAAATAGGATATCTTCTGCAAAAAGAATATTGACATAAGGGCTTTGCGGCTGAAGCTGCAAAAGCATGCAAACAATACGCATTTGCAATTCTAAACGCCGGCGAAGTTCACTCTATTATAGGATTTAACAATAAGGCTTCGCAGTACGTCGCTCTGCATAATGGAATGTCTGTTATTGATACATGGAACAAACATTACAGAGGCTCAAATATGCATCTTTACTTGTTTTCCGTTAAAAGAAAATAAGCGCTTACAAAACATCAGAATAAAAATTTCCTAACTGTAAAATTTTACCATGTAACGTATTATATACAGTAAATAAATACAAAATATCGAATTGATTAAGCGATGATATGATTGCCTGATTAACCGTTTTTCAATTTTAATATACGTCATTTTCTTATCAAACGATATATTGTATTTATTCATAATATTGAACATCATATATTGACTATAATACTGCTGAAATAATCTGCTTTAAAGTACCATGAGTAATGGGCTGTGTATCAAATTTATAATAACACCGGCTCTCTGTCCATATGAATCACTGCGTAATAATTTCCGTCAAATTTTCGTACGCCATCTTTTACCAAATCTATTATTTCATTATCTGTCATCTTTAATTCAAAAGGCGCAGCCACATCAAAAATCAGATTAGTGTGGCTTTTTCCCTCCACCATGCGGAAATCATGAAACGTAAGCTGCGGATCTATCTCAACTAAAAGGTTTTCTACCTCAAATTTCATCTGAGTAACATGTTCATTATCTGTAACTATTGGATCCATATGAATAGTCGCCGTACACAGCAGCTCTTCCTCCAGCCTGCGTTCAATATTATCTATCTCATCATGAATAACTATAATATCGCCGTTTGCCGAAACTTCGGCATGCAGAGAAATTATTATCCTGCCCGGTCCATACTCATGAACGATTAGATCATGAACACCGAGAACCGTAGGAGATTCCATCACGATACTTTTGATCCTGTCAACAAAAGCCTTATCCGGCGACTGACCTAACAGCGGATTTAACGTGTCTTTCATTGCCTGGATACCTGTATAAAAAATAAAAAGCGCTACCAAAATTCCGCACCAGCCGTCGATATAAAGGTCTGTAAAATATCCTATCAGCGTAGCTGCAAGAACCAGCGAAGTCGACAGCGTATCGCCTATACTGTCGGCAGCCGTAGCGTTCATAGCTGCGCTGTTAAGTTTTTTACCCAGTTTTTTGTTGTAATACGACATGTATAATTTTACTAAAATGGATACAATCAAAATGCATACGATCAGCGGCGTGCACTCTACTTCCTGAGGACTTCTCAGCTTGCTGACAGATGTTCTAAACAGCTCGTAAGCCATGAGCAAAACAGCTCCCGCAACCAAAAGCCCGGATATATATTCTATCCTGCCGTGCCCGAAAGGATGCTGAGAATCCGGCTTCTGACCCGCCATTTTAAATCCTATAAGCGTAATAACGGACGAGCCCGCATCGGAAAGATTATTAACAGCATCAGCGGTAATAGCGATAGAACCGCTCAGGATTCCTGCAATGAACTTGCCTATAAACAACATTATATTAAGTCCGATCCCAACAGCTCCGCACAACATTCCGTACTTTTGTCTTACCTGCTGCGACGACGTATTTTCATAATCGGCAATAAATAATCTTGATAATAAACTTATCATAAAACCCCTTTAAATTTCCAGTTACAATAAATTCTTGTAAATTATAATATTCAAACAGCTTAATTAAAAACACTAATATATATAATTTTCATTAAAACTTTTTATTTCGCTTTTTAATACTTTATTACAGTCCATTAATCCAACATTTTAGCATAATCCATCTGCTCGGTCTCAGGAATCTTAAGCGCTTTCATAGCCTGCTCCGAAGACCAACCCATACTCTCCATAAGATTTCTTATTGAATCAAGAATTCCTTCATATCTTCCTTCTTTTATTCCTTCATATCTTCCTTCCCTTAGTCCTTCATATCTTCCTTCTTCCCTGATTCCCTGACTAAGATTGCACATAACATTCACCGCCTCCTTTATACTTTCCTCTATCGGAATACTGTATTCAGATTCAATAATACTCAGCTTTTCATCAGCAGAAAGATTTCTCGATAATAACGTCCCAAGCAGACGGTAAAGCTCAGCTTCTCTATTCTGCTCCGTCAGATCATTCGACAAACCTATAAGAATTATATTCAGTAAATTGAGTTTTCCTTTCCACTTATATTTTCCTAATAGCTTATCATCTATCAAATGAACATGATCCAAATTATTTTCCGACATATTCATACATATCCAAATCGAAAAAACACGTTTTATATTATTGTAGTTTGTATTAGTAAAATCTCGTTCCTTTTGAGAGGATATCAAACGACTTGCATAAAAAATCGCTCTGTTCAGTATATCATATTCAGCAGGTTCATCTTTCTGTGCCTCAACATTAATTATCATTTGCGACAGTCCGTCTTTCATGCGTACATAAAAAACTATATCAAACCTTATCAGCCCTTCATTGATTTCCGCATTTTCTGAATTAAAGCCTACTATTCTCATTCCGCTATCTTGATTCGCAGCATTCGTCAATCCCGGCTCAACCGGAACTGCCCCGACGATTACTTCTCCCTCAATACAAGGTACAACTTCCTCAGGAAGCATTCCTTCAAATTCATCAACAGTATTTATCAATATATATGCAAGAACATATTTATTACCCAGCAAACGTTTCGCTTTTTCATCATATTGAGCCTCTTTATCCGATGCTCTTACCACATTTTTTATATCTGTATCCACAAATTCCTCACTATACAAACTTGACTGAAATAATATAACTATATCATCTTATATTTATTATATACGCATATACTTTCAGTCGCAATCAGTATTTTATAATATCTCTATATCAAATTTCCTCCCTTACCTCATTCACGCAGTACCTGTTAATACTTAAAATATTTCTACACAAAGAAAACCGTACATGGAAATTCCATGCACGGTTCCTTTTTTGGTCGGCAATCTAATTGCTCGTAAAGTTGCTGCTTTGCCTCTCTGATCTTACCGCTTAAAAACATTAATTGTACACCAAATGCAGA
>JAAVYD010000193.1 GCA_022790955.1 Bacillota bacterium
AA
Source organism: Bacillota bacterium (assembly GCA_022790955.1). GTDB lineage: Bacteria > Bacillota > Clostridia > Peptostreptococcales > Anaerovoracaceae > JAAVYD01. The sequence continues at coordinate 3 of JAAVYD010000193.1, forward strand.
CAGCGATTAAGGCTATACGTCTTGAAATGATATCAAAAGAGTGTGAGGCTGTTGAACAGGCTATGATCTGTATTCCTGAAGAATATCGCAGTGGAGTGGTTAATAATGTGATGTATCAGATAAAGTATCCAGATATGGCGCATTATAGAACTTGGGTAAAATATAAAGGGAAATTTATAAAAAATGTCGCAGAAAATATTGGATATATTTAAGTCGCCCAATTAGGGGCGTAAAAACGTGTTATTATGATATTGTGGAAAAATCAAACAAGCGGAAACGATTTTCTCCTTTATTAGCCAAGTAATAAATAAAGTAATGTAGCAATAAAACCCTGTCGCAAGTGCGGCGGGGTTTTGTTGTATAAAAAAATTTTTTATAATACTATTGACATAGTGTACACATTATAGTATAATAAAGATAGTTAAGAGAGCTTAACAAATACGGCAAGGGAAAGGAGGAAAAAATGATCGGAGTTATGACAGATAAACAGATTGAGATAATCCTGAATCTTGTAGCCGATAAATTTGCAGGCTGTAAGGATATGGACGAAGTAAAGAAAGCCATTGAGGAAGTAAGAGATATGGCGAGAAAAGAAAAAAGCTCCGCTGAGTAAGCAGAGCAATACAATTAAAAACAGGGGCAGCGGGCTTGCCACCAAAGCCCCGTTTGATATACAGTATATCAGATAACAAATTGGCAAGTCAACAAAGGGAATAGATAATGCCTAAAGGAAGTCCGAAGCCTCAAACAGTGGCTTCTGCAAAGTGGAATGAAAAAGCTGGTTGGACTGCGAAAACATATAAACTGAAAAAAGAAGTGGTTGAAGCATTTGCGGAAGCCTGCAAGAACGCAGGCACCAGTCAGGCAGCACAATTAACAAAGATGATGACGGAGTTCATCAACGAACAGAATAAATAAAGAACGTAAAGCGTCTGTATATGCAGGCGCTTTTTACGTGGATAAAACAGAAAGGGGGTGTTTTCATGGCTAAGCTGACGGCAAAGCAGCAGAAATTCTGCGACGAGTATTTGATTGACTGCAATGCGGCAAGGGCATATAAGGC
>JAAVYD010000074.1 GCA_022790955.1 Bacillota bacterium
AAAAGTGGTATTATTGTTTTGAAACTTCAACATAACAGTGCCTTCTTTATGATTTGGGATTTTTTATTTTAGAATAGCACATTTTGTTGAAGTTTTTTTGCTATTTCATCAAAATTAAATAGCACAACGGGTTAATTTAATAAATTGCATCCGGTTTTAAAGGTAATATAAATTTATGTGTATTGAGGAAAGTACGTATGAGAATTGAGAAAAAATATCGTGATGACGCTCGAAAGCAACTGGATGTGATAGCCGAAAAAATGAAAACAAAAGAAAAAGAGCTTTCAGAGATAGAAAATTCTATATTTGAAAAGAAAAGAGATTCAGAGGCTGAGAGCATTTTTAAAAGCTACGAAAAATTGTGCAGTAATGCAAAAAAATATACAGATGAGTTTAAGCTCGAAAGGTTTCATAAACTTTGTGAAAAAGCTGTGAATGTTGCATTTTTGCTGGAAGCGAACATCATTGCTGAAACAGATAACAATATGATTGGAAGAATAAGTTTTGAAAGCGATTGGGCTTTGGTCAGTAATACGACGGATGGCAGTATAAAAGAAATAATAAGCGAATTATTTATGATCGCAACAGATGTTATTATAAGTTTTCGCTCAGGATTATTTCATATAGAATTAATGTATGAATTATACAGTATAAGCGATGAAGAAGTTAAATAAGAGTAGAATTTAGTTTGCAGATAATCGAAAGCGGTGCTGCAATTAGATTATAGATAAAGAACTGATTTTCCTTGGTTGGAAATCAGTTCTTTGATATAATATAGCATTAATTTTGTTGTAATTAATACAAAACAATCTGTAAAAATATCTTTGTAAAAAATGAGTCCAGGGCAGTATAACAAAATCTTGGATTGAAAGTTTAATTATCCGCAGATTTTATACGCTTTTGTCCTATTTGTTACCGTCTAAGAATTGCATTTTGCAACTTTCACTATCGTTTCTGATATATTATTTTTCAAATTGCATAGATTGAAAGAAAATATTTATCGGCAAGCTAATTTATAGAAATGCAGTTTCTATATTCGGAAACAATAGATTTGTTTCTTTCTTGCAATTCATTTCGATAATCGGATAATTCTCCTCAATGCTTTTAATGTTTTTGAATAACAGGAACATAAATATAGCCGCCTTGAATATATTTTTGCAGCTCTTTAACTAAACTATTGGGAACAAGTTTCTTTGCATTTATATATTTCATGCTGGTTCCCTCCCTGAATTTAACAGTTAAGCAGCAAAGCCGGCGTTTTATTGCAGAGATATAATTACTCCATGCAGACGCCGCTGATTACTGGCTTTACATGAAACATACTTCATTTTGACTTTTTTATTTGAGAGCATAATAATTCTCTTAAATTCTAAAAATTATGCTCTTGCACAGCCGTCTACAGAAATTACAGCTCCGGTAACGTAGCTGCCGAGATCGCTTGCAAGATACAGGAAAGCGTTAGCGACGTCCTGTGGTTCGCCAACCCTGCCCAGCGGGATTTGAGAAGATATAGCGGCAACGGTTTCTTCTGGAAGAGCCGCTACCATATCGGTTTTTGTTACGCCTGGAGCTACTGCATTAACACGGATATTATCGGGACCGAGTTCTCTCGCAAGGGATTTTGTCATGCCGTTTACGGCAAATTTGCTTGTAGGATATCCTACTCCCGCAGGCTGACCGTAAATACTTACCATGGAACTGGTATTTATAATGCATCCGCCTCCCTGTTCTTTCATTATCTTGGCGGTAGGCAGAATTGTGTAAAACAGAGCTTTTACGTTAAGGTCAATAGCCTTGTCAAATTCTTCCGCAGTGTAATCGTACAGAGGCGTACTCTGGGAGATGCCGGCATTATTTACGAGAATATCTATGCGGCCAAATTTTTCCTTAATGGAATTAATAGCTTTTTCTACTTCTTTAGCGTTGGTGAGCTTGGGAAAAAGACCTTCAACCTGCCAGCCTGCGTCTTTTGCTCTGATTTCAGAAAGCGCAGTATCTACAGTTTCTTTTCTTGAACCAAATAAAACGACTTTAGCGCCGTTTTTCAGGTATGTTTCTACTATAGAACGTCCGATTCCTCTTGTGCCGCCGGTAACGACGGCGATTTTGTCTTTTAACATTAATATATCCTCCAAATTAAAATTTCAATATGATATAATTTTTATCTTTTGATTATGCAAATGCTGAAAGCGCAGTTTAATATACATTAAAAATATAATAAAAACTGCAGATCATGTTTACATATATCTATTATAATAATATATATTGATGTAATCCACTAAAATAATGCATTTGCAGGAAAATTATATAAAAAATTTCTATATATAATATAGACAACCTGATGTAAATACGCTGCTGAGGTGTTAAATATTATCAACTATTTTTATTAATAATTCATTTTGCGGGTATAATTATATTGATGAAAAAAGAAGATAAAAATATAAATGAATTTAATCTGTAAGTAAATTTCCGGCAGATTGAAGTACCTGCCGGAAAGTGCTTATGAACAGAGCTGCGTGATTATTTTGCCTTTGATTTCGGATTGAAGCAAAGAGCGATTATATAACCGAATACCAAAGCTACGGATATTCCTGCCGCCGTTTCCTTTATACCGCCCGTAAGTATTCCTAAGAATCCGTCGCTCTCTAATCCTTTCAGAGCGCCTCTTACCAGAGAGTAGCCGAATCCCGGCAACGGGACGGTTGCGCCGTTTTTTGCAAGATGGACGATAGGTTCATATAAGCCGAGCCCGCCAAGCACGCCGCCGATTACAACAAAGAGAACCAAGATCCTTGGGGCTGTGAGCTGAGTTGTATCCATTAATATCTGACCAATTATGCATATGATTCCGCCGATCACGAAGACCCAGACTATTTCCATTATATCTATTTGCATTTTAAAATACCTCCAATGTTACAGCGTGGGCAATGCCTGGAACGGTTTCGCCCTGTTGTTTGCTTATGGTAGAAACGAGAGCGCCTGTGGATACTAACATTACGCGTTTATATTTTTTCTGTCTGAGTTCTTTTATGATTCTGCCGCAGATTATTGAAGCAGAGCATCCGCATCCGCTGCCGCCTGAGTGAGTATCCTGATTGCTATCGTACATTATCGCGCCACAGTCTTCATAGATATCTTTAAATCCTTCAAATTCGGGTTTGTTTTTTGTGAGGTCCTGCATTATATGGCGTCCTGCGATGCCCAGGTCGCCTGTAAGGATCAAGTCGTAGTCGCGGGCTTTTCTGTCCAGGTCGGCGAGATGTACGCGGATGGTATCGTAGGCTGCGGGAGCCATTGCTCCGCCCATAAAATTGGTATCGGTTATGCCTGGGTCGATAACGCGTCCTATAGTTCCGTGGGTTATGCAGATATGTCTGTCATGCGCGCCCGTATCACCGTAATTTTTTTTAATAACTACTGAACCCGCTGCTGTTGCTGTCCACTGAGCCTGAGGCGGACGCTGATTTCCGTGTTCCAGAGGCATTCTGAACTGCCGCTCCGCCGTAGCGAAGTGGCTGGAAGCCGCCGCCGCTGCGCTGACACAGTATCCTCCGTCCACCATAATACTGCCCACAAGCATGGATTCAGTCATAGTAGAACACGCGCCGTAAAGTCCGAGGTAAGGAATTCCTACATCTCTCGCCATATATGACGATGACATAAGCTGATTAAGCAGGTCGCCGCTTAAAAGTACATCTATGTTCTGTACCTGCATTCCCGCGTTTTCCACAGCCATAGATATACTGTTTTTCAGCATTTTTGATTCTGCTTTTTCCCAGGTTTTTTCGCCGTAATAATCATCCTGCAGTATTTTATCAAACCACTGCGCTTGCGGGCCTTCGCCTTCTTTAACGCCGACGACGCTTGCAGCTCCGATGATTTCCGGCAGGGTGGGAAACTTAATAGTTCGTTTTCCGATACGTTTATCATTCATGTTTCTTGCCTCCTTTAAAATAACATCAAAATCCAGTATATAATGCCGACTGCCCAGCTCGTGGCGATTCCGAGTAATATTACCGGACCGGCAAGGCTGAAAATTTTAGAACCGACGCCAAGAACGGGACCTTCTTTTTTAAATTCCATGGCAGGAGAAACTACCGAATTTGCAAATCCTGTGATTGGGACGATAACTCCTGCGCCGCCTATTTTCGCTATGGTATCATAACATCCGAATCCTGTGAGAAGCTGAGCTATACATATAAGCAGGATGGTCGAACATATTCCAGAAGTATCTCGGTCGACTCCAAAATACATAAAAGCAGCCTGTATAAAATATCCGATTTCGCATACTATGCCGCCGGCAATAAACGCTTTAAGGCAGTTTAGGAAATATTTAGGTTTATCAACAAATTTATTAGCATATTTTTGGTATTTCATATTGTAAAATCCTCCGGTTACATTATTCGAAATTATTATTTACGATGTGCAGAAAAAAATTCTTATGATATACTTTTCTACAAGAAATACCAAAAACAGATCAGAATAAGCAGAGTATGATTTTTTTAGTTTTTAGAAAGCGACGGTGAGTAATGGGAGAGAGAACGAAGAAATTAAAAAAGCCTTTTATAAAACTGATATTCAGCCGATTTGCAATAACAGCGACGCTTATAGCTTTGCAGGTAATATTTATAATTCTCGTATTTAATTATATGGGACAATATTCCAAATCTTTTATGACGGTTGTTTCTATCATAAGCGTATTTGTTATAATATGGATAATAAACAGCAGAAGCAATCCTTCCTATAAAATATCATGGGCGATAATTGTGGCAGGAATGCCTATTATGGGAACGTTGTTTTATTTGTATACACATTTGAACCTCAGCGAAAAGCTGCCGTTTATGAAGCTGAACAAACTTATAAAAGATACTTCGGAGTATGCGGTAACGACCGAGCCGGTTAAAGACAGGCTTAAAAAGGTCGATCCCGATTTCAGCAAAATGGCTTATTATATTGAGAACGCAGGCGGATATCCTGCATATGATAATACAAAAGTTAAGTATTATCCTCTTGGCGACGATGTATTTCATGATATGTGTGATGAACTTGAAAAGGCTGAAAATTTTATTTTTATGGAATATTTTATAGTGGAGGAAGGTTTGTTTTGGGATACTTTGCTTGAAATTCTTGTAAGAAAAGTTAGGGAAGGAGTAGAAGTTCGTTTTATGTATGACGATATGGGTTGTATAAGCACTCTTACAAGAAGGTATGACGAAATAATGACAAAGCTCGGAATAGATACCCGGACTTTTGGAAGGGTAAGACCGTTTTTCTCTACTCATTATAACAATAGAGATCACAGGAAGATGACGATTATAGACGGGCGAGTGGCGTTCAGCGGAGGTATAAATCTGGCGGACGAATATATAAACAGAGTTGAGCGTTTCGGGCATTGGAAAGATAATGCGTTTATGATAGAAGGCGATGCTGTTAAAAGCTATACGCTGATGTTTTTACAGATGTGGAATATAGGCAACTGGGGCGGTGAATCAGAGGATTATGCGAGGTATTTGGATACAGATTGGGAACGGGTTCCTGATCTTGAAAGGGATGGATTTGTAATACCATATGGCGACGGACCGCACAGGCAGGATAATGTAGCTGAAAATATTTATCTTGACGTTATCAATAATGCTGTCCGGCACGTGGCGATAATGACGCCATATTTAATTCCCGATAATGAAGTGCTGCATGCGCTGAAGCACGCAGCTAAAAGCGGTGTTAAGGTAGAGCTGATTTTGCCGTATATTCCGGATAAAAAAATTGTAAATATCCTGACAAAATCATATTATGCTGAACTTTTGCGCAGCGGCGTTAAGATTTATGAGTATACTCCTGGTTTCGTTCATACTAAAATGGTGGCGGCTGACGACAGAATTGCCGTTACGGGTACGGTAAATCTTGATTACAGAAGTCTGTATCTGCATTATGAATGCGGATCGGTTATATATAATAATGAAGTCGTGGCGGATATAGAAGAAGATTTCAGTAAAACGCTTGAGCTTTGCTGTGAGATTACTATGGAAGATGTAAAAAACAAGGGGTTGCTGTTTGCAGTCTTTTCCAGCATATTAAGAGTATTTGCGCCGCTGCTTTAGCAGACGAGTCGGAAATGGCGCGTGCCTTATTTAAGGGAAAAAGTAAAGTTGGTTTTTCATATGTTTTTTGAGAGGAATGTCATTAATAATCTTAATAGAATGATTAAAAAGCGCCCCTCTGTAAGTGAACTGCACCCCGTTTGTTAGACAATTATACTATCTAACAAATGGGGTGCACTTCATAAGTTGCAAAGAGGCGTTTTTGATCAAACTTTTTTGAAAGGCTGGCGTATTACGGTTTTCAGCTTCTTTAACAGTCCGTTCAAAATCTGCTTCCGATACAAAATCGGGCAGACTTATCGCTGAGATCCAATGAAACAAATCTTTATTGGAATAGTTTATTCTATCAATTGCTTCTTGAAAACAGAATCCTTTTAGCGCAGGCGCCGCATATTCAAAAAAGTCTATGATTTTATGATTGTCTGTATAACTCATTTTGATAGTGTATGCTTTGGCGTAGAGAATGCTTATGACTGTTTATAATAGACGTCTGCCTTTTACAGCTATATCATTTTATGGAAGGAATTTTTATGATTATTGGGATTTTTTGGGGATATAAAATTTTTTAAATTCTTTTTTAATCAAGTGGCATGGGGACATTTTTTCTTAATATATTATATATTTTTTAGAATATCGAACTTCAAGTAGTTTTGCTCCAATTTCAATTTCTTTAGAATTATCATCTAACTTAAATCCGTTTCTTTCATAGAATTTTTTTGCTCAAAGATTATCATTTAATACCCATATTGTAATTTCGGAAAATCCTAAATCTTTAATTCGTTTATGCAGAATTGAAACTATTTTTGTGTGGCTGAGTTTCCCTAAAAATCCGGATGAAAATAAATTGATTATATCTCTCCGATATAATTTGGCATATTTTTTCGTGTGATTTGGTTAATGACGCAATTTCTGCTGGACGATCATCGACTTTAAACAAATAATACTTTTTTAAAGGATTTTTGAGTACATCTAAAAAATATTTGCTCTATTTTCTGGTGTAAAATCTTTAACTATTTTATCTGGCATTATTCCGGTATGAGCTTTTTGCCATGGGCAGGAATGAACGTATTCCGTATTAACCGCAAATTCTTTTGTAGTTCTAATAAGTTGGAAATCCTTAAAAATCTTTCATTTCTTTTTGATATATAGTACGATAGCCGTATCATATTAACTGATAAAACAGGAACACGCTGATGAATGGAACGAATTGTAATGACGATGAGCGCGGAAAAGAAAAAGAGCAGCGATTTAGAATTTTAATCGCTGTATTCTTTACCGCTTATTATATCGCTTTATAGCCCGGCATGGAATTTGGGCGCCATTTACCGAAAAAGCATCGCTGACACAGGCAACAAAAGAAACGCCGGAGAACACGTAAAAACATAGAGTTTATGCGTGTTTCCTGCGTTTTCTAATCCATCTAACCGACTTAAAATCATCTTGCGGCAGAGGGGAAAATTCTACTATTTTATATAAAATTGCCGTACAGTAAAAACCTGTATGGCAATTTATTTATAGGATTAAATCTTACCTAAGCTGCATCATTAACTACTCCGTGAGGCGGTGAAGGCGTTGAAGGCTCGTTTCCGCCAGGGTTAGGATTTGTAGTTGTGCCGCCGCCGTTAGGGTCTGTCGGAGGCGTGACTGGATTAGGGTCGGTAGTACCGCCAGGGTTAGGATTTGTAGGCGGCGTGTTTGGATTGGCAGGTTCTGCAGCGCCGCCGTTAGGATCAGTTGCAGGAGTATTAGGATCCTGCGCAGGATCTTCTACAGGATTGTCTGGATTCTCAGCAGGATTATCCGGATTTTCTGCATCTGTTGGAACATTATCGTTTTCTGAACTTGTTCCGGCGGAAGGACCTGACGGAGAGGTTCCTTTTACATATAATTCTCCGCCGCTGCCTACATAAACGTTTGAAGGTCTTGAACGGAAAGAACCGTATTCGTAACCTGCGCATACGCGCTTCATGACTTTGCTCCACAAGGCTGCTGCAGCTGCACTTCCCTGGGAAAGTTCGATATTAACGTCGTTTCCTATCCATACGGAAGCTGAAAATTGCGGTGTAAAGCCTACGAACCATGCGTCGAAGTTATCTGTGGTAGTACCGGTCTTACCGCCGACAGGCTGAGTTCCTATAGCAGCTTTGCCCGCTATACCGTTAGTTACCGTAGTACGGAGTATATCTGTCATTATATAAGCTACGCCTTCATCGTATACCTGCCTTGTAACAGGTTTCTTTTCGAGTAGGATCTCGCCGTTGGAATCCAAAACTTTTGTATATGAAGTAGGCGTTACGTATGTTCCGCCGTTAGGGAACGTGCCGTATGCGGATGCCATTTCTATCGGTGAAATACCCACGGTCATACCTCCCAGCGCAAGCGCAGCCGGATTCATATCGTTAGCATCTCCTGTTTCTTTTATTGTAGTAATACCGTTTGCTTTTAGATATTTTACAGAATAATCGAAACCAATATCCTGAAGCAGTCTTACGGCAGTTACATTGATGGACTGTTGTACGCAGGTTCTGAGAGTTACCCAACCTTTGTAGCCTGTGTACCAGTTGCGCGGCCATATTTTGCCGTTTGTTTTGTTTTCTGAGTCTTCGATGGTAGTTCCTGCAGTCCATTTTGTACCGAGCTCTACGCCTGACTGAATAGCCGGGCCGTATACCGCGATAGGTTTGATGGAAGAACCAGGCTGACGCGGATTGTTGGAACGATTATACAGAAGTCTTCCTGTAAGGCTTCGTCCGCCTATCATTACTTTTATCTGTCCGTTTGTGAAATCTGTTACTACCATAGAGCCCTGAGGCTGTATAGTTTCCTGGCGCAGGGTGTAGTGATCAGGTCCTATTGAAACGGTATCGCCGCCCATTATGAAGAAGCCTGGATTAGCGTCTATAAATTCCGAAGAAATTACAGCGTTTCCGTTGCTGTCTTTGGAAATGTACTGTGAGTCTATTCCTGACAGATAACCTCCATTAATACTGTAAAATACGCCGTCGTTAATGGTATACAGATTTTTAAATTCGATCTGCGTAGTTTCTTTTCCACCGTTATTGATGGAATACAGATTGAGCCTTTTGCCTGCCAGAATTACAAGATCGCCGCTGACGGTTTTCTGGAATTCATCAGGTTTAAGCGTGAACGTGCCGTCATTATTAAAATATGTGCTCTTGCTGTAAAGCATTATATTTGAATTTTTGGAATTAAGGATGTTGCCGTTTCCGTCGCGTCTGAGTCCCCTGATATTAGGGAAGTTGGCGTTTTTGGAAAATTCCTCCTCGGCAGCTTTCTGCATTTCTACGTCTATGGTGCTGTATATGCTGAGCCCGCGGGAGTAGATCATATCCTTAGCGGATTCTTCGTCTATCTTCAGTTCTGTCTGAAGATCGTGGATAACTTCCTGGATACAGTAATCTGTGAAATACGACGATACGTTAGAATTTGACATAGGGCTTGGTTTCATATTTGCGCGCATGTCTTCCTGCATTGCCGCGTCGTATTCGCTTTGATTTATGTGTCCCTGCTCGAGCATGGATTTTAATACCAGGTGCTGCCTGTTCACGTAAGCTGTATTATATACTACAACATAACCTACGTCCTGCAGAAGGATATCTGAGTTTTCTGCTGAGATTTCGTCCGCAGGGATTCTTTTGAGAGGCGCGTAGGTAGTAGGCGCCTTTGGCAGCGAAGCGAGGGTAGCGCATTCTGCCAGCGTAAGATCTCCTACGTCGCAGCCGAAGTATGCCTGCGATGCAGCCTGTACGCCAAAAGTGCTGTATCCCAAAGGTATTGTATTTAGATAAGCTTCTATGATCTGTTCTTTAGTGAGCGCTCTTTCAAGCAGAACCGTGCAGTACGCTTCGCGTATTTTTCGTTTCATGCTTCTGTCTGCGTCGAGCCACAGATTTCGCGCAAGCTGCTGCGTGATTGTACTGGTACCGCTTACGCCGCCTTTGGATATTATACTTTCTTTTATAGCTCCGAAAATTCTTACGATATTGAAACCTTTATGCGTAAAGAAGGTTTTATCTTCTATTGCCACAAAGGCATTGACGAGATTTTCCGGAAGTTCGTCATATTTGACGTTCGTTCTTACAGTTGAACTGGAAACAGATTCCAGTACGTTGCCCTTATCGTCATAGATAACCGAGCTTTCGCTCAGATTTTCATATATTTTATAAGGATCCACTTCAGGCATGGTTAAGATCACATACGCTGAATATGCGCCGACCGCAACTATGCCCAGAAGGATAAGGATAAGTATGGTTCTGAATATCCTTCTGCCCAGAGAGCGGCGCTTTTTTTTCTTTTTCTTGCCTTTTTTTTCAGATTTTTCAGATTGTGTAGTCATATCTTTTTCTTCCGCTTCGTTATTCGAGAAGTTGTTCATCCCGGCGTTATTCTGGCTGTTTTTTTGATGTCTTTTTTCCGAGAGTGAATTTGAGTTATTTGAGAAAACAGGAGGTGGTTCGTAGCTGCTTTTAGCAACGCTTTTTTCCTGTTCCGGTTTAGGAAAATATATGTCGGACATGGAATCTTCTTCTGAGCCGAAAGTCATATTGCTGTTATGATAAGCGTTTGATGACAAAGGTTCTTTGGCTCCCATATAATCTTCCGTATTATAATACGAATCAACATCCGATATTATTTTAGTTTTTTGCGGATCACTGTGCGAGATCGCTCTGCGAATTGTTCTTCGCGTGTTAGTATCTGCGATATGCTCCTTTTCATGTGTTGTATGTTCTGATGAAATAAAGCTTTTTTCCGGAGCTTTGCTGCTGCGGGGAAAATAGTCGGCTTCATTAAGGGAAGACAGCGTAGACAGATCGATATCTTCGATTTCCAGGTCTTCAAGACTGTGTACTTCGATATCGTCGTCGTATTGGAAACCGGCAAGAAGTTCGTTCCAGCTTTTGTTCAGATTGCTGAGCGTACTGCGGTTTCTTTTTCTGTTTTCTTTATTTATGTTGTTCTGATCGAATTTATCTGACATAATGCTACCTGCCTGAGAATTTCCGATGAATTTATTGCATGGCAAACACAAATTTGCATGTGCAATGCATTAATTATAGCATATACGACATTGACAGGCAAACATTAGTTCCATATAATAGAATTTACACGGGGTTTTACATCTCTGTGAAGTATTGAAATTACAGGATTTACAGAGTTGCCTCGTATAATCGTGAAACGTTTAGTTAAGAAATTTTAAGGGTGCGGAGCAGTGTAAAATCTAAAAAATTTACAAATTTTAGTGACAAAATAAATTTATTGTAATAAAATGGAAGCAAGGAGGAAAGCTATGGATGATCCCCATATGTTGGAGCATGAAGCAGTTTTAAAGATTCCAATTAATATGGAAAATATCAGGGAAGAACTCAGTTTTTACAGACATCTAAGAGATCTGTTCAGAGATTACGGAAAGAGCGCGGAGCAGCTTGACTTTATCATTAAGAATCTGGAAGAAAGCATAAAAAGTTTGGATGATAATATTACAGCTATTGATATCAATGCGCCGGTACTGCCAGATGAAGAAAAAATCCTGGCTGCCATAGGAAGGCATCCGTATTTTAAAAATCCGTGCGATTATCCGATCAGACTCATTACTATTTTAAAATATCTGAAGCATAAAGGTTTTAATATGAATTATGCAGACATAGATATTTATGTAGACAGATTAATCCAGAAAATGGATAATGTTAAAAAGGTCGGCAAGGGTCTTTATATGGTAAAGGATAGAAATTAATATCGCAAAATTTCTTTTTAAGAGTTAAATCTGTAAGAGAGTAACTTCGGGTATTTTAAATGCATTTTAGCTTATTTTAATATTATGCTCAGAAGACCATTAATTATAATCGTACTTTCGTTTGCAGCGGGCATTGCTGCGCAGCATATCGCTGATGATTTTGCTGCGTCGTGTCTGCTGCTTATTGCAGGAATTTTATGCTGCCTGTTTTTTTATTTAACATTTAAATGTAAAAATAAGGATGATTTAGAAAAAATTTATTATAAGAGGAATGATTTCAATCCTGTTTTTACACGAGAAATATTTCGGAAAAAATTATATTCGGCAATTATCATTTTTATAGTGTTTTTTCTCGCGGGCTGTTTGTCCGGATATCGATCAGAAAACAAAGTATCCGCTTTTAGTGAAAGTTTCGGCGAAACCGTTATGGTAAAAGGCAGGATTGAGTCTGTGAAAGCGAAGGATGAAGAAAAATACGCGCTAATTTTAAAAGACGAGAAGAACGGTGAAAAGATTCTCATAACGCTGAAAGGTTTCGAGGGCAGGGCGGCGGGGCTTGCCGGCAGAACGGCGGAGGCGACGGGCGTGGTAGAAGTTCCTGCTAAAGCGAAGAATCCCGGAGGATTTGATTATTCTCTGTATCTAAGATCGGAAAAGATTTATGCATGCATGTATACAGAAGCAGGCTGCTTTAAGGTCATTAATAAGAAACTGCGCGGGTTTGATTATATTAATAATAAAATTTCTCTTATAAAATCGTGGTTTGAAAATAAGCTGCTGAGTAAGTTTGACGCGCGGGCGGCGGGAATGCTCTGCGGCATTTTATTCGGCGACGATACGTATACAGATGAAAGCGACGAACTGGATTTTCAGCATAACGGCACGGCGCATCTGCTCGCTGCCTCCGGGCTGCACGTGGGATTTGTCTACGGAATTTTAAATATATTAATGAGAAAACCCGCGACCCTTGCGGGAAACCTGCCGATCGCTATAACGCTGATATTTTACTCCGCCCTGGCGGGATTTTCTACATCGTCGGTGAGGGCTGTCTTTATGATAATCGTATATATTGCGGGCAAAGCAGCGCACCGGAGGTATGATTTTTTGTCGAGTATTTCTTTTTGCGCTTTCGCGCTGCTTCTCTATGAGCCTATGTATCTTATGTCTTCGGGCTTTCAGCTTTCGTTTATGGCTGTGACTACGCTTGCGGTGGTAATGAAAAAGGTCGATAGGATTCAGAAAATCAGGAGTGAGAACAGGGTTAAAAAAGTACGGATTTTATTAAAAGACGGCGAAGGATATTTGAATGCGGCTGATAAGCCCGGCAGCAGAAAAGGAGATTTGCAGGAAACGGGAGATTTTGTCAAAGAAAGCCGGGGAGATCTGAGCGCCGTATGGAAGAAAGCGCGGAGGCAGGCGGTAAATATGCTGATGACTCCGGCAGCCCTGCAGCTCGGCATGCTGCCTCTTACCGTCAGAAACTTCCATTACGTATCCCCGGCAGGATTCCTGCTTAACATTCCGTCCATAGCCCTGGCTGGTCTGATAGTTCCTATCGGTATAATATTAATGCCGATAGCCGCGCTGTCCGGTTTATGCGATCCGTCGTTTTTATCTATATTTACAGACGGCACAGATGACTTTGCAAGCGGGACTGATTCATTAACAGTACAGACAGGGTTTGTAATAATATCGGATTTTTTTGATACAGCGTTTTTGTTTTTCGGCAGAATGGCAGAAATGCTTACGAAGATTCTGATATGGATGAACGAAATCGGTTCATCAGGAAGTTTTTCGTTTATATATACGGCGTCGCCGCCCACGGCATTAATACTGTTCTATTATTTTGCATTATTTTTTATATGCAGCGAGAGCGGGATGCGATATCTGAGTGCGTTTCGTCCGGAGGCAAAGTTTCCGGAGAAAATAAGCGCGTTTAATAATGAACTGCAGTCAGGCGGTAATAATAAAATCTGCTGTGATAAATCTGGTAATATATTTAGTTTGCAGAACCGAGATAATTATTTGATTAAACATATATTTTATAAAATAAGCGTTTTTAGTTCCCGGCGGACTGCGATGTTCTTATTTCCGTTCATCGCGGCGGCAGTTATAAGCTGCGCTGCCGGATTTTGTACGGATGGTGATTATATTTCGTCTGATCTCATATTTATAGACGTGGGGCAGGGCGACTGTGCTCATTTGAAAGCCGGAGGCGTTAATATCATGTTCGACAGCGGCGGAAGCGATACTTACGATGTGGGTCGGAATGTGCTTATGCCGTATTTTCTCGGAAACGGCGTGAAGAAAGTAGATCTGGCGGTGATAAGTCACCTGCATCAGGATCATTACGGCGGGCTTAAGACTATGACAGAGGGCGTTAAGGTGGATAAGCTGCTGCTGTCGGCGGTATATAAATCCGAAAGCGCGAATATAGCGAAAGAAACCGGGATTCCGGAAAAAGATATTATATTTGCAAAAGAAGGCGATGTGGTGATGTGCGGAGATGCCGCGCTGCGCGTGTTGTCGCCCAGGGCGGAAAGCGACAGCGAATATAAGGATATTTTGAAGAAAACCGAGGACGAAAATCAGGTTTGTCTGGCGGTGCAGGCAAAATACAGAGGAAATAAGATTTTATTTACGGGAGATATAGATGCCGATATGGAAACAGAGCTTTGCGGGATCTGGCATGAAAATCTGAAAAGCGATATCTTAAAAGTGGCGCATCACGGCAGCAGGTATTCTACCTGCGATAAGTTTTTGGAATATACAAAACCGGAAGCGAGTGTAATCCAGGCAGGCAGAAATCTTTACGGGCATCCCGCCGATGAAATTTTAGAACGTCTGGAGGATTATGGGAGTAAAATATACAGAAATGATATTCAAGGGGCAGTAATGATTAAGTTTGATAAAAAAATTATCATTAAAACAATTAATTGAATTAAAATTTGCGGACAGTGTGTTATAATAGCTTAGGTTATTGTATATAGTCGGCGCACTCAAAAATCGGTAAAGTTCGGCGGGTAAACTGCAGTGGGCTGCGTTGTCGTTCTTGACGGGCAATCAGCCTGCCTGCGTCTTTCGCGTCAGTTTTGTTAAAACACAGTAAAGAATAATACAAACTGTGTTTTGAGAATGTAAAGAATCAAGCATACAAAATGGGACAGCGCAGCAGAGCAAAAAGAGCAATATATAAATTAAAATCTCTGCGAAGGCGTGCAGTAAATTTGATAAGAACGATCTTGTCAAACCGCATTTTTTCTCGTTTCCTTTTTAAAGATTCTCAAGTGCGTTGACTATCCTTGCACATGATGCGGCGCCGAAGCCGTGCAGATTTATGTGCGTAATGGTAAAAATATAGTGTAAATTTCACATTATCTGCGATTTATACTAAAATTGGAGGTAATTTTTATGAGCGACTGGAAGAAGCGCTATGATTCCATATTGTGTACAGCCGACGAGGCTGTCCGTGCGGTGAATAACGGCGACAGAGTTTTGATTGCAGGCGTTGCCGGACGTCCGGAGCGTTTGGTTAAAGCGCTGATAGATAATGCGCAGTCATATAGAGATGTTAAGATAATGCATGGCTTGAGCAACGGCGGCGAGGATTACTGCGACGAAAAATATAAAGATAATTTTATTCATGAATCGCTTTTCGCGTCTAAAAATACAAGAAAAGCCATAGAGGAAGGCAGAGCGAAGATATATCCGTGTTATTATTACGAGCTCGGATATTGGTTTGAAGAAGGTACTATTCCTGTAAACGTGTTTATGTTTCAGGTTACTCCGCCCGATGAATTCGGATTCTGCAGCTGCGGTCTTATTGCCGATTTTATTCAGGAGGGCGTAGACTGCGCGGATATAGTTATCGCTCAGGTCAACGAAAATCTGCCGTGGTGTTCCAGCCAGGAATGTCTTGTTCATGTAGACAGGATAGATTATATAGTCGAATATAACGATCCGCTGCCGGTTATAGAAAGAAAGCCTATCGGCGACGTTGAGCGCAAAATAGGAGAATACTGCGCGTCTTTGGTGGAAGATGAATCTACGCTGCAGGTGGGTATAGGAAGCATTCCTGACGCTGTCTGCGCGGCGCTGAAAGACAAAAAGGATCTCGGAGTACATACGGAAATGATTTCAGACGGTCTTATGGATCTGTGGAACGCAGGCGTCATCACCAACAGAAAAAAGAGCAATTACAGAGGAACGATGGTGGCGGCTTTTGCTTACGGAAGTCAGAAGCTGTATGATTTTGTAGACAGAAATCCGGCTGTAACGTTTAAGGATGTAAGGTCGGTAAACGGTCCGTTTAAGGTAGCTAAATGCTCGAAGCTGGTCTGCATTAATACCTGTATAGAGGTTGACCTCATGGGGCAGGTGGTTTCCAGTTCTTCAGGACTGCGCCAGATAAGCGGAGCCGGCGGTCAGCTTGATTTTATAAGAGGGGCGGCGATAGCTCTCGACGGCAAAGCTAAAGCGATAGTGGCGCTTACTTCTACCCACGAAAAAAACGGCGAAGTGACTTCAAGGATAAAACCATTTATCACAGAGGGATCGGCCGTTACCGTTACACGTCAGGATGTGGATTATTTTGTTACAGAATACGGTATAGCGCATCTTACAGGAAAAAATCTTAAAGACCGCGCGCGGGCGCTGATAGAGATTGCTCATCCGGATTTCCGTCCGGAACTTATAGCAGACTATGAACGCAGGTTTAAGAGCAAATATTAATGAGAATGCAGATATCGGATATTAATAAATATGCGTTGTGATATTAAGAATCAATATTTTGCGTCATACATAGAAAACAAATGCAGGATATTCAATTAATTACGTGACGATATGGTTATCCGATTAATCGTTTTCAGTTTTAATATAAGCCATTTTCTATCATACGATATATTGTATTTATTTGTGACATTAAACATAATGTATTGATTATGATATTGCCTTAAAAAGCTGATTTAATAGCAAAGCGGGTAGTAAATAATTATCAGAAAGAACGGCAAAATGAACGGTATACATAAATAGCGTATAATGAATAAACGATGTTTAAATCCAAGAGTTGATATCAGACAAATTATATTAATAATGTTGCAGAAAGCAGCATATAAAGTGCATTGCTGATAAACGATGCAAATAAGACTGTCAGGATGATAATATTAATAGATTCAGCAGCGATGACCAGCAGGAAGCTTGATATTCAATATAAAACGCGTATAGCTAATAGACTGTTAGTCGTGAAAAACTATGGTTATTTTAACAAATGTCTTTTGATACACGACTATTAAATATACCTGTTGTGCTATTAATTAGCTTGTTTTAGCAGTATTATAATCAATAAATAGTATTTAATATTATCAATAACGCAATATACTTCTAAACAATAAAAGTGATTTATA
>JAAVYD010000126.1 GCA_022790955.1 Bacillota bacterium
AAAACAAGTTACTGAACGCCCCGCTGGGGTTAATAACATAACGATTTTAAAAAGGAGGAAAAGAAACATGCGAAAGAAAATATTGTCAGTGCTGTTATCTGTATGCATGGTACTGACGCTCATGCCGACGGTTGCGTTTGCTGTTGATGGAGATTCTGTTGTTATATCAGAAGCAAAAGTGATAAGCCCGGCAAACAGCGGAATTACGGTTACAACGGGTTCTGCAATAGGCGCTGCAACAACAGTATCCGGTATCACATTATCTGGTGATATCATAGATCCTGGCGCTGCCGGAAGAGAATATAAGATAGAAGCGGATTATTATGTAATAACCGGTCAAGCAGAAGGTGAAAGTAAAACAACATCCGGCGCGGTGATTATAAAATCAATCGGTTCCGGAAGTGATAAAACGCTTGAAGTTACCGATAAGGCGACTGGAAAAGTTAATCAAATCACTTTCGGCGAAGGTGACGATGCTTTTGTTGCCGGAGTAAAAAGTACAGATCTGAATATAACGGAGGCTGCCACTTATACGGTAAGAGGAACAGTGAAACGGGGAACAGGCGTTGCAGAAAATACTACAATATCAGGAATAACGGTAAATCTGTATGACGCTGCCGATGGTAAATTTGAAACACCGGTTGGAACGGCGACTACAGATGCAAATGGTCGTTATACAATCAGTAATGTGCCTGACGGTAAGTACGTAGCGGTAGTTGCTGAATCTGCAGGTAATTATGCCCGTTCTCAGGTAAATATAACTGTAAACGGAGCAGATGTGACAGCAGATATTAAGCTGTTAGCGCCGTTAAAAGATACTTATGCTATTAATCTTACAGTAGTAGATGATACTCGCGGTACTGTTGAAATCAGCGGAGCAACCCAAGCAGGTTCTCAGTATACGGCTGCTCGTGACGCTTCTGTAACAGTAACGGCTACGCCTAAGACCGGATATGAATTAGCATCTATAACCGTTATTAACGATAAAAACGGTACGGTAGCAGTATCTTCTACAAATCCGTGTACATTTACAATGCCTGCAAGCGATGTTAATATTACGGTTGTTTTCAGAGAAACAAACGCTGAAACTTATGATATTAACATAAACGCGATTCCTGCTGATGGCGGCGATGTAACTGCGGATTATGATAAAGCTGCAGAAGGTACGAAAGTAACTATTACTGCAACTGCAAATGATGGCTACAATCTAAGTTCGGTAACCGTTACTAACCTTGAAACTAATTCAGTGTTAGTTTTATCAAATAATAATAATGGTACATATACATTTACAATGCCGGCTGCTAAGGTTCAGGTAGTTGCAATATTCGCTGAATCTAATATTCAGGTTGAAGCAGGAAAAACAGAAGCTGTTGTTGCTCCTGCTGAAGGTGTTACATTAGAAGGTGAAGATCTGGCTTTAGCAACTAATGTTGCTGATACTGCAGAAAATGCAACTTCTACGGGCTTAAATAAAGCCCTTACCGATGAATTAAAGGATGAAACAGGATCATTTGTTGCTAAGGATTCTAATGGAAATGAAATTAGTGAAGACGATGCAAGAACAGCTTTAGGATCAAAAGCTGCAGATGATGATGAAATCCTTATAGTTGTCGAGCCTTATCTGGATATTAAAGTAGTTAATGCAGATGCAGAAGCTAAGACTGTAACATTGGATATCAGTGCAATGTACAATATCAAGGCTACAACTGCAGCTAATGCGGCGTCTATGGATGAAAATAACTCGGCAGTTGTCAGCGAAGGTCAGAAATTAGATACCGGTAATTCGTCAATCGAAATCACAGTTCCTCTGCCGGACAGCATTTTAGAAGCTATGGCTGCAGATAAGACATATTATGCAAAGCATACTAAAGGTTCTGATATTTGGTATCATAAACTTATAAAGAATGCTAACAGCGTAAAATTTGTGAATAATAAGGGTTTCAGTGATTTTGAGCTGCCTGTTGAAGAAAATTCAGTTCCGGTTGAGTTTGATAATAATATCGGAGAAAAGATTTTAACTAATGCAGAGGTTGGTGAAAAACTCCCTGAACCTTCTTTATCGAGCGGATATACGTTTAATGGCTGGAAATTCTATACAGATTCAGCTAAAACGACTGCTGTACCAAATGCAGCAGGTTCTTATAAAAACCTTACGCTTGAGTTATTTAATGCGTTAAATTCAGCTTTAAACGATGAAATTATTAAGATTTACGCTGCTGCAGATATTACTGGAAGCGGTTCTGGCGGCTCCGGCGGCGGTGGAGGTGGCGGTTCTTCCGCTGCTACATACACAGTTACAGTTCCTTCAAGCATCGATCACGGTAAGATCACTGTAAGCCCTAAGAACGCTTCTAAGGGCAATACTGTAACTATTACAGCTACACCTGACGAAGGTTACAAGCTCGGAACTATCACAGTTAAGGATAAGGATGGAAAGGAAATCTAAGTAAAGGACGATGGCGACGGCAAGAATACTTTCGAAAAGCCAGCTACCAAGGAAGAAATCACTCCTACATTCAA
>JAAVYD010000125.1 GCA_022790955.1 Bacillota bacterium
CCCCTGCTACAATCTCCACGTCCTCCATCTTTTTGTAAGCGCGCACGTGGGCATTGGATATGCCGCCGGTTCCGATAATGCCAATCCGAATTTTTTCCATGACATAGCTCCTTTTGTTTTATAGTCGATTAAGCCCCAAACTATGTTTTCGGCTTAATCGGATACATGAGTCATGTTGGTTTGCTCGTCGGGGCAAACCAACCAACAGGATATCGGACAGCGATATCCTGTAACTTGAAAAATGCAATTTTTCAAGTTACGTGACCATACCTGCGGGGCAGCGCCCCTGTTATTGTGGGAAAGTGCCTGCGGCCCTGCGCTATGGGTACAAAGCGCCATAGCCGCTTGCGGCTATTATACCAGCCCCAGCCCCAAAAGTCCACATAGTTTTCTTAGCGGGACAGCCAAAAGAGCAGATCCCGTTTTGGCGATATTACCGGAAAGTTTTATAGAAAAAACCGCCCGGGCATTTCTGCCCAGGCGGCTCTCTGTTTTCCTGTGAAACTAGAGCGTGTTCACACAAGTTGAATATGCAGATTTTCGAGGGGATTTTGTGGGATTCAAGGCAGGAACCGCAAGAAAGGCGAACGTTTGAAAAACGTTTTCGCATCTTCGAGGATTCCTAACACAGAAGCCCATGAAATAACCCGAAAAGATGCGTGTGACTGCTTTATGTGAACATGCTCTAGGGCTTCTTATACCTCCGGCGGGGTTTCCTCTGGCTTCGCCGGGGGCGGGGCCACGTTGGTGCGGTAACGCATGAGTATCACTGCCACCTGCGCCCGCAGGGCTTTGGCATTGGGGGAGAGGGTGGTGCTGCCAGTGCCTTGAATCAGTTTTTCCGCGCAGGCCCACTGAAGGGCGCGGTATCCTGCGGGGCTGGTATACTTGGCGTCCACAAAGCGATCCAAGCTGGCGGCCTTGTTGACGTTTACCGCATTGTAGCGGGAATAGTTATAGAAAATGATAGCAAGCTGTTCCCGGGTCAGGGCATCGTTTGGCCCAAAGCGCCCGTTGCCATAGCCCTGTACAATATGCTCGGAATTTGCCCAGCGGATAGCGTCGTAATAATATTCATCCTCATCCACGTCTGTGAAGGGGTTGGTGCTCCACACCTTAGGCTCCCCTTCCATGCGGTAGAGGATGGTCACCATCATGCCCCGGGTTATATTGCTGGTGGGAGAGAAAAGGGTGTTTGTGGTGCCCTTCATCAAGCCTTCGTTGTACACATATTTTACGGCAGTGACATACCAGGCATACTCGCTTACATCACTGAAGGGGTTTTCATCCTTATCCGAAAGGGAGGTGACAATGAGCTTGCCGGACACGTACTTGATGGCGGGGTTGTAGTGATCCATATCCGGCACCATGGCCCCGTCTATCAGGATTTCAAACTCCCCGTCGCTGATGGAATCCGCCACAGTAGCATATTTCATGGTGGGAGGGAATTTCAGCTCGTCCCCCTCCGCAAGCCCGGTAACAGTATAGTCCACGTCCAGCACAGGCCGGCTTAAATCCGGCACCGGATCGTCCACTTTGATTTTGCGCTCCATGGCAGTGACGGTGACAATAGCCTTTGTAATGGTAAACTGGCTGGTCCAGCTTCCGGTGAAGTCCCCGTCCGCCTCGGGAATGCTGAGGGTAACAGTATACTTCCCCGGCTCTGTAGGCGGCTCCGTTGTAGGCCCATAGTCTGTGTCACCATTGCCTACATAGGAGTGATCCAGTTCAGAAGCGTCATACTCGGGCATCTCCATCCCGGCAGTCCCCTCTGTCTGGGAATATTGGGGCAGGCCCGCATACCCCAATTGGGGCGTGCCGTCATAGGGCGGGGAAACAGGTTCCAGACCTGTGATGGTAATGCCGGTTTTGTCATCGCTGTACACCTGCAGCGTGAGTGAAAATTCGTTGAAATTATCAGACTCAATTAACAGGATGATTTCAGCAACCCTGTTTCTGCCGTCGTGGTTCGCTTCTGAAATGTCCAGCGTAAGTTCATTTGCGGTGACTTTAACCTCCTTCTCCGCAGGGTGATCGTTGTTATGGAAGAAGTCACTGTAAAGAACTTCAATATTTTGGATGGAGGGGGTTATTGTGCCATACTCCTGTCCGGCAGGCAGGGCGGGCAGCAGCTCTTCCAGGGCATATTTATATATGTGGGCGCGTCTGTTGCGCACTGTAAGCGTAGGGCTGGCACTGGAAACAGGGGCGGAAGCCTGTATAATTTTTGCTTCGCCAGACACAGTACTGGATTCCAATTTATAGTTTCCGGCAGCTTCCCCCGTTATTTTAATGTTCATGCCCAAAAGGTTCTGGGACTCCACCTTGGATGACGCAAAACGGAAAGTGCCCTCAAAGGAAACGCGGTCAAAATCATCTTGGATAATCTTTGTTTCTTCGTAGTCAATGGGCGAATCTTCCTCTACAGAGGGTTCATACTTGGATGTGCCATCATACGGCTTTGTAATGCCTTCACGCAGCACAGGGGTAATTGCAAGGGGGGCGATGGTAAAGCTGCACTGCGGGGCGGACATGTCCTTTATCACTTCTACGCGATCTTTTCCTGTATCAGGATCATCTGGATCTGTCGGATCCTGCTTCGGAATTGTCAGGCTCACTTTCGCGTCCAGTCTATAGCTTCCCGCATCCTTTGGCCTTGAAACAGTTTCCGTACCCTTTTTCCAGGCAGGAACACAACTATATTCCAATTCATCATCTGTGGTGTCCGCCGGAAGCTTGTATTCTGTGCCATTTTCAGCTACCAGCACCAGATCTGTTACAACAGGTGCAGCCGCTTCTTTCCCGTCGTACGTTTTGCTTAGCCCTTCCTTATAGGCATCCGTAAATTTTACGGACGCTACCTTCAAATCTCTCAAATCATCTATTGATAATTCTTCCGTCGGCGTAGTATCATCCGCCGCGAAAGCCCCTATGGGGCACAGGGACAGACACAGGGCCAGCGCGGTGATGATACTGAGCAATCGTTTTTTCATAGCGCATCCTCCTGAAGCAATTCATTTTGCCCCCGTTCAGATGAGGGAACAGGCTTTTGCAGCCACGGGGGGGATTTTCATTGAACTAATTATACACCCTCCCAGTGGAAAAGTCTACCGGAAGGGTGTAAGAAAAGGCTGGAAAATCCTGCCTATTCCTCCTGGGCAAGAGGTTCTTCCCGGGGCGGGGGAAGGCGCCGGGAAAACCGCATCACAGATCCGCTATAGGGCAGCACTACCTGCACCGTGCCCAGATGGCTTCCCAGCACGGGAACCGCCCCTGTGAAATCCAGCCCCAGGCCTTTAATGCTCTGGGGCCTGCCGCTGCGGTTTGCCACCAGCAGCAGGCTTTCCCGGGTGGTTTCTGTGAAAATATACCGCTCGAAAACCAGCAGGTTGTTTTCGGCCCGGAGGGTGCGGTAAGCCCCCTGGGCCAGGATGTCCTTGTGGGCCAGACGCATACGGCCCAGGCCCTTATACCATTCTATCAGGTCTTTGTCCTCCCTGCCCCAGGGGAAGCACGCGCGGCAGAAGGGATCCCGATACCCCTCCGCGCCAGCCTCGTCCCCATAATAGATGCAGGGCACCCCAGGCAGCAGGTACTGTATCAAGGAGGCAAGCCGCAGCCGCTGGAGGGCCAGGGTGCGCTGTTCCTCTGTCAAGCGCTGGGCCGCCTGCCACTCCCGTCCCCGGCCCCCGGCAGGCTCGCCCCCCAGCATGGTGAGGATGCGCTCGGTGTCGTGGGTGCCCAGGTGGTTCATCAGCAGGTGCAGGCACTGGGGCGGGTAATTCTCCACAATATTCTCTACAATCTCTTTGAATTCCCGGGGATCCGCCCCCAGCATGAAGCCCAGAACCGCATCCCGGAAGGGGTAGTTCATCACTGTATCCAACTGCCCCCCTAAAAGATACCGCCTGCGCACGCCATAGGCGGATTTATTGGAAGCGTCCTCCCACACCTCCCCCAGCACCAGGGCGTCCTCTTTTTCCTCTTTGGCCGCGGCGGCGAGCCTGTCTAAAAACAGGTCGGGCAGTTCGTCGGCTACGTCCAGCCGCCAGCCCGAGGCCCCAGCCCTAAGCCACTTGGGCACAATGCCGCCAGAGCCGTTGATATAGGCGTTAAAACTTTCGTTTGTCTCCTGCACATTTGGCAGGGTGTTGAAGTTCCACCAGCAGTCATAGCCATCAGGCCATTTGTAGAAGGAATACCAGGGGGCATAGGGGGAATCCTGGGACTGGTACGCGCCCTCTGTTCCATAGCGGCCGGACTTGTTGAAATACAGGCTGTCGCTGCCTGTATGGCTGAACACCCCGTCCAGAATAATCCGGATGCCCTGCTCTTTGGCCCTTTGGCACAGCTCTTTAAAATCC
>JAAVYD010000194.1 GCA_022790955.1 Bacillota bacterium
AGGCGGGCTTTCCCATCACCGCCAAGGAAGGGGAGCGCCCCGCCTGCTGGGGGGACTTCTGCATCCTGCTGCGCAGCGCCAATAAATACGCCCACCGCTATGCCCGGGAGCTTGCGGCCCTGGGGGTGCCGGCCCGGGCGGCGTCCTCCGGCGGTTTTTTTGCCGCCAAGGAGGTGCAGGCTGTGCTGTCCCTTTTGCGGGTTATCGACAACCCCAACCAGGATATCCCCCTGCTGGCTGTGCTGATGAGCCCTTTATACGGCTTCACCCCCGATGATTTAGCCCGCCTGCGGGAGGGGGACAGGAAATCCTCCCTGTACATTTCCCTTTTGCGGGGGGCAAAGGAAAACGCCCTGTGCCGCCGGGTTCTGGAAGAGGTGGGGGAACTGCGGAGCCTTTGCGCCACCATGCCTGCCGACGCCTTCCTCACTTTGCTCTACAGCCGCACAGGATATCCCGACATGGTGCTGGCCATGGAGGAGGGCCGCTCCCGCCTGGAAAACCTGCGGCTTTTGCAGCAGTACGCCAAGGAATATGAAGGCTCCGGGTACCACGGGCTTTCCGGCTTTGTCCGTTTTTTAGACAGGCTGCGGGAGGGCGGCGCGGATTTGCAGGCCGCCCAGCCCCAGCAGGAGGACGGCCCCGCAGTGCAGATTATGAGCGTACACCGGGCAAAGGGCCTGGAATTCCCGGTGTGCATTGTGGCGGGCTGCGGGCGCAGCTTTGTAACAGAACAGCGGGAGGACGTGCTGCTCCACCCTGTTTTGGGCCTGGGGGTGAAGCTG
Source organism: Bacillota bacterium (assembly GCA_022790955.1). Taxonomy (GTDB): domain Bacteria; phylum Bacillota; class Clostridia; order Peptostreptococcales; family Anaerovoracaceae; genus JAAVYD01. Next base: position 786 of record JAAVYD010000194.1, read on the forward strand.
AAGGACGCGGCCCGCTCCGCCCGGTATACCACCACCGCCCGGGAGGCCATTGCCCTGGAATCTGCCCGCTCCTCCGCGGCGGAGGAACTGCGGGTGCTGTATGTAGCCATGACCCGGGCCAAGGAAAAGCTTATCCTTGCAGGCTCCGGGGAAAAAATGGAAGAAATGGTGGGAAAGCTTGCCATGCGGGCCGCTGGCGCGGGGGTAAGCCCTTATCTGGTGCGCAAGGCAAAAAACGCACTGGAGTGGCTTATCCTCTGCGCCCTGCGCCATCCGGACGGCGGGGAACTGCGGAAAACAGCCGGGGCGGAAGACCTGCCCCTGTGCCGGGAATCTTTCACCCCCTGGCGCATCCAGGCCATCCCATATGCCCCCCCTCCCCTGCCGGAAGCTGGGGAAGTGGAAGATATCCCGCCTCCAGACCTTATGCTGGCGGCGCGTCTGCGGGAGCGGGCCGCCTTCCAGTATCCCTATGCCGGGCGGCTGGAGATCCCCGCCAAGGTGTCTGCCTCCAAGCTGGCGGCAGAGCAGGGCGGGGCCGGGGAAATCAGCCTGTCCCGCCCTGCCTGGCTGGGGGAAAAGGGCATGACCCCGGCGGAAAGGGGCATTGCCCTTCATGAGTTCATGCAGATTGCAGACTTTCACGCTGCCGCCGAAAACCCGGAAAAGGAGCTTATAAGGCTGGTGGAAAAGGCATGGCTTACCCCGGAACAGGGGGAAGCGGTGGACGTTCACCGGGTGCGGGCCTTTTTCCAGGGAAGCCTGGGCAGGCGCGTGCTGGCCTCAGCCGAGGTTTTAAAAGAAAGGCGCTTCACTGTCACCCTCCCCGCCCATATGGTTCGGGAGGGCCTGGAG
>JAAVYD010000195.1 GCA_022790955.1 Bacillota bacterium
GCGTGCGCCCGGTGCTGCTGCTGCCTGCGGTGATAGCGATAGCCCTTTTCGAGGAGGAGATTCCCGCCATGGCCTTTGGCATTGTGGGAGGGCTTTTCTGCGACTTCGGCCTGGCAGGGGCTTTGGGCTTTCATGGGGCGGCGCTGGCGGTGCTGTGTTTTTTCATCAGCCTGCAGAGCAGGAGCGTGATGCAGGTGAACCTTGCCACAGCCCTGATTACGGGGGCGTGGTCTATAGGGCTTACGGTTTGTGCCCAATGGTTCTTTTTGTATTATTTTACTTACTCCATGCCGGGGTATGCTTTTACCCACCACTACCTGCCTAAATACTTTTATACCATGCTCTTTGTGCCTCTGCTCTACCTGCTGAACAAAGCCCTGTACCAGGCCCTCCGCCCGGCAACGTGACGTTGCATCCAAGACGCGGGGGACAGAGATGGAATTTTTCGCCGCATAAAGAGTTTATGCGGCTTATGTGGGCCATCGCGCAAGCGTGACGCTCGGCTGGAATGCGGCGGACGCAGGATACAGTTTGTACGCTTAGGCACGCGCCACGGACACGTTTCGGGAAGCAGCATAAAAACTGGAGAAATAAAAACACATAGGACGCGCCCCGTAAGAGTACTTGGCCGAAAAGGCTGCGGCGGTGGGGCGGCTGGTTTTAGAATCAAATCCTTTTTTCAAAAGGATTTGCAGGGTTTGGGACGGAGTCCCAAGGTCTTGGAAGCGGAGGTGTGCAAATGGAAAAACCGAAGATGAGACGGCCGGGACGCTTTGCTATATGCATCCTGCTTGTGCTGCTGGTTTTTACAGGCTTTGAGCTGCGGCTGGTGCAGTGGCAGCTTGTGGACGGGGACAAGTATGAGCAGCAGGCTTTAAGCGATTTGACAGACACCATTGAGATAGACGCCGCAAGGGGCGAGATTTGGGACAGTGACGGGAACGTGCTGGCAGGCAACCGCACCTCCTACGACGTGATATACAACGCCCTCTACATGGACTATACCCGGGGAAAGCGCAACGCCACCATTTTAGAGGTGGTGGATCTGCTGGAAGAATACGGGGAGGAATGGGTGGACAGGCTGCCCATTGAGCTGACCGAGGAAGGGGAGTATGTCTTTAAAGAGGACAGCGAAAGCGAGATTGCCCGGCTGAAAAGCAAGGACATGTTGAACCTGGCGGACTATGCCACAGCAGACGACTGCATGAACGAGCTTGCAAAGCTTTACGGCTGCCAGGGACTTTCCCGGCGGGATATCCGCACTATCACCTCTGTGCGCTACGGCATGACCATGGACGGCTATTCCCGGCACAATCCCTATACCATTGCCAAGGACATTTCGCCGGACATGGTGGGCATTATCAGCCAGGTTTCCAGCCAGTGGCCGGGGATTGAGGTGCGGGTAAGCGTTACCCGGTATAACGGGGAGGACGGCACCCTGGCCCCCCACGTGCTGGGGATGGTGGGCGCCCTTTCCGGGGAACAGTATGAAAAGGCTGTGGAGAATGGCACTGCCTACAGC
>JAAVYD010000075.1 GCA_022790955.1 Bacillota bacterium
AGGACTTCTCCAAACAGCTTAAAGTGTACAACCGCAGGGATTACAATAACTTTCCTATGCGGCCTTTAGGATGGAAATCACCGAATGAGACGCTTAGAAATTACTTGCAGCCAGTGTAACAAATGTTTGACAAACCTACATATCAACAATTATCATAAAAAAATAACGATAGCCAGTAAATAATTCATATGGTAAAATAATAGCAAGGATTATCGCTTGGCGGTCAGTCACTCCCATACGAAAGGGGGTGGCGCTTATGATTATTTCCAATATTAGTGCTATTGGAACGCTTATTGTAAGCGTTATCGACCTTTGCATTGATATATACTATCATCGCAAAGATGATAAATAATAAATAGCAAGACCGCCTGACTCAATTAAGTACGTATGTACATACTGAGTAGGCGGTCGCAAAACTTTTAGGACTGACCGCCGGATCAAAAGCGATAATCCTTTTTCTATACTCAGATTATCACAGATATTAAAATTTATCAACAATTATTCATAATAACAACAGAAAACTCAATATTAAAATTGCAGAGGGGTCATATGGTAAAGTGAACAATAACTTAAAAGTGCTTGATATGATAATAACTTTTAAGTATAATAAAAGTGTAGAGGGGGAAAGCTATTTGCACAAGATATACTTTTACAGAAAAAAAGACGGAAGCAGGCCCGTTGCCGATTATATTATTGAACTTGCCAGCAGGAAAGACAAAGACAGCCGAATAAAATTTAACAAAATTCAGGATTATATTAAGGCATTAGGAGAATTTGGCTTACAGCTTAAAGAGCCATATATAAAGCACCTTGACGGCGAAATATGGGAACTAAGACCACTTAAAGATAGAATACTTTTTGTTGCATGGCACAATGGTAGTTTTATCTTACTCCATTATTTTATTAAAAAAACACAAAAGACACCTGTAAGAGAAATAGAAAAAGCCAAATGAGAACTTGCAGACCTTATAGAAAGGAGCGTTGATGATGAATAATAGCGCATTTGGTGGAACATGGGACGAATTAGAACAAGAACTGCTTGGCAAAGGATATTTAACACAAGAGGAAATAGCTGCCAGCAATTTAAGAGTTGCCCTTATAGGTGAGCTTATCAAAGCAAGACAGGAAATGGGTATAAGCCAAAAGAAACTTGAAGAACTTAGCGGAGTAAAACAACCGATCATTGCCCGCATGGAACGGGGAAACACAAATCCACAGCTTGACACCATTCTAAAAGTATTAGCACCGCTGGGAAAAACCCTTGCAATAGTCCCACTCGACAAGTGAACACATAATAAGACCCGGTCTTGACAGGCTGGGTTTTATTTTTATACGCTACTATGTTGTTAACTTTTGTTAAGGTGTAAAATACTAAGAAATACTAAGGTACAAAATGTTAATATGCAATATAGATTATATATCGCCTAATATTTAGAAATTCCCCACAAGTTGCGATTAGCTAAATTATGGAAATTCGGCACAAGTGTCGAAACTGACATTATGAAACGTAATTCTTATATTGAATAATCTGACATACCGAATCGGTCTGTCAGGTCAGGGAAAAAGGAATATTGTATATTATGTAATGTATACTGTATACTTATTTTAAAGCCAAACAGCTTATTTTTATTTCGTGACCTCTGCAGAGGTATCCCCCCCCGGGTAGCGGGGACGACAAATACAAATTCGATTTGACCGCACACCCTGCCTTTACGTATAAAAAATGCCAGAAAAAAAAATTTTTTGTGTAAAACAATAATAACGATATCCCTGAAAATACGGGGCTACTGTATTAAGATAACTTTGCCACAAGTGGCAAAATAAAAAGCGTGCCCACTTATGGGCATTTATATTCTGACCTGACGCACTGATTTGCTACCCCATTAATTTATCATCGCAACAAGTTGCGACGGAAAAATAAGGGTGTAACGAATCGCGACACCCTTTAATCTAACGAGGGCAAAATTGCCCCCGTTAATCCAATACATAAACCGATACAGAGAAAATCCTCTGCGCCGATATGAGGTGGTATATTATGGACAATGAAAAACTTGTGCAAATGATCCAATCGTGAAACAACGTCAAAGCAGCATCAGAACAACTATATAATCAAAATATAAGACTGCTGCAAAGCCTATGCAAAACAGTGTCGCAATCAGTAGGTCGTTATTTTTATTATACTTCTATTTTATTAATCTCTCTATCATGCGATCTAAATATTCAGCCTTGCATGAATCTACCAATTCATCACTCTTAAACACTATATAATCGCCGCAGTCTTTCAGATATTCAATATTTATCGATCTTTCTTTCTAATATCCGAGCTTCTTCAAAAAGGATCCCGTGATCCTTTATTTCCTCTGCATTGTCTAAATTTATTCTACTATTTTCATCTACTCCCTTGTAATTTCCAAAACATCTTCTACGCCACAGTCTAATTCTTTACAGATAGCTTCTATAATTTTTAAATTAACAGGCTCATTTTTTCCCATTTTAGCTAAAGTTGCATTACTTATTCCTATTCGCTCACGAAGTTCTGTTTTATTCATATGCCTGTCTATTAATGTTTTCCATAATTTATCGTAGCTTATCATATTTATTACCTTTCACGATCTATTTTTTATTATGTGAATATTATATCAGAATTATCTCTACTATACAAGATTTTTTCTCTGTTTTTTCTCACAAAGTTGTTGATTTTTCCATAAAGGGATATTATAATAGTTATAGAAACAGACAATAAATCAATTTAATCATACAAAATAAACGAGGTGTTAAATAAAATGAATGAAGCTGTAAATACTACAACTGAACCACCGCCGACTGAAAGTCGGCGGGTTCCACTCGCGGCTAAAGCCGCCTAAAGTTTATTTATCTCAAAATTATCTCTCTTCTTTTCTTCTAATTCTTGATTGCGAATATATTCAGCAATCACTTCATCTGTAACATTTCCGCTGCTTGCTGCAAAATAACCTCCTGCCCGCATATGTTTTCCCCAGAACTGTTTATTCAGTTCTTTGTATTCCATCTGCAATTTTCTTGATATTGCGCCTTTTAGATATTGTACTAATTTGCTCACTGACAAACGGGGCGTCGCCGATACAAACAGATGTATATGATCTTTTGAAACGTACCCTGCCAGGATATCAACATCATTTGATTTGCATATTTCACGAATAAGATCCCCCGTCCGCTCTGCTATCTTTCCGGTCAGCACAGATTTTCTATACTTCGTTATCTAAACCAAATGATATTTGATATCATAAACACTATGCGCAGATCTTCTATATTCTGTCATACTAATCACCTCGTGATTAGTATTCCCCTAACATTATTCTTATTCTGAACAGGTTGACCTAAAGGCAAGGGATTTAACTCCATTATACAGACATTAAGTAAAACAATCATTTTCTGTATTTATTTTTAATTGTAAAAATAACATTGTTAGTTTATACTATTAATATCTATGTTATATTTATTATTTTAAAAGGAGAATGATTTATGCAAAATACAACTCAAGAATCAAACACATCAAAAAAAAGGGAAAAAGAAATGGATCATTATTGTTATAATTGTAATTGTTATAATAGCTGCTATTGCCGGAGGCGGAAATAGCAATACTAAAGATGCTAATGATAATAAAGATTCTGTAAACGCAAATTCATCTGTTAATACTACCGATACTGCAAATGATACAAAAGATGATGAATCTGACAATAATGTCCCTACAGAACATAAGTCTGCATTAAGAAAAGCTAATAATTATAGCAAAACATTACATATGTCCAAAAATGGTATTTATGATCAGCTTACTTCTGAATATGGCGAAAACTTTTCAGCGGAAGCTGCTCAATATGCTGTTGATAATATGAAAGCCGACTGGAATGAAAATGCTTTAAAAAAGGCTAAAATTTATAGCGATACTATGTCCATGTCTAAATCTGGAATATATAGACAACTTACATCCGATTCTGGTGAGAAGTTCACTGCGGAAGAAGCTCAGTATGCTATTGATAATATTAGAGCTGATTGGAATAAAAATGCTTTAAGCAAAGCGAAAACATATCAACAAATGAATATGTCTCCTAAAGCTATATATGATCAGCTTATTTCAGAATATGGTGAGGGATTCACCTCAGAAGAAGCTCAATATGCTATTGATAATCTGTAACATAGTATAGATATTATTATTCAAACTGGTAGTTCTTTTTTATATACAAGGATGAACTATCAGTTATTTTTTATTAAAAACCTTGTATACCTTTCGGTGATGGCGCAGATCTTTATTTATCTGAAAATAACAGATTTGTTCCCGGCAGCATGATCGTATGCGATCGCGATAAAATCAAAACAAGATGCATATACGGCGCGCCCGATCTGGTAATTGAAATCCTTTCGCCGAGCACTGCAAAAATGACCGCGGCAAAAAGAAAGACTCTTATGAGAAAGCCAGTGTACGCGAATACTGGATAGTCAATCAAGAAACCAGGACTGTCGAAGTATATCTCCTTGAAGATTCCAAGTATATTTTAGATAATATCTATCGTATATTTTCTCAGGATATGTTAGAAGATATGACCGACGAAGAAAAAGCTGAGATAACACACGAATTTAAATGCCGTCTGTTCGATGATCTTGTTATAAAATTAGATGATATTTTTAAAAATTTGTTTTAATTTATCCACAATATTCAAATATAAAAACTTCTCCGTATTTACATCCCTCTAATCATATGATAAAATCTTTATGTCTTTCATAACACAAACCTTCTGTTTAAATTTTACTCGTGATTTCAAAATCACAGTTATTTTAACAGAAGGTTTTTTTATAAATTTGATCTGGCTGATTTTTATTAACAAACTTCCATGATATTCAGTCGAACTCTTAAACAAGATTACATATATTTAAAAACACCCGATGAGCTGTCTGCCCATCGAGCGTATAAAATTTCTTCTGATTTATTTATTTTTTTTATTGGACGTCATAAATACCTTTTTTATGTCCGAGATTTTCATTTCTTTCTGGTGCGCAGCTTCTTCATTGGACTCAGCCGCTTCTACCAGTTCCTCCCTGAGAATTTTAACATCCATAGGAGCATCAATAGCAATCCTTGCAGTATCGTTGCCAATATCATAAACCGTGATTTTTATGTTTTCGTCAATGAAAAAAGACTGACCCTTTTTTCGTGTCAATATCAACATAACAGTACCTCCCTGCTGCGAATTGATTATCTGCTCCTATAGAATGTTTATATACCCAAAATCGGCACGTAATTTTCGTTTATTCTTTTTCGGCAAACTGATGTCTAAAAGAATATTTGGAATCATCTAAGATAACCTGTCTGCCATATTTTGTAATCGGATTTATCACTAATGGAGCTTTAAGATTTACAGTTGTCTTTGAAACATCTCCGCCAACCACCGCGATAGCATAAATCGCAACTAATTCCTGGTTATTTACGCCTAAATTTTTTAAATCCTGCTCTGCAATATAAGGCTCATAATCCGGCATCAGCCTGAATGGATTGACAACTATAAACGCCAGAGTTGGATTATGTATAGACTGGAGCGATAACAGAGTATCGTCTTCATTGTCGAATCTTATCAGCAGATAATCGGTATCGTTTTCAAAGCCGAAAAGACCCTCCGGAAAATTTATAATTTCCTCTGCTTTGTACTCCATTTCGCCAAAGTATTTCGTCATTAGCTTCATAATAATACCGTCCTCCTTCTATCTTAAATCATATTCAGATTTTTACGGTAATCAATTCTGTATGGTCAATATAAATCTATACTAATCTGTTAAATCTCTGAAAAGCTGTCGGAAAATAGTTCGGCTCACCTACATACGTTATTGAAACGTCGCCTTTCTGAGCAACCTCTACGCTGACTTTTTCCGGCTGGTAATCAAATTCATTTTCACCAAGCCTTACCTCTTGAGATATGCGGTCCCTCGCGTAGCTGAAATGCAGTTCTTCCGGCGTATACTCCGTATGCATCCGCACGGAAGGCAGCCAGCCTATGCCGAAATTCTTATTAGCGTCCTCCAGGACAACATCTTCCGACATCTGAACAACAGCATTCACATCAGGTTTCATAAACATTGTACCCTCTCTTGCAAGTCTTGCCGTAGCTTCCATCGCCGCTTCTTTCCCCCGCTCGGCATTCTGCCTGTTAAAGGTATCCACCTTCATAGGCGTGATGGAATCCAGCACGTCGATCATATTGGTATCAAATTTCGCCGGAGTTTTCTCCATTTTAACACCGCCGCCATATTCTTTGTGCATAGTGGTTTCGCACTGATGGCTGCCGTATTTGCCGACTCTGACAAACTGTCCGTTTCCGGAATGAATATTTATCCTGCCAAAGGTCGTATGTATCTGTAAAAGCTGTTTCATAACACTATTCCTATCTCATATAATCGAGGAACGACATGGTAAGAATCTGAGAACCTATCTGCAGCGAAGCTCTGTACGCATACTGAGCCTGCTCGAAATTAGTAATCGCTTCCGCTTCCGGAATAAATTCTGCAGAATTAGTTTTCTCAGCGAGATTCTTAAGAACATCCTCTATACGAGTTTGATTAGTTTCCATAAAATTCATCTGGCTGCCCAGCTCTGTCAGCTCCATTACCAGGCTTGTTTCCGCTTCCTTCATATTATCTGTAAGCTGCTTTATATAATCCTGGTCTATAGGATCCTGAACTATGGCATCGGCAAGATCGCCTATAAGCTGAACGAAGTTCATGGATTTTCCATTCTTATCGTCTACACTTGAACCCAAGAAAGAAACACCGTTGCTCGCCATATTATACGCGCTGTTAGGATTTACTTCACCGTCTGTAACGGCAAGCCCGAATCCAAGGTCAACAAACTGGGTTTCCTTCTGGAATTCCTCTAACTTGCCTAAATTGGCATCGAGTTCTTTCTGTAATTCATTTAACTGTTTTTCCTGTTCATCCAATTTGGCTAATTGATCTTGATCACCAGCCGCTTCAGCTTTCAATGCAGCAAAATCCATACTTTTCAGATTCTGATACTGACTCATTTTCTCTTTAGTAAGTCCGTCAACAGGCACGCCTCTGTAATGAACGGTCTTATCCTTAATCTCATAAGGCACTTTCTTTGTGCTGATACCTCCGAACAGGAACTGACCGCCGTAAGAAGTATTTAAAAACTGAATAGCCTGATCCTGCATTTCATTTAACTGCTGGGCGTATGCCGTTCTCGACTCAAGGCTGCTTGTTCCGGTAATCGCGCCCAGGATATCGCTGCGCACCGTCTTGGCCATATCCGAAAGATTCTGAACCACGCCTTCTCTCGTATCCAGCAGCGAAGCCATGGTTTTTGTATTTTCCAGATACATTTCGTTTCTCGCAGTTTCACGTCTGTACTGATACGCCCTCGTAGAACTTACGGTATCCTCAGAATCTCTCTGATATTTTCTCTCGTTTTGAACCGCCTCGGCTTTAGCGCTGAGGTCTGCCATTTTATAATTTAACTGAGCCTTGTAGCTAGTCATCATCATCCTTGTTGTCATTCTCGTATACATATATTCACACTCCTTTTCAGGTAATATTACGTTGTTTTAATCTCAGATGTTTATATTAATTGCCTGACGCCCGCGCAAAATATTAATATTTTATGCAGTCAGCCAAACTCCGTATTATTATCTGCCGACTACTCCCGTGCTGTTAATCAGCTTATCTAAAAGCTCGTCTAACGCTGTCATTACTCTGGAACAAGCCTCGTAAGCCTTCTGGAACTGATAGATGGTTACGGCTTCTTCGTCTATATTTACTCCGGATACGCTCATTCTGTCCATATCTATACTGGATAAAACAGTATTATAACTTTCATAAGTGGTCGTATGAGTGCTTACATCGAGATTAGCCTGACCGCCTATGGACGACAGATAATCCTCGAAACCGCCTGTGTATATCGTCAGACCGCTGTCCGATATAAAGTCCGTCTTTTTCTGGAACATATTAATGAAAGCAGATATATTGTCGTTAGCGCCTGCGTTATTATCTGAATTTTTTGTAAATTTATTAGTATTAACAACCTGGATTTCTTTCTGAAGCCACTTTTCTGAAACGCATATATTCTGAGCCGTAACCTCGCCGGAATCCAGCTTGGTGTCTTTGGAATACTTGTGAAGAATCGCTTTTCTTGGATCATTGTCATCCATATTATCGTAAACGGCAGGATCTTTTTCTGAACTGGTTGTTCTCAAATCTGTACCGTCTGCACCCTTTATTGCTTCAAATTTATAACTTGTATCTGTTTCGTTAGTCTTACTTATAGTTCCGTATGTATATATAATACCTTTTTCCATTGCTGGATTATTACTTCCAGGCGGATCCATTACAGGCTTTCCGAATTCATCGTAAACAGGAACGTCTCCTTCTGATTTCATTACATATACTGGAAGGTCTTTTCCTGTTGGATTACCTTTGTCATCCAATTCAGGCGTAGTAACCGGAACACCGTCTGAGCCTATTAATCTGTATGCTGAGTCAACCTTGCTTTTATCTCCATTAGCATCAACCGTATACGCTTTAATACTTGTAGTTTTTCCATCGTCGGAAGTAAATAAATCGTTATTCTGCTTATCGCTGAAAGTTGCTTCTATATTACTTATAGTACCGTCAGCCGCTGTTATCGTTACATTTAAAGTATTTATTACCTTACCATCGGCATCTGTAACCGCTCCTGTTGTTGTTGCATTAGGATCAGGGGCGATATTAGCCACTGGCGTCCACTTATCGTAATTTCTATAATCCGGATCGCTCTTACTTACAGTTCCATATGCAATGTTTTCAGTTCCATCATCATTTTTTGTTATCCTTGCATATATACGATTGCCGTTTGCATCCACCAACTGATTGCCCTGCTCATCGTAAACAGCATATAAAACATCGTGCAGAGTAACGTCAGGATTTTTTGGATCCTCATACTCAAAATAATTTATCGACTGGTTCTGCGTGTTTACCTGCGTTGCCAATTCCTTAGCCAGCGTATCCAATGCGCCCATATAATATTTGTATCCGCGCACCGCGCTGCCGCCCTGTTCGTAATTGCCCGCAGCGTTAAGCATATTAAGAGAACCGAACAGAATACCGTTGGTAACGGCCGTCTTATTAAACTGCTTGGGATCCTGAGCTGCTTCTCCGTAAACAGGAGTAAGATCGACAGGGGTTTTTCCCTTTTCTGCCATCTGCTCAACTATATCGTCGTAAGTAAGAGCTGTGTTGTCTGTGAGATCTGAAACGAAAAGACTTACTTTATTATCTCTTATTGAATCCGTATCGCCCTCGTCTAACTGGACGCCGAACTGGGCGAATTTATCTCCGTCTACAAGTCTTATGGAAGTGCCGCTGGCGGTCTTCATGGATACGTGAAGCACGTTTGTGATTATATCTGGAGCCAACGTCTTTTTTTCGTAGTAATAATCTATATCCCCATAAGAGGACAAACGATCCAGCAGAGTGTTTCTCTTGTCGTAAAGCTCCAGCGGTTTGCTGCCGCCTACTTCCGAATTCATGATCGTATCGTCTATAATAGCAAGACTCTTTAATATGTCGTTAAGGTCTGCAACGGAACCTTCCTGAAAATCGTATAGTTCCTGTTTATATGCGTTCTCAAGCTGATTGGCGTACTGATTTAAGAGCTTTGCCATAGACGAAGCATTTCCGCGGGTTATGGCGTCGAATTCGTCGTGACTGGAGTTCTTAGAATATTCCTGAAAGGCTTCTTCAAACTTGAGTATTGAATCTCTCAAACCCGATTTAATTGCTTCGTCGAATATCTTCTGAACGTCGGACATAGCGCCGAGCTCCGCGCTGTATCTTCCCACGGAAGCGTTTTCCGTTCTGAATTTTACGTCTAAGGTTGTATCTCTGATCTGAGCTATTGAATTAACGGTCGCGCCCTGGCCCGTAAGCGGATTCTTGGCGTATCCGTATCTTTCAGCCGATGAGTTTAGATGCACGCTTGCCTGCTCCACTCGCTGACGCGTGTAGCCTTCTGTATTTGCATTTGATACGTTTTGTCCTATAACGTCCATGGCGTTCTGGCTGACTCTAAGGCCTGACAGAGCCGTTGTAAATCCATAAAAGGTTGATCTTATCATAAACTTTTCCTCATTTCTAATTCTTAACTAATCTGTCTTCCTAATCCGATCTATGCGGACGTAGGCTTCATTCTCGGTCTTGAATCCGAAGGCACGCGTTCGCCTTTCTGGTCGTATGCGTTAGCTCCGCCACCTTTCATTCGGTTTGTTTCGCTCTCTATTCTTACTAACTTTGAGTCCACCATTCTCGATGTGCTCGCCGATAATTCTTTTAGTCTTGATGTTTTTTCTTTCATTTGAGTGTACAAAGGCTGCAGTTCAGATTTCTGATCTGCAGCTGACGATTCTACTATCTGTCTGAAAGTTTTTCCTTCGTACCCCATTTTATTTAACAGATCTTCTCTTTTTCTGTCCAAACCTCTCATGCGCAGCATTTCCGCTTCTTCTATTCGCATTTGTTTCTCAAGTTGTTCTATGTTATCGGAGGCTATAATATTTACCTTTTCCGTTTCTAATTTCAGAAGTTTATCGAGCAAAATATTATATTCCTTCATGAGTTTTTTAAATTCATTGTATGATTCCATTATTCACCTTACCATAACGGGCTGAAATATCTTTAAACGCGAATTAAATGATACATTATCTGCGCAATCAGCAGCCCTCTGCGACCAAATATGATTTATGAAAAATATTTATAAAAACTAATTTACATGCGGATTTTACCGAAATTCTGTAATTTAATTTGGAATGAACATGCTTTAAATCCGCAGCATACATTTACGAAAGAATTTTTTTCGCTATATCGTTTACATTTATATCGTACGTACCCAAAGCGATCTGTTCTTTTATATTCCGCATATCGTTAAGAGATGAACCCGATCTTACGTCAGCGGAAATTTTTCTGCTCAGCGAAGCAATAAACTCGTCGTCATTCATATTTCTGCCGCTGCTGATAGCGACGGAATCTTTCGCTCCCATGCTTTCCGCGTTTAAGACAGCGGAAAATTCCGACTTTTTGACCTTGCTGCTTGCAATATTATTATTATTGATTCTGCGGGAATAAATGCTATTAAAATCACTGCCTGTAATCTTCATCAGCCTTGCCTCCTTTCAAAATTATTGAAATATTTATAATCGGAAATCCAGCTGAGAATTATTCCCGCGCCGGATCGATCTTTATTAAAATTTTCTTTACCAGTTAAAGCGCTTTATATTTCTTTATGTTTTATATATCGTCGAATTATACAATAAATTAATGTTCTAATGCTAATTTCTTTTGTAATTTTTATTCCTCGCTTTTAATCACAGCCGTTTTCAGTCATAATCTCTGATGCCGTACAGTATCCTTAAATCTCAGCAGAAAAGCGTCGGTTAACAACTCTGCCAACATTCAAAAACATTAACTTTTATGTAATTTTTATACATAATATCCATACATTCAGTATTTACATTTGCGCCGTATTATGCTATAAAATAACATCTGTTTTTCTATATTATTTTATACTATGTAAAATTGGTTCAATCACTGCATTTGCTTGTTATATGGTATATTTTATGTTATACTGATTGTAATTACCAGTTTATGAGTCCTAAGCCGGATTCAGCAAGCAATTAAATTATATATATTTAGTGGGGGATAATATAATCTATATGGATAGAAAAGAAAAAATTCTGATTGTAGACGACTCCGAAATAAACCGTGCAATTCTTACAGATATGCTGGAAAGCCAATATGATATTATCGAGGCGGAAAACGGTGTACAGGCACTCGCGATCCTTAAAACTCAAAGAGAAGAACTCTCACTTTTGCTTCTCGATCTTATTATGCCTGAGCTCGACGGTTTCGGTGTTCTTACAGCGATTAACGAATATAACTGGATAAATGAAATTCCGGTAATAATAATTTCCGCCGAAAATGCTTCTTCCCAGGTAGAACGAGCATATGAACTGGGGGTAATAGATTTCATAACAAGGCCTTTCAATACCCTTATAGTTCAGCGCAGAGTAGTAAATACAATACTGATTTACGCAAAGCAGAAAAAACTTATAAGCATGGTTGCGGATCAGATCCGCGAAAAGGAACAGTCCAGCAACCTCATGATAGAAATTCTCAGCCATATCGTAGAATTCAGAAACGGCGAAAGCGGCATGCACGTAGTACGCGTGCGTACTATTACAGAACTGCTGCTTAAATATATTATAAAGAAAACAGACCGCTATCAAATCTCCGAACAGGATATTTCCATCATAAGTATGGCTTCTGCTATGCACGATATAGGCAAGATCTCCATTCCTGATGAAGTTTTAAACAAACCCGGAAAGCTAACGGACGAGGAGTTTGCAATCATGAAAACTCACTCGGAAAAAGGCGCGGAAATGCTTAAAAATCTTACTCTGCATCAAAACGAACCGCTCGTAAAAACCGCTCATGATATTTGCCGCTGGCATCATGAACGCTACGACGGCAGAGGTTATCCGGACGGACTCGTAGGCGACGCAATACCGATTTCGGCGCAGGTAGTCGCTCTTGCAGATGTATACGACGCTCTCACGAGCAAGCGCGTATATAAACCGCCGTTTTCTCATGAAGAAGCGGTGAATATGATTTTAGACGGTCAGTGCGGCAGCTTTAACCCTCTCGTATTAGAATGCCTTACGGATTTATCAGACATCCTGAAAAACGAACTGGATGATTACATGCCTGATAATAATAAACATGTAGATATGCATATAGTTGCAAATCAGATACTAAATTATGACGAACTCACGGCTTCTGAAAGAACGCTTCACCTCCTCGAACACGAGCGCATGAAGTACAATTTCTTCGCCGACATGACTCAGGAAATCCAATTTGAATACACTCTGTCCCCTGCAATGGTGACATTATCAAATTACGGCGCAACAAAACTCGGTCTTGACGAGATAACAATGAATCCTATGGACGATGAAAGAGTCAAAAAAATCATGGATCCAAATTCGATAAAAAGTTTTTCAGAAGCTCTGCGAAACACAACTCCGGAAGACCCTGTAATCACATTCGACTGTATGATAAATTATAAAGGTGAAGAACGGTATTCCCGAATAGTTGCACGATCAATATGGACTCCCGACGAACCGCCCGAATATGCAGGCGCAATCGGAAAAGCAATCGATATTCATGAATCAAAAATAAGACTTAACAATCTTGAGCGCATGGCGTCTACAGATCCTCTTACCGGACTTCTGAATCACACTTATGCTCGAAAACATATACTGGATAAATTAACGCATCCTTCAAAACGTCACTTTGCAATGGTAATCTTTGATCTCGATCATTTTAAAGACGCAAACGATACTTACGGTCATGCATTCGGCGATCAGGTTCTCATTCATGTAGCAAAAAAACTGAGCAGCAGTATCAGAATGAACGACATCGCTGCAAGAGTAGGAGGCGACGAATTTTTAATATTTCTCGAATATAACACAATGGAGATCGAACCTATTATACATCGTATATTCGATTCTCTTACAGATACATACGAATCATTTAATATATCTATAAGCATGGGTATTGCAGAAACAAAAGAAATCGGATTTGATTACGACGAGCTGTTCCATGCAGCAGACCAGGCGCTTTATACAGTAAAGCGGTCAGGCAGAGGTCAGTATCGTTTTTACGACGATTCTATGCAGCAGATGTTTTCCGCTATCTCGCCAATAGATTATGACGAAAATACCGATAACCCTAAACAATCATAAAAGAACAGGAGTACACCATTATGAATTTACAAGAATGCTACACTGCTATTGAAGGTGATTATGACGACGTTATCAACCGTCTGCGCAGCGAACGTTTAGTTCAGAAATTTATACTGAAATTTTTAGACGATGGAAGTTACGATCTCCTCTTAAAATCTCTTGAAGAAGAAAATTACGAAGATGCATTCAGAGCTTCCCATACGATAAAAGGCGTATGCCAGAATCTCAGCCTGCCTAAGCTAATGGATTCCAGTGCAAAACTTACCGAAGTTCTCCGCTCCGGCTGGAAACCGGAAGCCGCAGAATTAGTAGAACAGGTTAAACGCGATTATGAACAAACCGTATCGGTCATACGCAAATTTCAGGAGGGGCTTTAAACATGAAAAGTCAGACGACAAAATTTCTTAAAGTCAATCTTACCATACTTCTAATTTTGTGTATAGTTATTTTTTCATTCTTAGCTTTCTTTATGACGACGAAAAACTCGGAAACCATAAGCAAAATAGGCAATCTGTATATGACGGGCATGAGTGAAAGAATAGCAATGCACTTTGAAACGATAGTAAATTATCAAATATCGTTAGTAGAAGATATAGTAACTGCCTTTCCTCCCGGCAGCGAGGATCAGCGTTATCAGCTCTCTTACGCCGCTCAGGCCAGAGGCTTTAAATCTCTTGGCTTTTATTCCTTAAACGGAACTTTCGATATACTTTACGGCGAAAATATAAGCGTTATAGATCCCGAACCATTTTCACAGTCAATTTCCGAAGGTAATGCAAAAATAGCCGTAGGCTCAGACGATAATGGAAATCACCTGGCTCTTATCGGTATCCCCGCCAACTACCAGATGTCTAACGGAGAAACAGGTTCTGCCCTCGTAGCCGCAATTTCAATAGAATATCTCGAACAGCTTCTCGCCCTCGATGAGGATGATTCCATAATATATTCTCATGTAATAAGAAAAGACGGTACTTTTGTAATCCGCAGCGGCGGAGCTTTCCGGGAAAACTACTTCAGCAGAATGAAAAATCTGTTTGATGAATCAGAACAGGACAAAGCTGAAAAATATATTGCAGAACTGCGCAAAGCTATAGAAAACGGAGATAATTATTCGGCTATCCTGCCTTTAAAAGGCGATTTCAGACATCTATACTGTGTCAAACTCCATTCTTCCGAATGGTATATGATAACAGTAATGCCTTATGGAACATTAGATGAAATAATAAGCGGATTAAGCAGCCAGTGGATTGTCATGGTTCTTGGAAGCTGCATAATAATATTAACAGCATTAATACTGATATTTATACGCTATTTCAAATTAAACCAGCAGCAGCTGCATATGGTCGAAGAAGCCCGAGAAGAAGCTATTCACGCGAATAAAGCAAAAAGCGAATTCCTGTCAAACATGAGCCACGATATCAGAACTCCTATGAACGCCATCGTAGGAATGACGGCTATCGCTTCCGCTAACATCAATAATCCTCAGCAGGTAACAAACTGCCTGAAGAAAATAACTCTGTCCAGTAAACATCTGCTCGGTCTTATAAACGACGTACTTGATATGTCCAAAATCGAAAGCGGCAAGATGACGCTTAACATAGATCATGTTTCTCTTCAGGAGGTTATGGACAGCATAGTAAGCATAGTTCAGCCTCAGATGAAAGCTAAAGATCATAAATTTAATGTCATCATATATGACATCATAACAGAAAACGTATATTGCGACAGCGTACGTCTTAATCAGGTACTGCTTAACCTTCTATCGAATGCTATTAAATTTACACCTAAAGGCGGTTCTATTCAAATATCGTTACATCAGCATGAATCTCCTCTCGGTGATGATTATGTACAGGTTCATCTGCACGTAAAAGATAACGGCATAGGCATGTCTGAAGAATTTCAGGCTCAGGTCTTTGAATCTTTCGCAAGAGAAGACAGAACCCGCGTCCACAGAACGGAAGGTACAGGTCTCGGCATGGCGATAACCAAGTATATTGTCGACACAATGAACGGAACTATCGAGATAAACAGCGAACAGGGTAAAGGAACGGAAGTTCATATAACTTTAGATATGGAAAAAGCAACTATAGACGAAGTAGATATGATACTTCCAAACTGGAACGTATTAGTTGTAGACGACGACGTACAACTCTGCGAAAGCACTATATCTTCTCTGGAAGCCATAGGAATAAACGCAGACTGGACTCTGTCCGGCGAAGAAGCCGTAAAAATAGTATACGAGCAGCATCAGAAACACAACGATTACCATATAATCCTCATGGATTGGAAACTTCCGGGTATGAACGGAATCGAAACATCGAGAGAAATCCGCAAACTCTTCCAATCGGACACTCCTATTCTTCTTATATCGGCGTACGATTGGAGCGAAATAGAAGAAGAAGCAAGGGAAGCCGGAGTAAGCGGCTTTATTTCAAAACCGCTGTTCAAATCTACCTTATTCTATGGTCTTAAACAATATGTAGCTCACGAATCGACAAAAGAACCTATCGTAAATCCTGCTAATAAACCGATAGATTTCCGTGGCAAAAACGTGCTTGTAGCAGAAGATAACGATCTGAACTGGGAGATCGCCGAAGAACTGCTCTCTGAACTCGACCTGAAACTCGAACGAGCTGAAAACGGTGAAATGTGTTTAGACATGTTTAAAAAGTCTGAAATCGGTTATTACGCCGCTATACTTATGGATATAAGAATGCCTATTATGACGGGATACGAAGCTGCAGAAGCGATCCGAGCCCTCGACCGGGAAGACAAAGATCTTCCAATAATAGCGATGACTGCCGACGCTTTCTCCGAAGACATACAAAAATGCTTAAAATGCGGCATGAACGCCCATATTGCAAAACCGATAGATGTACGCGACGTAGCCAGACAGCTTGAAAAGTATATGAAATAGGCATATTTTTAAAAAAGCACATTTATCTTAATTTTATCCCTTATATTAAATACCAGCCGAGTGTTTTCAAACGCCCGGCTGGTATAGTTTTTGTTATATTTATAAAATTATTATTTTTCAAATAAACCTGAATATGTTCCTGTACGCGAAGCTGTCATTTTTATCTGAAGCATAAATTAAAAATAAAATGGCATTCGCGAAACCCGCATAATTTCCTACAGATTATGATATATGTATTTTTCATTAAAAGGCTGTTCATTCAAAAGAAAGTCTATAACTTCTTCCAATAAATTTATATTATGTCCCCTATTTTTATGCGTTTATAATCCCTGAGAAATTGGCTTGCGGCGACTAATTTTATATCATTCACCCTTCATGTCAGCGTAATTCCAAAATTAGAGGATAATTCTTCAGCGCTTAATTTTGTTTTCAGATGCTAATATTAATATCAGAAAATTTCCTTCCCTGTCAAATACATATCTTTTAAAATTTAATCACTATTATTTTAAACTTTTAAAATCAGTCTTTATTCTTTAAAACTTCTTTTTCAAATACGGATAAACAACTTTTACAAAACTCTCATGATTACAGAAATTAGCGGGATTTACAGTAAAGGCTTCTTCCGTCATAAGTCCTGTCTTTATAGCCGGAATAACGGTTATTTCATTTACAATTCCTTCAGACAGAGATTTAAATTCATCTGCATTGGCAGATACCATATATATAACTTCTTCTCCCGGAGAAAAAGGCGGAACAGACATAAAACATACAAATATATGCGCAAACTCACAATCCTTTCCTGAAATCTCCCTGAAAGTTCCGATCTCAGTTATATCATGCGCTTTCAGGATAAGCCCGGTTTCCTCTCTTATCTCTCTCAGCATGGCGTTTTCAACAGACTCCCCTGCCTCTACATGTCCGCCTGCCGATATATCATATCTCCCGGGATTGCTTTTCTTTTCAAAAGAACGCCTCTGCAAATATATTCTTATATCTTTAGGATCGGAATCGTCCACAATCCAGCATTGAACAACCTTGTGCCACAACCCGTTATAATGAACTACAGACCGTTCAAATACGCCTATCTCATTCATATCTTCATTATATGCTGTAAGAAGTTCAGTTTTTTTCTTTCTGTTTCTAATCATTGGACGTTTCGATTTCATTTCCTTTGACCTCATAAATCCGCTTTATCTTCTGTTTCATCAATTATCATTACAATTAATCATAACTCAAAATCACGCAATAATCAACTGCAACAGATTTGATATCCATAGCTGTATCATTTACTTTTTAAATTTATATCTTCCGCCAAACAACAGCAAATCAGTTTTAATCACAATCCGTAATGTATTATAAACTTATTTTCGTCTTTTGCCTTCATCAACAAACTTTTTAAGTCGCCGAACCCGCCTGCGCCGTCTATAATATTTATCATACCGCAGACAGAATCCGGCGGAATCAGCGTTATTCCCGCATATACCAGCCCGTTGCAGGGAAAATCGACAGTATGGCTGAAACAATTTACAGTATTGAACTCAGATAAAATCGGCTGTATAAGATCGTCGTCAACAGCAATAAGATCATATTTTTCCGGCTCATAATCATCATATATCTCGCCTTCTTTCGGCGTTTTATTCATAATCGCAAACTGATGCGCTGCCATAATATACCTCCCATAAATTTACGCCTGATATCCGCAAACCATCCTGCAAAAGATTAAATCAATGTTTCCTAATATAAACCACATTTCCAATCAAAACAGCAGACCTCCGAACTCTAAGAGATTGGCGCCTGCTGCTGAAAGTCATTGCCGATTTTATGGATTGTATTTATAAGATTAACCAGCAAATATTATTAATTTATATATTTTACTATCTGTAGCTGTTAAAGAAATTAATGATTCCCGTAGCATCCGACTGAGCAAGCTGATCTCTAAAACTGCTGTCTTTTAATTTCTGGCACTCAGACTCATTAGTATAAAAACCATGTTCTATAAGGATTGCAGGCATTTCCGTATTTTTAATAACGTAGAAATTAGCTGTTTTTACACCTCTGTCCCTTATAGACACAGCAGCCATAGTAGCAGCTCTTACAGCTTTAGCCGCAAGCTCGGAAACTCCGCCGCCTTTATACGCATAAACTTCCCAGCCATTAGCTGAATTCCAGCCGTTGCCGTAAGCGTTAGCGTGAATACTTACAAACAAATCTACGTTGCCCGCGTTGTTTGCAGTCGCAACTCTCGCTTTCAGCGCCGGATCGCCCTTTTCATCTTTGCCTACTGTCATTATAGTCTGGATACCGTTCGCTTCAAGAAGCGCTTTTAATCTATATGCGACATCCCTGTTAAACTCATATTCCATAAGGCTGCTGTCCGGACTTCTCTTGCCACCCGTAGTATCTCCGTGACCCGGATCTATACAAACCACCAATTTGCCGTCTGCAAACGGATTATAGCCAGCCGGAGTATCGCGTTTAAGCGTTCCCTGCACCGTTTGCGTATCGTTTGCGCCCGGCTCCGACGGAACAACGGGATCTACCGGATTCACTGGATTCACAGGCACAGTCGGATCTGTCACCGTACCGTTGCTGTAAGTATCAGGAAAAGCAATAGTCATAACGCATCCGTCCGCCGAATAAGATATCTCAGGCGTTGCTTTGGATTTCATATCTACTACGATTCTTGCCGTATTTGCAACAGGAGCGCCCGTCCTTACAGAGCTTACATAAGATTTATCATAATTAACTCCGTACACAGGTGTAAACACTGCCGGAACAGATGAATTTATAACCGTTGACGAAAAATCTATGTAATATCTGTACGGATCTGCGAGCCATTCGCCTTTCAGTCCTAATGCCTGCAAAGATTTATCCGCGGTTATTTTAATAAGAGTATACGTTTTAGAAGCGTCTGCTCCGTAACTCTGACCCTGATTTACATTTATATTGGAAATATTTATATTGGAAACCGGAGCAGGAGACTCAGAGCCTTTAGTATTAATCTTTGCAGTCCTGCTGCTATCGTCCCAGCTCACGTCGTAGCCAAAGCTCTCGCCTACAAACCGCAGAGGAACCATAGTTCTGCCGCCGCCATCCTTATTTACAGTAACTATACACGGAGCTACATCCATACTCTTAGAAACATTATTTACGGTAGCCTTAGTAGAACCAATAGTCAGCTTGACCGTAGTAGAATTACATTTGAGAGTGACTTCTTTTTTATCTCCGTTCCAATCGGACTCGCCGCCGAGATTGTCCACAATAGTTGCTACGGGCACAAGAACCCTGTTATTTTTCATCATGGGTTCTGCGTCGATCGCGATAGCTTTACCATCTATCGTCACCTTGCACGTAGCGGCGCTGCATGTAATTCCTGTAATCGCCAACAACATGCATAAGGTAATTGCTATCAGTAAAAATGGCCTGACGACCCTAATATTTTGCATATCAACTCCTCCTCAATTAATATTATAAAATATGTGCCTTATTGTACCATAAAGGATCATTTTTCGCTATAAAATGTTCCTTTTGTAATTGAATTTAACATTAAGCGTAACCCTTTTGTAATAAAAACACTGTATACAAACCTAAATTTACGATAAAACAAATTTGTACTATTAATAGATTCCTATTGCAAAATTTTCTTTATTTATTTATAATTCTTTCAGGGTACAGCTTTAAAATCAGCTTATGCTAATATTACTGATTCATAAAACAATGAATCATATTGCGTAAGAAATATTTGCGGCTGCTGCATCATATAACAATCATTTTAATATTAATCACTAATTTTAAACAAAAGGAATTTTACCAAATGCGAAAACTGAAAATTATTATTATTATTTTAATTATTTTAAGCGCTGCAGGATTTGCTGCCTATTACTTTCTCGCCGATAATTTCGCTCTGCTGAGCAAACCCCTCGAAAGCTCCGACGGCTCATACTCAATAAACGTACCGATTTCCTGGAAAGATAAAACATCGGAAAACTCTCCTGCGACTGCGATACAGGCAGGCAATGCAAACGATTCTATGTATACTCAGCTTTCTTATAATAAAACGTCAGCAAGCGATAATACCATTGAAGAGTACGTTTATTCATATATTAATGAAATTGCTGAAAACAGCGACGATCCTTTAGTCCAGGTTATAAGCGAAGCGCCTGCGCAAACTATTCTCGGCGATAATACCGGATATTACTTTGAACTGGATACCATATCTGACGGGCTATCTCTGCATATATGGAGTTTTGTATTTATATCGGATGGCGGATATGTGCATATAGATGTGGCTGCTTCTGGAGATAAGATAAAAGACTCTGCAAATACAGCAAAAGCTATATTATCTTCCGTGAAAGCTCAATGATTAAATTACTTTCCATAGCTTTATAAAAACAACTATCTGAGATATATTTATTCTTATTAAAAATTTTGCAATCTGGTATATTTTATGAAAATTAACCCGTTTACTATTAAATTCGCTTGTTTTAGCAGTATTATAATCAATAAACAGTATTTAATGTTATAAATAACGCAATATGCTTATAAACAATAAACGTAATTTATAGTAAAATTGCAAAATTACTCGTTAGATAATCATACTATTATAAATTAATTCTGTATATTGTATTGATTTCTGTTGATGATACAATATATTTGATATTTAG
>JAAVYD010000076.1 GCA_022790955.1 Bacillota bacterium
GAAATATCGTTTTAAATTTATAAAACGATATGACGGAATAACAAGAAAGTCTACATTTATTTTAATGTATGATCGCCGCAGGCGACTTTCTTATTTTTCATTAGTTTTATTCCTGTGAAATGTCCGCCGTATTTTTGGCGCGGATAATAACATAAGAATAGTATAATATTTATTAATATAAAATATTTTGAAAGGATTTGTGTAAATGTTTGAAAACTTATCGGAAAAGCCGATAGCGGAAGTACAGAACGCTCAGGCTGATAAATGGGAAACAGAAGATTTGCTGAAAAAATGTATTACGGAACGCGAGGGCAAGCCTTCATTCGTATTTTACGAAGGGCCGCCTACGGCGAACGGCAAGCCGGGGATTCATCACGTTATCGCGAGAACTCTAAAGGATTCCGTGTGTCGTTATAAAACCATGCAGGGATACAAGGTAAAGAGAAAAGCGGGCTGGGATACTCACGGGCTTCCCGTTGAGATCGAGGTCGAAAAGAAGCTGAATATGTCCGGCAAGCAGGATATAGAGAAGTACGGCATCAAGGAATTTAACGAAAAATGCCGTGAATCCGTATTTGAATATGAAGGCATGTGGCGCAATATGACAAAGCGCATGGGTTATATGGTAGATCTGGATAATCCGTATATTACGCTGGATAATAATTTTATAGAAACAGGCTGGTGGATATTAAAGAAATTCTTTGACGAAGGTCTGATTTATGAAGGTCATAAGATTCTGCCGTATTGTCCGCGCTGCGGTACGGGTCTTGCTTCTCACGAAGTGGCGCAGGGTTATAAAGAGATAAAGTCAAATACTCTTACGGCTAAATTTAAGAAAAAGGGAGCCGATAACGAATATTTTCTCGCATGGACGACCACGCCGTGGACTCTGGCGTCAAACGCAGCTCTTACGGTGGGCGCGGATATAGACTACGTGAAAGCGGAAAAGGACGGCGAGATCTATTATCTGGCCAAAGCGCTGGCGGATAAGCATTTGGGAGCCGGAGAGTATACGGTTCTTGCGGAAATGAAGGGCAGCGAGCTCGAATATCAGGAATACGAGCAGCTTATGCCGTTTTTAAAGGCTGATAAAAAAGCGTTTTTTGTTACAGTGGCGGATTATGTTACTACTGAGGATGGTACGGGAATAGTTCATACGGCTCCGGCTTTCGGTGAAGACGACTACCAGACGGGCAGGCGTTATGATCTTCCTGTGTTTAATCCGGTAAACGAAGAAGGCAAGTATACAGATACTCCGTGGGCAGGCAGATTCGTTATGGAGGAAGGTCTTGATGTAGATATTATTAAATATCTCGCCGCTGAGAATAAGCTGTTCAGCAAGGAAAAAGTATCTCATAATTATCCTCACTGCTGGAGATGCGGAACGCCGTTAATATATTACGCTAAACCAAGCTGGTATATCGAGATGACTAAGCTCAGAGAAAAGCTGGTAGAAAATAACAGCACTGTAAACTGGCAGCCGCCTTTTGTCGGCGAGGGCAGATTTGGAAACTGGCTGGCTGAAGTAAAAGACTGGGCGATCTCAAGAAACAGGTACTGGGGCACGCCGATCCCGATCTGGAGATGCGAATGCGGTCATATAGAATGCGTGGGTTCGCGTCAGGAGCTTGCGGACAAGGCTCAGGAAAATATAGATGCGAGCATAGAACTTCACAGACCTTATGTAGACGATGTGCATCTTACCTGCTCTGTGTGCGGAAAACCGATGACAAGGATACCGGAGGTTATGGACTGCTGGTTCGACAGCGGCTCGATGCCGTTCGCTCAGCAGCATTATCCATTTGAAAATAAAGAAGAATTTGAATCGTGCTTTCCTGCGGATTTCATATGTGAAGGCATAGATCAAACGAGAGGCTGGTTCTATTCGCTGCTTGCGATATCCACATTTATAATGGGCAAGGCGCCTTATAAAAACGTTCTCGTAAATGATTTAATCCTGGATAAAGAAGGCAAGAAGATGTCGAAATCCAAGGGCAATACGGTTGATCCGTTTGCTCTGTTCGATAAATACGGCGCAGACGTTGCAAGGTGGTATCTGATGTATACTTCACCGGCATGGACGCCTACAAGATTCGACGAAGAAGGTGTGCAGGAGATTCAGAGTAAATTTTTCGGAACTCTCAGGAACGTATATAATTTCTTCGTACTCTATTCTAATCAGGATGATATTGATGTGAAAAGCCTTAACGTCGCTTATGAGAAAAGAAGCGAACTGGACAGATGGATACTTTCCAGATTCAACAGGCTTGTTAAAGAAGTGACTGCCGATATGGATAATTACGAGCACATGAAAGCAGTAAAGAGTATTACAGAGTTTGTAGCCGAGGATCTGTCTAACTGGTATATAAGAAGGGCAAGAAGAAGATTTTACGCTGAGGAAATGACTGAGGATAAAAAATCAGTATATCTTACTACGTACGAAATTTTAGTGGGAACAGTTCTCCTTGCAGCTCCGTTCGCTCCGTTTATCGCAGACGAAATTTATATAAAACTCACAGGCGAATATTCCGTGCATCTGGCTTATTACCCTAAGAGCGATGAATCGTTAATAGACGATGAATTGGAATCGAGAATGGAGATCGTGAGAACTATCGTTACTCTCGGACGCGGCGAGCGCGAAAAGGAAAAGATTAAGGTAAGGCAGCCGCTTAACGCTATCCTTGTAGACGGTAAGTATGAATCGCAGATAAGCGATATGATATTGCTGATAAACGAAGAGCTTAACGTTAAAAACGTCGTGTTTGAAAAGGACATAGACACTTATATGGATTACAGCCTGAAGCCTGATTTCAGAAAAGCCGGTCCTGTGCTCGGAAAGAATATCAAAGAATTTGGAAAGGTTCTCGAACAAGGCGACGCTAAGGCTCTTATAACAGAGATGGGAGAAAAGGGCAGGATTATTCTGACTCTTAACGGCGAGCAGACAGAGATCGACGAAGAACTCGTAGAGGTAAGAGTGTCGGCTAAGGAAGGTTTTGCAGTAGGTATGGATAAGGGTATATTCGTAATCTTAGATACAAAGCTGACTCCTGAACTGATTTCAGAAGGGCTGGCAAGGGAGCTGATTTCAAAGATTCAGCAGATAAGAAAGCAGAAGAATTTAGATATGATGGATAATATTTTAATTTCCGTTAATTGCGATGACGAATCTAAAGCTGCTTTTGAATCTCATAAGGATTATATAATGGAAGAAACTCTCGCGGCTGAGCTGAATTATACAGGCGATAGTCTGGAAATTTTTAAGCTGAATGGGCATGAAACAGGTATCTCAATACAGAAGATATAAATAAGTATATGATTTCATCGCTTCATGAGGTTCGGCAAAAAAGTCATGCTGAAATTATACGGCGTGATAAAATCTGCAAAGAAAGGTAATGATTGATTTGGAAGATAAAAAAATACGTTTTAAGAATATGACATATACCGAACTTTGCGATTTTTTTGTTCAAATGGGAGAGAAGAAGTTTCGCGCAGCTCAGGTGTTTAAGAATATGTATCGCGGTGTTTATGATTTTGGCGATATGACGGAGCTTTCACGAGATCTGCGTATGAAGTTGGAGGAATCGGCTGAGTTGGCTTCCGTAAAGTTGCTGCGCAGGCAGGAATCGGCTGTGGACGGTACTAAAAAATATCTTTTCGAGGTAGCCGGAGGTTCGGCTGTGGAAAGCGTTTTTATGAAATATAAATACGGAAATACCGCCTGTATTTCTTCCCAGGCTGGCTGCCGAATGGGCTGCGCTTTCTGCGCATCGACTGTAAACGGTCTTGAGAGAAATCTGAATGCCGGCGAGATAGTCGATCAGGTTATTGCCATGCAGGCGGACAGCGGGCGTATCGGTCATATTGTGGTTATGGGCACAGGAGAGCCCTTCGATAATTACGACGAACTTGTTCGCTCCATTAATATTCTTCACGACGAAAAAGGTTTTAATATAGGGCTGAGAAATATTACCGTTTCTACCTGCGGTATTCTGGAGAAAATCTACAGGTTTGCCCGTGATCTGCCTCAGGTGAATCTGGCTGTTTCCCTGCATGCGCCGTCAGATGAGATCCGCAGGCGCATTATGCCAATAGCCGACAGCTATACGATATCGGAGCTGATGTCTGTATGCAGAGAATATACGGAAGCGACTCATAGAAGAATCACTTTTGAGTATGCGTTAATTAAAAATATTAATGATTCTTTAGAAAACGCAGGAGAGCTTGCCGGAGTCGTTAAAGGCATGCTGTGCCACATTAATCTTATTCCTCTTAATACGGTAGATGAAAAGGATTATCGCGGTTCGGCGAGGAAGCATGCAGCTCAATTTGCAAAAGTCCTTTCGGACACCGGTATAGAAGTCACCATAAGGCGGGAGCTTGGCAGTGATATAAGCGCCGCCTGCGGACAGCTCAGGCTCAGTGAGAGTAAGAAATGAGAAACAGCGGCTTTGCCGAATCTGCTTCGGTAACGAGAAGAATTAATATTACAGAAACAGCATTTTTTATATGCTAAAAATAAAAAAGCAATAAAATTTAAAACTATTGTCCTTTTCTTTTCATGATAGTATAATATAGTTAATGAATTAGTGTTATTATGAAAAGGAGGCGACTACACATGGTTAAACTACTTGTAGGGCGTAAAGGTACAGGCAAGACTAAGATTATGGTGGATATGTCCAACCAGTCTTGTGTGGAAAAGAATGGCAGTATTGTTTTCATCGTCAAGGATGACAGATTAAAGCATGATCTCGACCGTGACATAAGAATGATAGTTATGGACGATTATGAATATGTAACAAATATCGATGAATACATCGGCTTTATATATGGTATTATGAGTTCAAATCACGATATAGAGGAGATTTTCATAGACAGTATATTAAAGCATGCAGACATATCCGTTAGGGAATTGCCAGAATTCCTCAAGAGACTTCAGAATATATCCGAGAAGTCGAACATAGATTTCGTTGTCAGCCTGAGCGCTGAGTTAGACGAACTCGACGCGTCTGTAAGACAGTACGAGATTTTAAACAAGTAAGACATTTAACTTACCATAGGGTTGCCTCACAGAGAGCAGCCCTTTTATTTAATATACAGGAAATATCGTTTAAGATATTAACGCAATATCGGCAAAGTCTGTTTTAAACAGATCGGCGAAGCTGGCTTTGTTTTATAAAATACGGTGTTATTATGGTATACAGAGCTTATTCGGATATGCTTAAGGAGAAATACGGAGAAAAGGTTTATAAACTTCCAGTGAATATCCCCGCTTCGTGTCCAAACAGAGATGGAGCTCTGGGAGTTTCAGGATGTACTTTCTGCGGAGCTTGCGGGACGGGATTTGAGAATCTTTCGTCAGAGCTTTCTGTGAAAGAACAGCTTCAAAAAAACAGTGAGTATATCGGCAGGCGGTACAACGCAAAGAAGTTTATAGCATATTTTCAAAATTTTACAAATACTTATGTTCCATTTGACAGCCTGACAGGTTATCTGAGACAGGCGGCTGAATTTGACAGCGTGGCAGAGATCTGTATTTCTACAAGACCAGATTGTATTTCCGATAGGTATCTTTCATTAATACGCGATGTGGCTCTGCCGGCAGGCAAAGAAGTGACCGTTGAGCTGGGGCTTCAGAGCATTAATCATCATACGCTTAAAAAGATAAACAGAGGTCATACTCTTGCCGAGTTTATAGATGCGGTTCTGCGTATACACAGCTTTGGTTTTGAAGTATGTGCTCATGTGATTTTAAATTTGCCATGGGACGACGACGATGATGCCAAAGAATCGGCAAGAATACTTACAGCCCTTGATATAGAACAGGTTAAGCTGCATTCCCTTTACATAGAAAAAAACACGGTTATGGCGGCTCAGTATGAATCGGGGGAATTTAATATAATTTCTCTTGAGGAATATGTGAAGCGCGCAGTTTTGTTTCTTGAGAATCTGTCGCCGTACACAGCCGTTCAGCGGCTTGCGAGCAGGGCTCCGGAGTCAGAAACGTTGTTTTGCAACTGGGGTGTGAGCTGGTGGAAAATACGGGATATGATAGTGAGGGAAATGGAAATTAGAGGCTTGGTTCAGGGAGCCGGGTGCAATTATTTGAATAATGATTTTCATACTTTAGCAGGTCGCAGACGATAACATTAAATGCAATTAGAAAAATTAAGAATTAAAGTTATATAAATATCATTTGACGGCGGTTAGCTAATAGAGTATGATTTAATGAAAACAATTTGTATGCAATAGGGCAATTTTTATATATCGAGCCCTTGGATCATAAATAATAATGTTATTAAGTTGGAGGAAAAAGAAATGGCAAAGATCTTTTATCAGAATGATTGTAATTTATCACTTTTAGACGGCAAGACTGTCGCTATTATCGGTTACGGAAGTCAGGGACACGCTCACGCGCTGAATTTGAAAGAAAGCGGAGTAAATGTAGTAGTAGGTCTTTATGAAGGAAGCAAATCTTGGAAATCAGCTGAAGAAGCAGGTCTTAAAGTTGCGACTGCTGCGGACGCTGCAGCTGCAGCAGACGTTATAATGATCCTTACACCTGATGAAAAACAAGCTGATATTTATCAGAACAGCATTTTACCTAATCTCAAACCGGGCAATATGTTAATGTTTGCTCACGGATTTAATATTCACTTCCAGCAGATCGTTCCTCCGGCTGATATTGATGTAACAATGATTGCGCCTAAAGGTCCTGGTCATACTGTAAGAAGCGAATACGTTGAAGGAAAGGGCGTTCCTTGTCTGGTTGCCGTTCATCAGGATGCTACGGGCAGAGCGCAGGATATGGCGCTGGCTTATGCTGCCGGCATTGGCGGCGCGAGAGCGGCAGTTTTAGAAACAACTTTCCAGTGCGAAACTGAAACGGATCTTTTTGGAGAACAGGCAGTTTTATGCGGCGGCGTTACAGCGTTAATGCAGGCAGGATTTGAAACTCTTGTAGAAGCAGGCTATGATCCAAGAAACGCTTATTTTGAGTGTATCCATGAAATGAAACTTATAGTAGACCTTATCTATCACGGAGGATTCTCTGAAATGAGATATTCCATTTCAGATACTGCTGAGTTCGGCGATTACGAAATCGGAAAGAGAATAATCACTGAAGATACTAAGAAAGAAATGAAGAAGGTTCTTGAAGAAATTCAGGACGGTACTTTTGCGAGAAACTGGATCATGGAAAACAAAGTAGGCAGACAGCACTTTAACGCTACAAGAAAGATAAAGGCTTCTCATGAACTGGAAGAAGTAGGAAAAGAACTCAGAAAGATGTACGCTTGGAGCGACGAAAAATAAAAGTATAAATATTTAGTCATATAAATTTCGTCGTACCGCAGAGGCGATATTGCCTGCATCAAGCGTATTTGAAAAATTATTATCATTTCTGAATTCTGTATTTTAAGTGAAGCAGGACGCGATTCGCTGTAAATTTTTGCAGAGCGGAGTCAGGCGGATTTATGAAAATATAGTTTTCAGGTATGTCTTATAAAATATTAATTAATGGATGAAATTATGAATATAAAAGGTTCAAATATAATATTGGAATGTTTAAAGGAACAGGGCGTAGATACTGTTTTCGGCTATCCCGGCGGTCAGATTATGCCGTTGTATGATGCTCTGTACGATTATCAGGACAGTATAAAGCACATACTTACAAGTCACGAACAGGGCGCTACTCATGCCGCTGACGGTTATGCGCGTTCTACCGGAAAGGTAGGAGTAGCTTTTGCTACGAGCGGTCCGGGAGCAACTAACACTGTAACAGGTATAGCTACCGCGTTTATGGATTCTATACCTATGGTAGTTATTACGGGTCAGGTTCCCGTAGCTCTTATCGGCAGAGATTCGTTTCAGGAAGTAGATATTACAGGCGTTACTATTCCTGTTACAAAACACAATTTCTTTGTAGGGAATATCGAAAATCTGGCGGAGTGTATCAGAGAAGCGTTCAGGATAGCAAAAAGCGGAAGACCGGGACCGGTGCTGGTAGATGTTCCTAAGGATATAATGACTCAGTTTTACGATTATGAGCCTCAGGAAATTGTTGTTAAAGAGTCAGTAGAAAATTTATTCGATGAAGACGATATAGAATCTCTTGCATCTAAGATAAGAAAATCCGAGCGACCTCTCATATATGCCGGCGGCGGCGTGATCATTGCGGGCGCTTCCGAAAAGGTAATAAGATTAGCGGAAAAAGCAGATATTCCGGTGGTTTCCACACTTATGAATCTGGGAGCGATTCCGAGAAATCACAGGCTTTCTTTAGGTATGGTGGGAATGCACGGAGAAAAAGAGGCTAATCAGGCAGTACATAATGCGGATCTGCTTATAGCCATAGGCGCAAGATTCAGCGACAGGGTGACGGGCGACGTCAGCAGGTTTGCAAGCGGAGCCGAGATAATACATATTGATATAGATAATTCAGAAGTGGATAAAAATGTTAATGTGGATCAGAGTCTGGTAGGCGACATGAATCTGATACTGGATAAACTGCTCCCGCTTATCGGCAGCAAGAAGAATGATGAATGGCTGGCGAAAATAGATTCTTTCAGGCGCGAAAGGAATATAGGCGAAGACGATTTTGTCGCTGAAAATATTTTCCGTGTTATTGAAGAAGTTTTAGGCGACGATATAATCGTTGCGACAGATGTGGGGCAGCATCAGATGTGGACGGCTCAGTACTGGCCGTTTAAAGCTCCGCGTCAGAATATAACCTCTGGGGGACTCGGTACTATGGGTTTTGGATTAGGCGCGGCTATTGGCGCGCAGATCGCAAATCCAGACAAGCGTGTTATTCATATAACAGGCGACGGCAGTTTCAGAATGAACTGTAACGAGTTAGCTACTGTTTCAGCTCAGGATCTTCCGATCATTACTATTTTGTTTAAAAATAACGTTTTGGGAATGGTTCGTCAGTGGCAGAAGCTGTTTTTTGAAAAGAGATACTCATCTACAACGCTGCCGGATGTAATAGATTATGTTAAGTTAGCGGAAGCCTTTGGATTAGGCGGCGCTAAGGTTTCTACACTGGACGGTTTGAAAAAAGCATTAACGGGAGCTGCAGCAAACGGCCGCGGCAATGTTATTACCTGTGATATAGATACTAACAATGACGTATTCCCGATAGTTCCGCCCGGCAATGCTATGAACGATCAGGTTGTTTCTGCTGATGATTTGTAGAGCTGACCGAGCGGCAGAACGATTATAGTCAACGCACTCAAAGATCGATAAAATTCAGCGAATAAAATATAACGGGATGCGCTGATTATAATTTAAAATAATTAAAATGCGAAAGCACACCATAATATGTCTGATAAGGCATAAAGGTGTGCTTTTGTTTTGCGATTGAAGAATCAAGTGGAATCTGTTGAGCAGAGAATATCATATTAAAATATTTGTAAAGGTATTAATATAAATGAAGGAAAATCTATGCGCGGTTATGATCTGGTATTGACGAATCCGCCTTTCGGAACGAAAAAGGGCGGAGAACGCGTCATTCGTGATGATTTTACTTTTTCCACAAGCAACAAGCAGCTTAATTTCCTGTAGCACATTTATCGGAGTCTTAAACCGGACGGCAAGGCGAGAGCCGCGGTAGTTCTTCCCGATAACGTGCTTTTTGCGGACGGCGACGGAGAAAAAATCAGGGTTGATCTAATGGATAAATGCGATCTGCATACGATCCTGCGTCTGCCGACGGGAATTTTTTACGCTCAGGGCGTTAAGACTAACGTATTGGTTTTTACCCGCGGAAAAAAGGATAAAGACAACACAAAAGAAGTATGGTTTTACGATCTGCGCACGAATATACCGTATTTCGGGAAAACAACGCCGATTAAAAAAGAACATTTCGCTCACTTTGAAAAAGCGTATGAAGCGGAGGACAGACGGGAAATTCAGGACGAACGCTGGAGTGTATTTACCAGAGAAGAAATCCGGGAAAAAGGAAACAGCCTTGACCTTGGTTTAATGAGGAACAGCCTTATAAAGTGCCGGAAAATTGGTGTTGGACGGATATAGATTCTATTAATCAATATTCGGGTTCATCTATTGATCCCATGAAGCAAGCTGACAAGACTTTCGAGTTATAAAGTAGTATACCGAGCAGTGTTAATGACTACCCAGAAATAATCAAAGGTTCAGAAATTGGTTCTTCTAAACAGTCAGTTATTAAAAATAATGTTTTACTGTGTAAAATAAATTCAAGTAATCAATCGTGTATGGAAAATTTCACAGCATACAGATAGTGAACTTATAGCGTCTTCTGAATGGATTGTTATTCGCAACTTTGCGATAAATTCTGACTATCTCATGCTTTGTTTTAGAACGCAGTATTTTAGGAAATTTATGCTTTCAAATGTTTCGGGTGTTGGCGGTTCTCTTATGCGAGCACAGCCAAAATTTGTTAAAAAATATCCTATACCTATCGCACCTCTTGCCGAGCAGCAGCGTATGGTCGATCGTATTGAAAGTCTATTTTCAAAATTGGATAGGATTAAGGAAAAAGCTCAGGTTGTGGTTGACGGTTTTGAAAATCGTAAATCGGCGATTTTGCATAAGTTTTTTACGGGGGAATTGACGGAAAAATGGCAGGAGGAAAATGGAATAGGATTGGATAGTTGAGAGGAATTAAGTATTAATTCGCTTTGTAAATCTCTTAAATACGGGACAGCTAAAAAATCAGAAACATCAGGTAAGGCGGCGGTAATTCGTATGGGTAATTTACAACAAGGAAAGATTGATTGGTCGGATTTAGTATATTCTAATGATCAAGATGATATTGAAAAATATAGACTTGAAGTAGGTGATGTTTTTTTTAATAGAACAAATAGTTCTGCTTTGGTAGATAAAACTTCAATATATAGGGGTGAATGTCCGGCAATTTATGCAGGCTATTTGATTAAATTAGATTATAATCATGATATAATATTAGGAGATTTTTTAAATTATACTTTAAATGCGAGTGAAGCAAAAGCATATTGTAATTCTGTAAAAACAATAGTAATTAATTTATCTGGTGAAAAAATAATTATTCCCAATAATAAAGAAAATATAAAGTTAATTCTTGGTTTTTTGGATGAAGAAGCATATAAAGGTTCGTTTTCTCAAAATGCTTATATTGTTAATTCTAAATGTAAGGTAGTATAAAATTTATAGTTAAATGTATGCAAGTTTACATATTTCAGTTGGCTCAAGAAAGGATACATTATGAATTATAAGCCCATTTCTATCGGTGTGGAAGATTTTAAGGATATAATCCGGCGCGGTTATTATTATGTGGATAAGACTCTGCTGATAGATGATTTGCTGCGCAATGATTATAAAGTCACGCTTTTTACCCGACCGAGGCGTTTCGGAAAGACTTTGAATCTCAGTATGCTTAAATATTTTTTTGAAGATACGGGAAACGAAGAATATAATAAAGAAAACCGCAGGCTGTTCAATGGATTAAAGATTATGAATGTTGATGAAGCCAGTGATTATTTGCAGTATATGCA
The DNA here is from genome assembly GCA_022790955.1 of Bacillota bacterium. Lineage (GTDB taxonomy): Bacteria > Bacillota > Clostridia > Peptostreptococcales > Anaerovoracaceae > JAAVYD01. The sequence goes on from JAAVYD010000076.1 coordinate 11,517, forward strand.
GAGTTATCCGGTCATATCTCTGACGCTGAAATCGGCTAAGCAGGCGACGTATGAAGATGCATTGGGCAGGATTCGCGAAGAGATAAACAGAGAATTTGAAAGACATAAAAATGTTGTATTGCAGGTTTTAGAAAATAAAGGTAATATAAATAAATTTCATATGATCTGCGAGGATCAGGCGGAGGATTCGGAATATTTAACAGCAATAGCTTTTTTATCTGAATGTATGTATAAGGCTTACGGAAAAAAAGTAATTATATTAATCGACGAATACGATGTACCTTTGGAAAATGCTTATTACAGAGGTTTTTACGATGAAATGGTGATGTTTATACGTTCGCTGTTCGAGTCTGCGCTTAAAACGAATCCGAATCTGGAATTTGCAGTGATAACGGGTTGTCTGAGGATAAGCAAAGAGAGTATTTTTACGGGACTTAATAATTTTAAAGTTATTTCTGTTTTAGAAAAAAAATATTCCGAGTATTTTGGTTTTACTCCGAATGAAGTAGCAGATATGGCGGAATATTACGGAGTTTCAGATCGTATGGATTATATCCGAAAATGGTATGACGGTTATTTGTTCGGCAATTCCGAGGTATATAATCCGTGGAGCGTTATTAATTATATAGACGCTTTGACTGCGGACAGAAACGCTCTTCCGCGTCCGTACTGGTCTAATACGAGCTCGAACAGTATCGTGAAGGATCTTATAGATCATGCTGATGATGAAACTAAAAACGAACTGGAAATACTGACTTCCGGAGGAACTATCGAAAAACCGGTTTATGAAGATATAACTTATGACAGTATTTATGATACTCAGGATAATCTTTGGAATTTTCTGTTTTTTACCGGATATTTAAAGAAGATTTCGGAAAGACTGGATAACAATCAGATATTTATAACGCTGACTGTTCCAAATTGCGAGATACTGTATATTTATGAAACGCATATTAAAAAATGGTTCGATAAGAGGATAAAATCCGAAGATCTTAGCGCTCTGTATACTGCGCTTTTGCAGGGCGACGAGCAGGGTCTTCAGAATGAGCTTACGAGATTGCTTATGAATTCCATAAGCTATATGGACAGCGCGGAAGCGTTTTATCACGGATTTCTGCAGGGAGTTCTTCAGAATCTTGGGAACGGTTATCTAAAAAAATCGAATCGGGAATCGGGAAAAGGCAGGTTTGATATCTGCGTTTATAATAAAGATTTTACGAAGCCGGCGGCTGTGATAGAGCTTAAAACTGCGAAGAACGCTCGTCAGATGGAGCAGGCTGCAGAAAAGGCTTTGGCTCAGATTAAAGATATGAGATACGATTCATGGCTTTACGATGAAGGTTACGATGAATGTTGGCATATCGGTATAGGTTTTTTCCGCAAGAACTGCAGGATAAAGATAGAAAAGCATGAGATCGTTCAGCCGCAGGATTAAAATATTGATATATATAAATTCATATATCGGAAGGCGTAACAGCGGAGCATGATAGCTCCGCTGTTCGCTTTATTGTATGCAAAATTTTTACGTCATTTGGGCAAAGTATAGAAGTTTATTGATTTGCTAAAATTGAGCAAGGTTAAAAAGTACGTTTAAAACTGCGTTGATTTTAAGTTTGTACTGCTGTGTTTTTAATCTATCTTATGATAGGAAAAGGTTCGTTTCCGCAGGTATCGCAGATAGGTCTTGCGCATCCGTCGTTGCATGTATTGCAGTTATTATTACAGTTGTTATTGCAGTTATCGTTGCATGTATTGCATGTGTTACATGTGTTGCAGTTATTATTGTTCATATTTCCGAATACGTTGTTGTTTCCGCAGCATCCTCCATTATCATTATCGCCTGCTACATCGTCGTCGTCGTCTTTGTTGATCTGAGTAGGGAAAAGCTGAGGGAAGTTAGCGCAAACTTGAGATGTGTTAGGGCTTAATTCGAGGAATCCTGTAGAGAGAACGCACAGTTCAACAGGTACAACGATCTTCTTTTCGCAGTTTACGCACATCGCGATTATGAGATTAGCAGATACTTCGCCGTTATTGTCTATATTAAGATCGCGGCCAAGACTGTTTGTAGCAAGACGAGTTTCACATGCTACATTGCATAATTCTGCGAATCTTGGGAGGAACGCTGTATCGAATACAGACGGCATGCACATTTCAAAGAAGCTGGTGAGAAGCAGCGGAGCGGCAACCGTAGCGATATTGACATTAGCGCTTACAGGGTAGCAGATTTCGCGTCCGCAGTTATCCATAACTATGAGATCGAGGGTAACGCATACGTTTCCTGAAATGCTGACTTTCTGAGTTCCGAATATAGGAGTTCCTTTATCTGTGCGGTCGCATGTAGAAGTATCGACATATAACAGCTTTTCGGACATAGTTCCGTCAGGTCCGACTACTTTAACCTCGCCGTTTGCATCATTTACAAAACTGGCGCCGGATATAGTAGTATTGCAGGATATGGTCAGATTATTAGGATCGGCGATATTTGCAGGGTTAAAGCATTTTTTGCACTTTATGCCGGCGATGCCTGTAAGTCTGAAACCGCTTGGGATAGCGGGGGTGAAAGTCTGATTAGACACCGTTTTAAGTCCCTGCAGGTTTAAAAGGACAGCGTCGTATACTTTCTGTACGTAGATCGGTTCGGCAAGTACTTTTGACATATCCCCGTCAAAATCGCAAAGATGATTTGCGTTACAGCAATTATCAATAGAATTTGAGTTAGGTGAAATGCAATTACAATTATTAAAGCAACCCATATTATGTTTCCTCCTTGTAATGAATTATAACTTATGCTGCATATTATTCTGATTTGAGGAGAATTGTTACAGTTTCGGGTAATAAATTCAGCTTTAAGATAATATAATTTTATTTTAAACGGTATGCCGGGAATGTTTGAGCCGGTATAGGAGTCGATAATCTGTGTTTTTTGAGGAAAAACCATTAAAAAATTAATAAAAGGGTAGAAATTTTATAAATGTGTGGTATAATTCATTTTTGTGAGGAACATAAATAATTATGTCCTGTGTTGCATAACTATATTTATTTTATCTTTACATGATTTAGGAGGTTTTTTAATATGACTTGTACAATGGATGAAATCGTAGCAGCAGCTAAAGCAAGAGGATACAGAACAAAGTATAAGATTGATTCCAAAAATAATTCTCAGTATGGTATCATTACAAAAGACGGAAACAGCCTTGAACTTCGTTACGTTGAGCCGGACAGAGCAGGCGGCGTAAGAACTCACGTAGGCAGCCTTATGAAAGATTTCCCTGGTACTACTGATGAAGTTTTAGACTGGTACGAAGAACAGTTAGCAAATAGAAACAGAGACTGCAAGATTGCAGATTATGTTGAACCAAGACTCGAACAGTAGTTTACAGGCAATATAAAGTATAATCAGACAGAGCGGTTTTAATCGTAATACGGCGGGACTGTTGTATTGCAGGCTTGCTGGAAAGAACGGAAAACGCTTTTCGTCTTGAATAAAAATTTTAATGTAATATAAAAAACAGTCGTATTTAAGTGCGGCTGTTTTTTATTTGTAATACGAAAACGCTGCGTGTAACGCATGGCGTTTTAAGATTTATATAATATCATTAATATTAACATGCAGATCCGGAAAAATGCCTGCAGGAATATCCTGGCTGAAAGGAATGATAACAGGCGCTGTGTCGTTCTCAAAATGATATACGGTGGTGCGTTTTTTTGCGGGATCCACAATCCAGTATTCGCGGACGCCGGCTTCCGAGTATAAAGATACTTTAAGCGAGTAATCCATTTTTCTGCTGCTTGGAGATACGACCTCAATTACAAAGTCAGGAGCGCCGTTACAGCCGCGGTCGTCGAGTTTGCTGACGTCGCATATAACGGAAATATCCGGTTCAACGTATGTTTTATCGTCGTTATTTAAAAATACAGCAAATGGAGCGGGATAAATTTCACATGAAGCGTTATGAGAATCAATAAGATTTATTATCTTTTGATGAAGTCTGCTTATAATTTTTTGGTGTATTCTGTTAGGCGGAGCCAGATCATAAAGCTGACCGTTTATAAGTTCTGCGCGCCGATTTTCAGGCAGGGAGAAAATATCATTAATATTAAAAGTATCAAAATCGAGAAGGGGCATGATTAAACCTCCTTATGGTCTGAAAAAATTAAATTTAATATTTTAATTTTAGTATACACTAAGTCGGAACAAATTTGTGATATATTTTATAATTGCCGCAGGTTGTTATTAAATGCGGAAAAATATTGTCCGGATGGAGTTTATTGCTGATATAATGAAATATATTGGTATTTCAAATGCATGAAATTATAGAATTTGAGAGGATAAAATATATGGCGAAAAAGTTTTATGCGGTAAAAAAAGGCAGAAATCCTGGGATTTATAAAACCTGGACGGAATGTCAGCAGCAGATAAACGGATTTTCAGGAGCGGTATATAAAGGCTTTGAAGATAGAAATGAGGCTGAAAATTTTATTAGTGGAGTTTCAAATCAAAAGGAAGAATTAAAGGAAACTCAGGCTGTGGCTTATGTCGACGGAAGTTTTAATAAATTAACTAGAGAATTTTCATACGGCGCTGTGATTTTTTATAACGGTGAAGAGCTGCGCTTTTCTCGAAAATACAAAGACAGAAATCTTGCGAAAATGCAAAATATTGCAGGCGAAATAAAAGGCGCCGAGGCTGCTATGCAGTATTGTCTGGATAATGATATATCGAGTATTACGATATATCATGACTATGAGGGAATCGCAAAGTGGTGCACTGGCGAATGGAGAGCGGAAAAAGCTGGTACTATCGCATATGCGGATTTTTATAAAAAGGCAAGCGCTGCGGTCGATATACAATTTGTAAAGGTAAAAGGACATTCAGGAGATAAGTATAACGATATTGCGGACAAGCTGGCGAAAGAGGCTTTGGGGATAAGAAGTTAGTATATTAATGGATTTCGGACGGCTTTATCCGTAAATATTATAGATAATAGTTTTGGTTGAAAATGTTAAATTAAAATCAGATTTGTATACATTAATATAATCGCTGAATAAAAGATTTTAACTGAAATTTATGTTTATATAGGTATATAAATCAGAAATTAAGAAAAGCAGTGTGTTGAAATATATATATTATCAGATATAAAAATTAAGTTTGAGTATTTTGATAAATGTAAAGAAAGGAGCGGTTTATGTCTGTGATAGGAGCTGTTATTGTTCCGCATCCGCCTATTATACTGCCGGAAGTGGGAAAGGGCAGAGAAAGAGAGATTAAAATTACGTCGGAGGCTTTTCGCGCCGCCGCAGAGCAGGTAGCCGAATGGAAGCCCGATGTGCTTGTGATAGCGTCGCCCCATACTATTATGTACGCGGATTATTTTCATATTTCTCCAGGTGACGGAGCGCAGGGAGATATGTCGGATTTTGGCGCGTTTGATGTTAGTTTTAATGTAAAGTATGATGCTGATTTTCGTGATGAAATCATACGCCTGGCTGTTAATGAAGGAATTATGGCGGGAGAGCTTGGGGAGAGAAGTTCCGAACTCGATCATGGAATATGTGTTCCTATGTATTTTCTGGAAAAAACAGGAGTTAATGTTCCCGTGGTGCGTATGGGATTATCAGGATTTTCTTCGTTGGATCATTACAGACTCGGTATGTGCGTTGCTCAGGCGGCTGACGCGTTGAATCGTCGTGCGGTTTTTATTGCCAGCGGCGATCTGTCCCATAAATTAAAGGAAGACGGTCCTTATGGGTTTGTTCCTGAGGGTCCGGATTTTGATCGCCAGGTAACTGATGCGATGTCTGCCGGAGATTTTATGCGTTTTCTTAAATTTGATCAGTCTTTTTGCAGTAAGGCTGCCGAGTGCGGTCTGCGTTCGTTTCAGATCATGGCGGGAGCTTTAGACGGTTTAGCTGTAAATTCGGAGCTTTTAAGCTACGAAGGGACTTTTGGAGTAGGTTATGCGGTGGCGAAGTTTGCTGTCACAGGGGCGGATAAGGGACGCAGGTTCGGCGAGATATACGAGGAGGAAGAAAGGGTTCGGCTAAATGAGCGTAAGGCAGGTGAGGATCCGTGGGTGAAATTGGCGCGGCTGTCTTTGGAAACGTATATCGGCGAAGGTAAAAAATTAAAAGAAATTCCCAAAGATTTGCCGGTTGAGATGTTAAATCAGTCTGCCGGGGCGTTTGTATCATTGCAGCTTCACGGTCAGCTCAGAGGCTGTATCGGCACGATCGCGCCGGTCACGGATTCCGTAGCGGATGAGATCGTGAGAAACGCCGTTTCTGCAGGTACGGAGGATCCGCGCTTTGAGCCCGTAAGGAAAGAAGAATTGGACTTTCTGGAATATAAAGTTGATGTTCTCGGCCCTGCGGAGTCTGTTGTGTCATCTGCAGATCTCGATGTTAAAAAGTACGGCGTTATAGTATCCTGCGGAGGACGTCGAGGTCTTCTGCTGCCGGACCTCGACGGCGTGGATACTGTAGAGGAGCAGATAGATATCGCTTGCAGGAAAGGCGGAATCAGAGCTGACGAGCCTTATACGCTGGAGCGTTTTGAAGTTGTGAGGCATATTTAAGTTAATTTTGCGTTCAGATTCAGGCAGTTTTATGGTCGTTAGTGATAAAATTTTAAAGAAGGCGAGGGGATTTAAAAATGAATTTTGACGTAAAGCAGACTGTCATTGGACAGGAAAGAGCGGAATGCGGACTTTGTTTTCATAAATGCGTTCTCGGAGAAGAACAGGTCGGTTTTTGCGGCGCCAGGATAAACAGAGGAGGCAGTGTAGTTTCTTTAAGTTACGGACAGCTTACGAGCCTGGCATTAGATCCCATAGAAAAGAAACCTTTGAGAAAATTTCATCCCGGAAGCATGATATTGTCGGCGGGCAGTTTTGGCTGCAATTTAAAGTGTGATTTTTGTCAGAATCATAGAATATCAATGGCAGAAGATGTTATTGATGAAAACGGAAAAAGTATTGTCAGCAGGCGTAAAAAAAGCTGTTTTTCGGATTTGGAAGAATCAGCGCAGGATAAATATGCTGATGCGGAGGCGGTTGGAACGGTAAGGATATTGCCGTCAGAGTTGGTTCAGAAGGCGGAATCATTAAAACACATTGGGAATATAGGTATCGCTTATACTTATAACGAGCCTTTGGTGGGATATGAATTTGTCAGGGAATGCGCGGCGCTCGCTCATGAACACGGTCTGTTGAACGTGTTGGTAACGAACGGTACGGCGGAAGAAAAACCCTGGAGGGAGCTGCTTGCTTTTATAGATGCTGTAAATATTGATCTTAAAGGTTTTACGCCTCAATGGTACAGAAGGCTCGGCGGCGATCTTGATAACGTAAAGCGCTCTATAGAAATAGCCTCGCAGATATGCCATGTGGAGATTACTACGCTGCTGATTCCGGAAGAAAACGATAGTATTGATGAAATACGTAAAATGGCAGATTGGATCTCGTCAATAGACCGAGATATTCCGCTGCATTTATCTCGCTTTTTTCCTCGCTATAAAATGGCGGAAAGAACGCCTACGCCAGTAGACAGTATTTACAGAGCTGCAGAGGAAGCGCGGAAATATCTGCATAATGTATACACGGGAAATTGTTGAGGGTAGACAAAAGCATGATAAAGTTTATCGGCGATTTATATTAATATTTTAATAATCTGCGGAATGCTTCAAAAATCAATATGACCTGAATTTATGTAAATGTGAAAAGCAGGAGGGCAGGATGTAATGGATAAATCTGATAGTAATGAAGTATATATATGGAGAGTTTATGATAACGATACGCTTGAAATAGCCGGAATCATATCGGAACAAAACGAAACGGTTATGACTGAAATGAAAAAGTGCCTTTCAGATCCTAAAGGATATTTCAATGCTCATGGAGATATATTTGACGAGTGGTTTATGAACGATCGTTCGGACGATCAGGAGATATGTAAAGTCGCTTTGATTCATCTGCTGGAACAGGGAAATTTTGTATGCAACAGGGATTGGAAAGATGAGAAGGAAGACTTTATTTATTTTGTAAGCAATCTTGAAAATTTTAAAAGATTGGGACTGAGTATAGAGGAAGAATTGTTGGACGAAACGGATGATATTTCAGTTTGGGCAGATATTCTTAACGATCAGTGGAAAGATAGGGATTGCTGTCTGGCAAATATTGATATAGGCTCGGACAGCTATGTGTTATTCACGTGTGAAACATATAAACTAAAGCGTTTGGAAGATCTTTTTGGCCCAGACAGATCGAGAGTTACCAAATGTACGTAGGATATATGCCCGCGCATGTATCGTGATGATATTGTTTTTATATTTTTGGCGAAAAATTCTCCCGCATAATGGGTTATGCGGGAGATGAGTTTATATCATATCGCAGATGTTTTATCATAATGATAAGCTAAATAAAATTTTATATTTTCAGATTTTTGTTATGCAGGAAATACGGTTTACGATATTGATAAAATAACAACAAAGTAAAATTCTAAAAAAGAATCGGTAAAGACAACGTGTTATATTAATAGTTTTCTTCGCGGATTTCAAAGTAGCTTTGAGGGTGAGCGCATGCAGGGCATATTTCCGGAGCTTTTGTCCCAACTACAAGGTGACCGCAGTTTCGGCATTCCCATACTTTTACTTCGCTTTTTTCAAAGACAGCGGCTGTTTCTATGTTTTTAAGAAGCGCGCGGTAGCGTTCTTCGTGGTGCTTTTCGATAGCGCCTACCAGGCGGAATTTAGCCGCTAATTCCGGGAAGCCTTCTTCTTCTGCGGTTTTAGCAAATCCGTCGTACATATCAGTCCATTCATAATTTTCACCTTCGGCGGCTGCGAGCAGGTTTGCGGCTGTATCGCCGATTCCGTCGAGTTCTTTAAACCACATCTTTGCGTGTTCCCGTTCGTTTTCTGCTGTTTTCAGGAATAATGAGGCGATCTGTTCGTAGCCTTCTTTTTTTGCCACGGAAGCGAAATAAGTATATTTATTTCTGGCTTCCGATTCTCCGGAAAACGCGGCGTGCAGGTTTTTCTCAGTCTGTGTTCCGGCATATTTTGAATTCTTTTTATCTGAAACCGTTTCGGATATCGGTTCGACATTATTTCCTGATGCTTTGCAGAGAGGGCATACCGGAGTTTCTCCGGCTTTTACGTCAAAAACTTCTCCGCATATCTTGCATTTATATTTCATGGCGGTGCTCTCCTTATTGTTTAAATTACTTAACTCATTAAAATACGATGGTCTACCTGCATGGAGGATTCCCGTGTATTCTGCGATATCTTTATCTGTTGTGATGAGATTGCGCAGTGATAATCCATGAAGTGAGGTGTTTCCTGTTACTCTTGCAAAGGTTTTAAGTTCTTTTAGGGTAACATTCAGGAAGTTTGCTACTCTTTGGGCAGAAACGTCGATATTCAAACGTTTTCTGAGTTCAGGGTTCTGAGTAGCGACTCCGACAGGACAGCGGTCGCTTCCGCATATGCGGTACTGTTGGCAGGCTGCCGCGATCATAGCGGCGCTGGCGATAGCGACGGCGTCGGCGCCCATGGCAAGAGCTTTAGCGAAGTCCGCAGATACTCTGAGTCCGCCGGTTATTATCAGAGAAATATCCGAACCGACAGAATCAAGATATTTTCTTGCGCGGCTTAGGGCGTAGATGGTGGGAACCGTGGTAGCTTCCCTGAGCATAAGCGGGCTGGAGCCGGTAGCGCCGCCTCTGCCGTCGATCGTTATAAAATCCGGTTCTGCGAAAACGCAGTATTCGAGATCCTGTTCTATATTTCCGGCGGCTATTTTAATGCCGACGGGTCTGCCTTCAGAGCGCTCGCGCAGCATATCCACCATGTCACGAAGATCTTCTTTTGAATTGAGTTCCGGGAATTTGCTCGGACTCTGGATATCTTCACCCTGTTTTTTGCCGCGGATAGCTGCTATTTCTTCCGTAACCTTTTCGCCTGGCAGATGACCTCCCATACCCGGCTTGGTGCCTTGTCCGATCTTTATCTCTATGGCGTCCGCAGAACGCAGGTTTTCATCGTTTACGCTGTATTTATTAGGGACATACTCAAATATATATTTGTATGCCGCCTGTTTTTCTTCAGGTAAAATACCGCCTTCGCCGCTGCACATAGCGGTTTTTGCCATGGCTGAACCCTTTGCAAGGGCGATCTTGACTTCTTTTGACAATGCACCGAAGGACATATGGGATATATAGACCGGGTTTTCCAGTATCATAGGTTTTTTTGCGTTTATTCCTATGACAGTCGTTGTATCCACAGGAGCGTCGTCCGGCAGGGGAGGGGGAGCGAGCTGTGAACCGAGCAGCAGAACATCGTCCCAATTCGGCACAGGCATGGTTGTGCTCATAGATGCGGCAACGGATCTTCCTGTTACTGCCATTTCGTGAATTTCAGCCATATATCTGCAGGATTCGTCGCGGCGTGCTGTAGCGCTGTCGTAATCCAGGTTGTCAGCGTGAGATTCGGGCACGATTTTTTCTTCTGATTCTGATATTGGGACAAAATTCGATACAGGTACGCGGCACACCGGACATCCTGAAAGCTCCGAAACAGGTTTGCCTTCTTTTTCTTCATTGTAAAGAAAACCGCATACTTTGCATTTATAGATTGCCATAATACACCTCCAATTTGATGTTTTGATCTTTTACTTTTCATTCTTATTGCACTCCGCGCATAAACCTTCAAAGACTGTGCGATGTCTGCTGATCCTGAATCCAGTAGATTTTTCCATTAACTCGTCGTATTCGTCGCGATAGATTAACGGTGCGTCTGCAACTTTTCCGCAGTTTACGCAGAATAGATGGTAATGACGGTCTAAACGTGAGTCGTAACGATCTGCTGCAGGAGTTTTTACATTTGTGATTTTGTTGTTTTGGGACAGAATGCCAAGATTTCTGTACACTGTGCCGCGGCTGATCTTATCGTCGGCAGTGCGTACTTCAAGATAAATCTGGTCGGCGGTCGGATGATCGCATCTTTTCATTACAGCGTTTAAGATAAGCTGTCGCTGTCTGGAATACCGTTGCTGTTTCATCGTAGCTTCCTTATAATAAGACTTAATACTATTATAGATATGGATAATATTTCTGTCAAGGCAGTAAAAAATAATTGTATTAATATTAATACAATTATTTTGTCGATTCTGAGAGTTTTTTAGAGCTATAAACGGCGTGCATATAATTGTATCTTACTATATGTACGATGCGCTGACCGGCGAAACGGTATATACAGGAGTTTATCCGATACTAAAGGAAAATGCCGATAATGAAGCCTTTGAAGCATGGCTGGATGACTGGTGCAAAGAAAATCCCGGCACGAACCGGCTGTCCTACCGTCAGTTTGACGTTTAGCTCGACGAGAGTTTTGAGGCGATCAGGTTGCTCTGCTGGGCGCTGATATTATTTATCGGACGTATCGGCATACTTAATATCATAAATACGGTTTATACGAATATTCATACCCGTATAAACGAGATAGGGAATGCAGCGAGCCATAGGAAAGCATATCAGGTCTTTATAAAACTTTCTTATGGGAAGGAGCTTATTATGGTATGATATCTTTCTCAATCGGAGTCGTATCGGGATATATATGCGTTGTTTTTATTGGAGCGTCGGTTCAACAGTATGCAGCTCGTTGCCGTTTCGATTTCCGCTATTTTGGAAGCGTCAGTTGTATCTGTGACGGCCTGCATTGCAGCGGCGGCTCCTCTGCACCGGATAAGCAGGAAAAATATTGTGGATTCCATAGAAACTGTTGAATAATGAAAATTCATATATTTTATCATAGATTGGGGTTCATAAGTTTTATGCAGATAAGAAGGTAAATGTTTTTAGGATTTCTGCGGTATTGATTTAGGATATAACAAAAAGGGCATATATGGCTATAGCCGTTGATGCCCTTATATCGGTTTGTATTTAAAAAGGGAATTTGAAGATCTTTTGGAAAATAAATCTATCTATTATGAATCTATATCTTTTATAATAAGCGGTATCTGCGACAACATATTGTCTATATCTTCAAACATAGCGCTTTTTGTAGTTCCGAGTTTACTGGCGCTTTGAATATGCTTTACAACTTCCTGATACTGGAGTTTCATCTGATCGAAAAATTTATATATTGAGTTCAGAGCCGTTTCAGAATCATCTATAACACCTGAAATCTCATTTTGGACGGAGGCGGCGCTGTCAGCAGCTTCTGTTATTTTATAAAAAGATTCATATGTGATGTTTACGGTATCTACGCCTTCATCGAGAGAATTCTGAGCGCTTGTTATGCTGTTATTAAGAAGTATTGAATTGTTTTCTACATCATGTATATCCATATCAACTTCGGCAGCAAGGTCTTTAATTTCTTCAGCAAGTTCCTTGACTTTTGATGCGACTACAGCAAAACCTTTGCCCTGTTCGCCCGCTCTCGCAGCCTCAATAGAAGCGTTTATTGCAAGAATATTAGTCTGGTCTGCGATGGATACGATTTTTCCCATGCACTGTTGTATGTTTTTAACGGTTGTCTGAAGCTCAGCGAAAGTAGTTTCCATTTCTTTGAATGAGGCTTCTATTTCTATAGAAGTATTTTTCAGTTCATCGACTTTGCTTTGAGTTTCAGAAACGGTTTCGGATATTGAGTTTCTTACATCTGCAAATCGTCCTGCAGCTTGGTCTATATTTGAAAAGGATTGACCGAAATCATGGAGTTTAACCTGAAACTGATCGGCTTCGTTTAATACTCCGGAAAAAGTATTGTTTATCATGCTGAGTTCCCGCAAGGATTCGACCTCTTTATTAACCAGTTTGAATTTATAATCTCTTAAACTGTCGGTCATATGCAGGATAGGGTATAGGCTTTTTTCGCTGTACTGTAGGTTTGCCGATTTATTAGGTTCTTTCTTTGAAAATAACATAGCTCCTCCTTTATTCAAATACTGCGCATGTCATAGATTGATTTACAAAGCGATCATTGTAATGTTCGCCGTAACCTACCAGACCGGCGTGATTTCCAAGCGCCCCCATTTCCTGTAAATAATTCTGCATATAATTGTTTTCGCTGAAAAGTTTATATCTAAACAGGCAGTTTACAGAAAAAACAGCGGAACGTTTAGGAAAATCCTTACAGATCATCTGAATGGTATTTCTTGTTATCGCTCTGTAATCACCGAGCTGCAGCAGAATCAGTACGTCTGAATCGTTTACCTGTCTGAAGCATGCCAGCGCATTGCCGTTGACTTCTTTTATGGAAATTATGCAGATATCGTCGCCGTTAAGTTTACCGAATGGATTCTGGAAAGTCTGCGTAAGTATTTTCTGATCGCTAACATGCAGGATACTCTGATATACCTGTTTGGCGGGTTTACCGTTCAGCGAACCTATTATGTAATTTGCTTTATCGGTATTTGAAGCTATGAATCTGTAATTCCCAAGCGGATGATATATGTTTTCTTTATATGTTTTTACTCTGCCATGGTGATTTTTTACAAGAGCATACGCCACGGCGTCGTTATAAATTTTTCCGTTAGCTGATACTTTGCCTGAATCTCCTGTTCCGCCTACAAGAGAAATACCTTTGCGTTTTAAAGAAGTATTGAGCGTAGTTAATACGCAGGCGTCGTTTCCTGAACAAAAATCTATGCATACGGTATCTTCATGAGAAGCTCTGACTTTTCTAATATCTTCTTCAAGTCTGCCTATATATTTAATAGGTATGGTTGATACTTCCTCCAGCACGTTGGCTGCTGCGCTGACGCCGTCGTAAAATGCTATTACGCTGACGCCGTTTTCTATGATTCGTGTGTCGTAGCTCATTCCTATGCATCCGATGCTTGGAACTCCAGGATAGAGCGATTCTAAAGCGTGCACGTGTTTTTCAAATTGATTGTTATTTGATAATAACATAATAAACTGGGGATTGTTCAGCCCGCGTACAGCTTCTGTAATATCTCCGCGCTGACTCATGCCAAAAAATTGCCTCATGCTGGGGCCTCCTTATAATATACGTTTATTCTGTGATTACGAATTACATTGCGTATCTGTTATAATAACAGATAATAAAATTCTTTTATTAAAATAAATTCCGCAGCTTTATTAAATTGCGGAATTATATAAATTTTCCATAAAAACAAAGCTAAATTTACATATTTCTTTAAAAGATATAATTTGAATGATATTGCAGATATCTTAAACAATAGATATCGCATATTAAAAATTACAATTATACTATGATATCGACATAATAGCTGTAATAATGCAGCGTATTTATGAATTTTTTTGTATTTATCGCTGATTATTTTGTGAAAATTAATAAAATTAAGTCAGGTAGTTAGAAATTTTAGTATCTACTGAAAACTTTAAGATTTAATATATTTCAGAAATATGTCTATAATTGCCAGTATAATAATGATGTTGGGTAAATTATACACTATTTGTACAAAAAATCAATATAAATAGTGTTGATTAAACTTAATATACGCAGATATTTTAAAGTTAAATAAAACAGCGGTTTTATTATTATATGTAGGTTTGTCAAACATTTGTTACACTGGCTGCAAGTAATTTCTAAGCGTCTCATTCGGTGATTTCCATCCTAAAGGTCGCATAGGAAAGTTATTGTAATCCCTGCGGTTGTACACTTTAAGCTGTTTGGAGAAGTCCTC
>JAAVYD010000077.1 GCA_022790955.1 Bacillota bacterium
GGACTTCTCCAAACAGCTTAAAGTGTACAACCGCAGGGATTACAATAACTTTCCTATGCGGCCTTTAGGATGGAAATCACCGAATGAGACGCTTAGAAATTACTTGCAGCCAGTGTAACAAATGTTTGACAAACCTACAAAGCGTAATTATCTTTAGTCTTATTTGTACAGAGGTTCAGTTAAAGCAGGTTGATCTTCTTCTGATTCTTCTTTTGAATATATTTTTATTTTCCAGTCATCGCAAGCGTAATAATAATTATTGGATCTCGGAGCTACAAGACCTTCAAAATCAGCGGAAGTAGCGGCGGCGTATGTTTTATACAAAAGACATATATATGGAACGTCTTCTTCTATAATGGATTTCGCTTTCTTTAAAGTGTCTGTCATTTCATCCGAATTTATACCGGACTGCATATGATCCAGATATCCGTTCAGCGTTTCATTAAAATAGTGAGCGTAATTATTATATCCCGAATGATAAAACTGCCTTAAATCATAATCGTCGTTTATGCGCCAGCCTCCTATAAATAAATCATAACTGCCGGATCTGAGAGTTCCTTCAAAAGAAGCGCTTTCTACTTGTTTTATATTTACAGTAATGCCGAAATCTCTTAATTCGGCTGCAATTATATTTGCAGCGGTAACTCTTGATGGGTTTTCAGGATTTATCATAAATACTGCCGACAGCTTCTTTCCTTCCGTATCTTCAAGAAGTCCGTCACCGTCCGTATCGAAATATCCGGCCGAGGCAAGGTATTCTTTAGCCCTATCGTCGTTCGCTTTATAAGGTTCGTTTGTTTCAGTTCCGTAATATCCCGGAAAATACAGATCGTCGCTTTTTATTCCGCTGTTATAATATCCCGTCCTGATTATGTCGTTGCAGTCTATCATGCAGGCGACAGCTTTTCTGAGATTTACGTTGTTAAACGCCGAATCCGCGCTGCAGTTGAAGCCCAAGGTTTCAAATTCGTTAGATATGAACGTAGTTACAGAAAGTCCGGCGTCGCCGGAGATTTCATCTCTGTCTGTTCTTTTTGAAATATAGATGCTGATATCTCCAGACTTTATAAGTCCTACATAAGGATCGGCGACTGGCATAATAGATAACGTTATATTGTTTTCAGCCTTTTTTCCGAAATAATTTTCGTTCGGGATTAAGGTGATTTTTTTAGTCATATCTATGGAATCTATCTGATACTGTCCTGTTCCGTATATAACCGAATCGTTTGTCTTTAGGCAGTCGCTCACAGAGGAAAATTGTGAGGCGGATATGATTGGAAAATCAAAATATGATATGGAGGCGTTAGCTGGACTTACAAATGAAAATTCTACTGTTGAATTATCTATTTCATAAGCGCTTTTTATATGAGAAATTTTTTCGTTATAAGAAGATTGAGCCGTACTTTTTAATGCGTTAAATGAAAAGACTATATCTCTTGCGCCAAGTTCCGATCCGTCGCTGAATTTTATTTCTTCTTTAAGTTTAAATCTTACCGTACCGTTGCCGAAAGTCCAGCTTGAAGCGATAACAGGCTCAGGCGCCATTGTGTCGTCTAATATGATAAGAGAGCTGTATATCAGTTTATTTGCGTAATAAAAATCTTCGTCTATCGACGTTATGGGATTTATACTGCGCAGTTTTGTGGTAGGTATTATTATTTCATTTGAAAGGGTGTAGGATTCTCCTTTTTCATCGGTATTTATTAATAAACCGCTTTGCTGGCATGCAGTTAAAGCGGTTGTACATACGAGGCATGTAATCAGTGAGATGAATTTTTTATTAAAAGTTCTCATAATTTTCTTCTGCTCCGTTATTCTATGCGTTTGTCAAAATTAGCAAGGGCGTCGTCTATATTCCTATAAAGCTGTTCTTTAGTCCCTGAATTATCTATAACATAATCCGCGAGTTTCAGCTTTTCAGCTCTTGAAGTCTGAGAATTCATGCGTTTTATGATATCGCTTCTTGTAAGACAATCTCTTTTTAGTATTCGCTGTATACGTAATTCATCGTCGAGATCGAGAACCCATGCTTCTTCAGCAGGCTCTATATTATACGGAACTTCAAATAAAAGCGGATGATCGTAAAATATTACGGTCTTCTGAAGATAGTCGTGAGGATTTGATTCTCTTGTTATGTTTTCCGCTCGCCTTGCAAAGTCGTCTGTGAGCGCTGTTATGAGAACATCTACATATTTTTGGATGATGTGATCCAATTTCTTTTTTTGCTCGGCGTCTGAAAATACGATCTTGCCTACGTATTTTCTGTTCATAGTTCCGTCAGGAAGAAGCGCTTCCGGACCGAAGGTTTCTACGATTTCTTTAAGAGCAGGTTGTCCGGGTTCCTGGAGTTGTCTGGTTATCTGATCAAAATCTATGGTTTCAAATCCTAACTTATGGAGATATGCGGAAGCCGTAGATTTACCGGAACCTATACCTCCGGTCAGACCAATTATATGCATCATTTTTAAGTTCCTTAATAAAAATCAAATAATTTAAACTATTTTAATTCAAACCAGTTGATTCCTGAGTTTACATCAGCAACCAACGGTACTTTTAATAATACCGCATTATTCATGCAGGATTCAAGTAGTTCTTCAACTTTTTCTTTTTCTTCCGAAGGAGCGTCTATTAGAAGCTCGTCGTGAACCTGAAGAACAAGTCTGCAGTTTTTTAAAGAAGTATTGACAGTTTCATAAACTTTTATCATCGCTATTTTCATTATATCGGCTGCGCTGCCCTGTACGGGAGTATTCATGGCAAGGCGTTCGCCGAGTTGTCTTGTCATATAATTGGAAGCGTGAATCTCGTTGATATTCCTGCGTCTGCCCTTTATGGTAGTTACGTAATTATTATCGCGGCAGAACTGTACCATATCGTTCATATAGGTTTTTACCTTGGGATGTTTGTCGAAATACTGGTCTATATAATCCTGTGCTTCGGCTCTTGATATTTTCAGATCCTCGGAAAGCCCAAAAGCGCTTATGCCGTATATTACGCCGAAATTAACGGCTTTTGCCCTGCTTCTTTGCAGAGGAGTCACTTCTTCCGGAGCTGTGTTAAATACTCTTGCTGCCGTTGCCGTGTGGATATCGCTTTTTTCTGCGAAAGCTTCTATTAACGCTTCGTCTTCGGACAGATGAGCCATCACTCTTAATTCTATCTGAGAATAATCGGCTCCTACTAAGACTCTGTTCGGAGCTGACGATGTAAATATTTTTCTGAATTGTCTGCCCAGCTCCTGACGTATAGGGATATTCTGCAGGTTTGGTTCTGTGCAGCTTAGCCTGCCAGTAGTGGTAACGGTCTGTTGAAAATGAGCGTGAATAAAGCCGTTTGCGTCTATTAGAGGCAGCATGCCTTCCACGTAAGTGCCGTTTAATTTTGTAATCATTCTGTATTCTAAGATAAGCGGTACTATTGCATGGTCGTCAGCTATTTTTTCAAGAATTTCGGCGCTGGTGGAATAACCTGTTTTTGTTTTCTTACCGTTTTTAAGGTTTAATTTTTCAAATAAAATAGAACCGAGTTGTTTAGGAGAATTAATATTAAATTCTTCTCCTGCCATAGCGTATATCATTTCGGTCAGCTCCGAGATTCTTTCTTTTAGTGCGTCGCCTATTTCGTTTAATGCATTTGCGTCGGCTTTTATTCCGGCGCTTTCCATCGAAGCGAGTACTTCTATAAGAGGTAATTCCACATCTTCGTAGACTTCTGTAAGCTCCATTTCAGTAAGTTTTATGGTCTGATTTAAAATCAAGGAAGATGCCGCCTGGAAGATCATTAGTCCCATTTTCGCCTGATTATCATAAATTGCTCCGAACAGATCTATTGCTGATATATTCTCTGCAATTTCTTTGTCACTTGGAAAATTCTGGTGAAAATTCTCAAGCATAAGAACGGAAAGTTCGTAGGATTTTTTCTGCGGGTCTATAAGGTATGCAGCTATAGCCGTATCATAGTATGTGTTGAATATAACGGCTTCTCCTTCTCCGAGTTTCGCCGCTCCGTTTGAAATGAGAGAGTAATAATCGGATTTAAGGTCATGACCGCATATTTTTCCGTTGTATTCGGCAAAAAATTCGGAGGTGATATCCGTATAATCAGACTGCCAGTGTATTATATAAAATTTATCGTCTGCAGCTATACATATAGAAGATATTTCAGGCTGAGCTTTGTGATTGTTATCATGGAAAATTTTAAGCCATATAAGGCTGCTTTTTTTGATTTCCTCCAAAGCTGAGGATAGATCGCCGGCATTTTCTATATGGATAGTTTGAATATCTTCTGAGATTTTACAAATATCCGTATATATAGTCTGTTCAAGCTGTTCAAGTGAAGCGCTGTTTTCATTAATATAATTTTTCGGATTACTTTCAGACTTATAAGCTCCAGACGTCGGCATTTTATTTGAAGCTGAGAGTTTTTTCAGGAAGGAATTAAATTCCAGTTTCTTGTAAAGTTCCGTAAGTTTATCGTAATCAGGCTTTTTGTATTCCATTTCGCCGAAATCTATTTCTATTGGAACATATCTGTTTATTTCAGCGAGCCTCCTGCTCATTACCGCGAGCTGAGCGTTTTCTTCTATTTTATCTTTCAGCTTGCTCGCTTTCATGCTGTCCAGGGAATTTATGAGATTTTCTACTGAACCGTATTCTAAGATTAGTTTGGTTGCTGTTTTTTCCCCTACTCCTGGGATTCCCGGAATATTGTCCGATTGATCTCCCATTAAACCCTTAAAATCTATAAACTGAAGCGGCGAAAAACCGTATTTGTCAAATACGGCTTTTTCATCGTAAACATCAAATTCAGACGTTCCGCGCTTTGTAAATATTATCGTGGTGCTGTCGCTTGCAAGTTGAAAAGCGTCCTTATCTCCTGTAATGATATAAGGTTTGATATTTTCTTCTTCTGCAATTCTTGAAACTGTTCCCAGTATATCGTCGGCTTCAAAGCCGTCTATTTCAAGCAGTTTTATATTCATAGCCGTGAGAATTTCCTTTAATACAGGAAATTCCATAGCAAGTTCAGGCGGCATTTTTTTCCTGCCAGCCTTGTAATCTGTATATTCCATATGCCGGAATGTAGGCGCTTTTCTGTCGAAAGCTACGGCTATATGGGAAGGTTCGTAGTCTGTGAGGATTTTATTCATCATATTTAGAAAGCCGAATATCCCCTGAGTATACATGCCTTCTTTTGTTATCATGGGACGTTGTATGGCATAGTAGGCTCTGTTCATAAGACTGTTGCCGTCTATTATTACGAGTGTATTTTCCATTTTTACTCCTGATCTAAATTAAAATCCCTGTAAAAACAGGTAAAATTGCCGGTGTGGCATGCTGCTCCTATCTGCTCCGCTGTAATAAGGATCGTATCGCAGTCGCAGTCGTAGCTTACTTTTTTTACGTTCTGGAAGTGACCGGAGGTTTCGCCTTTATTCCACATCTGTTGCCGGCTTCTGCTGTAAAACCACGTTTTTCCGGTGGAAAGAGTAAGTTTCAGAGCTTCTTCGTTCATATATGCGAGCATTAATACTTGTTTTGATTTGTAATCCTGTACGATTGCAGGTACAAGACCGTTTTTATCGTATTTTATCTGATTTAGTATTTCTTCGTTATTCATTTCGCATATTCACTCCGTTTTCTGTCAGATATTTTTTCAGCTCCCTGATATTTATTTCACCGAAATGAAATACGCTTGCCGCAAGTCCTGCGTCGGCTTTTCCTTTTGTAAACACGTCAAGAAAATGTTCTCTTGTGCCTGCGCCGCCGGAGGCTATCACAGGGATAGTAACGAGCCGGGATACTGTGCTGTTGAGTTCGAGATCGAATCCCGTTTTAACGCCGTCGGCATCTATACTGTTTAAGACGAGTTCGCCTGCGCCGAGGGCTTCTCCGCGCTGCGCCCATTCTACTGCGTCTATGCCTGTAGGCGTTCTTCCGCCGTTTACGTAAACTTCCCAGGAATCCTCTGTGCGTTTGGCATCTATTGAAAGCACTACGCACTGATTTCCGAATTTAAGGGCAGCTTCCGTTATGAGTTCTGGATTTTTTACTGCCGCGGAATTTACGGAAACTTTATCCGCGCCGGCTCTTAAAACTTTGTTAAAATCGTCTATTGTTCTTATGCCGCCGCCTACTGTAAACGGTATATATACATTATACGCTGTTTTCTCTACTACATCGAGGAATATTTCTCTTTGCTCGTTTGATGCGGTAATATCATAAAATACGAGCTCGTCGGCTCCTATGTCGCTGTAATGTTTTGCCAGTTCCACGGGATCGTCGACATCCTGAAGTCCTTTAAATTTAACGCCTTTTACAACTCTGCCGTGGTCTACGTCCAGGCATGGAACTATTCTCTTAGTCAACAATATTTTCACCTTCTTTCAGGAAATTAGTCAGTAATCTCATGCCTGTATCAGAACTTTTTTCCGGATGAAACTGCATACCGATTATATTGTCTTTTCTAACAACGCCGGGAACTTTCACACTGTAATCTGCGTAATATACGACGTCGTTCCAGTCCTTCGGCACAGCATAATACGAATGGACGAAATAAGCGAATCTGCCTTCGTCTATTCCATTTCCAATATTATCCTGTCTGTTTTTTATGAGTCTGTTCCAGCCCATATGCGGGATTTTCAGTTCGCTGTTCCAGTTTTCATCGTTTTGTTTTCCGAATCGCACCACGCTTCCGGGGATAAGTTCCAGACCATTCCACTCGCCGTCCTCATAACTCTTGTCGAACAGCATCTGCATGCCTAAGCATATGCCGAGAAACAGTTTGCCCTCTGCGGAGGCTTTTTTTATGTATTCGTCAAGACCGGATTTTTTAAGATTTTCCATAGCTTTGCCGAAAGAACCTACTCCGGGAAGAATAAGCGAAGTGCATTTATCTAAAACCACTGGATCCGAAGTCAGCACTGGTTTCGCTCCTAATTTTTCCACAGCCTTCATAACGCTTTTCACGTTACCGGCATCGTAATCTATTATACCTACCATTATATTTATAAAACCCCCTTTGTCGAAAGCAGCTCGCTTCCTGAAATCTCGACGCTTTGCGAAAGCGCGCGTCCGGCGCTTTTAAATATCGCTTCTATTATATGATGTGTATTTTTGCCGTACATTGCGTTTATATGAAGCGTTATCATTGCATTCATAGCGAACGCTCTAAAAAATTCCTCCGTAAGCTCAGTTTCAAATTCGCCTACCCGTTCTGAAGAAAATTCAGCGTTAAACACTAAAAAAGGTCTGCCGGAAAGATCGCTGCTCGCCATGGCGAGAGCTTCGTCCATAGGCGTGAACGCAGTACCGAAGCGTTTAAGCCCCTTTTTTTCTTTAGTGCAGGCAAAAAAAGCCTGACCCAGAACTATGCCTATATCCTCTGCCGAGTGATGGAAATCTACCTCAACATCGCCTTTGCAATTTATATCTATATCGAATCCCGCGTGTTTTCCCATAGCGTTTATCATATGATCAAAAAAACCGTTTCCTGAATTGCAGTTTACAGCGCCGCTGCCGTCTATATTTAAGTTTACGGTAATATCAGTTTCTTTTGTAGTTCTTGTAATCGTTTCTTTTCTCATTTTTATTACCCTTAATGTCCGTATGATAAAAACAGTATTTTATATAAAAAATTCTACCGGACTGTATTTTTCCACATCATGTATATAGGATGAATTGTAAAATTCTTTAAAAATATCCAGACATTCATCCTCTGTACATGTTTTTTCAAACAACTTTGTATTCTTCTCATCCTCGACACCGATCTGTACGTTAATGCCTCCGCTGATTCTGCATGCCTGCACAAAGCGTATATTATGACGGGCGTTTGCCACTGTAAGCGTAATAAACTGATCTTCGTCCTCAAACATATCAAAAATACAGTCCTCTACCTCTGTCCAGTATTCCACAGGCTTGTCCTCATATTGAGTCCTTATATTTTTCGGCGCTTCGCATACTGTTTTTTCAAACAGCACATTTGTCGTTGTTTCTCTCTTTTGATTTTCACTCATGATATTTTATCCTATAAAGGCGTATAATCATTATCGACGTTTCAGCTCGCCGAAACGTATTTTCACAGCGTTACCATGAGCAGTCAGACCCTCACCATCCGACATTCTGATTATATCATCCTTAACGAGCCTGAGGTCTTCTTCCGAATATTTTATTATGCTCGTTTTTGTAAGAAAATCGTAAACTCCGAGAGGAGACGCAAATTTTGCGGCTCCGCTGGTAGGCAGCGTATGATTAGGACCGGCGATATAGTCGCCGAGAGGTTCCGGCGAGTATTTACCGAGAAGCACGGCTCCGGCGTATTCTACTTTATCGAGATATTTTTCCGGATCCTTTATCTCAAGTTCCAGATGCTCGGGAGCTATATCGTTAGCGATAACGAATGCGCTGTCGATATCTTCCGTAACGAAGATCGCTCCGTTGTTTTCTATTGATTTTTCCGCGAAAGACTTTCTTTCGAGAATTTCAAGCTGGCGTTTCACTGCCTGCGAGGTCTTTTCAGCTATATCTTTGCTCGTAGTTATTAATATAGATGAAGCCATCGCATCGTGTTCCGCCTGGGACAGCATATCTGCCGCCAGAAATTCCGGATCGGCATTATCGTCCGCTATGATAGCGATTTCGCTTGGTCCTGCGATCATATCAATATCAACCGTACCGAACACGTATTTTTTTGCTCTTGCTACAAATGCGCTGCCCGGTCCCGTGATCTTATTTACTTTTTTGATACTTTCCGTACCGTATGCAAGGGCTGCTATTGCCTGAGCGCCGCCTGTCTTGTAAATCTCGTCCGCTCCTGCGATCTTTGCGGCGGTGAGTATGTATTTATTCATGCCGCCGTCTTTTGCCGCCGGCGTGCACATGACTATGCGCTGACAACCGGCAATTTTAGCGGGGATCACGTTCATTAATACCGATGAAAAAAGCGGAGCCGTGCCGCCCGGCACGTAAACGCCTACGTTTTTTATAGGTCTGATTAGCTGACCCAGCAGGATTCCGGTTCCTTCTTCGTACCGCCAGGTTTTTTGAAGCTGCTTTTCGTGAAAGGCTCTGATGTTGGCGGCGGCTTTGTTAAGAGTATTAATAAACTCCGGCTCCACGCTGTTATATGCGTTGTCTATTTCTTCCTGCGAAACGCGAAGCTGTTCTATCTGCTTCTCTCCCGGTCCGCCGAATTTTTCGCTGTAATAATGAAGAGCTTTATCGCCATCCTTTTTTACGCCCGCGATTATCTCCCTAACGGACTTGTCTATTTCGTCGAAATCGCTGTCCGTTCTGTTGCTCAAAAATCCCGCGGCGGACAGTTCTTCTCCCTTTTTTATTTTTATTATCTTCATATGATCAATTCCTTTCCAAAAGAGCTTTCATAATATTTGCGACCGCCGTTTCTTTTGTTTTAAGGCTTGCGCGGTTTACTATAAATCTTGCGCTTATATCGGTGATTTCTTCTACTACTTCAAGCCCGTTTTCCTTGAGAGTTTTGCCGGTTTCCACTATATCGACGATGACGTCGGAAAGCCCGATCAGCGGAGCAAGTTCTACAGAACCGTTGATCTTTATGATCTCTATGGATCTGCCCATGCCCGCGAAATAATCTTTTGCAACTCTTGGATATTTTGTAGCAACTCTTAGTTTTTTCTTTGGATTATATTTAAATCCTTTGCGGGAAGCAACTGCAAATATGCATTTTCCATATTCGAGATCCAACAGCTCAAATACATCGGAACCGCTTTCAAGCAGAGTATCCTTGCCGATAACGCCCACGTCGCACGCGCCCTTTTCAACATAAATACCAACGTCTACGGCTTTTACGAAAACTATGCGTATTTTTCCTGTGGAATCTTCAAAGATCAGTTTGCGGCTTTCTTTACTGTAATCTGGAAAAGTTATACCGATGGCTTCAAGTTGTTTTACCGTAGTGTCTGCGAGCCTGCCCTTTCCTAAAGCTATGCTCAATACATCTGAATTGTTTGCATCCTTTTTTTGAAAAGCCTCGTACAAAATATCCATATTAAGACCGAAACCTGCAGCCGGGATATTTTTGCCGAACTTTTTCATCAGCTTGTCGTAGCGTCCGCCGCTTCCTGCGATTACGCCGCTGTTTTTCAGGTAGATTTTAAAAATCATGCCGGAATAATAATCGAGCCTGTTTACAAGACCCATGTCGGCGGATATATTAATGTCTTTTATCTCGCTGCTTATAGCTGTGATGTTTTCGACAGCCTTTTTCATAGTATCGTTTAACGAAAGCGCGCGCGCTTTTTCAGTAACTTCTTTTATATCTCCGTAGAGCATAGGCATCGCGAGCAGCACTTCCCGCGCTTTTTCCTGGATTTCGTATTCGTCCGCAAATCTGTAAAGAGCCGGAATATTTTTTGCTTCCACCAATTCTCTTATGTGAGTTTGTATTTCTCTGGATGAAAAACGCTCGTCAGCAGCGAGATATTCCATAAGACCGTTAAAATAATCGGCGTCGCCCAGCTCGGTTTTAAGGTCGCTGAAGCCGGAAGCTGTGAGAGCGCTGACTGCGGTCTTAATTACATTAGCGTCAGCAGCCGGAGTATTAGCGCCGAAATATTCTATACCCGCCTGCTTAAATTCCCGTTTTTCTCCCGCTCTGAAATCCGCGCTCCTGAAAACATTCGTAACGTACATCAGTTTGAGCTCGCCTTCGGAAGCCTTGTAATGGGTCGCTACCATTCTTGCAATCGGTATAGTTGCATCGGGCTTTAAGACCATGAGCTTGCCGCCTGAATCCATTATTTTATACATATCTTCAGTACCTGCGGTGATATTATCTTCTGCAAAAAGATCGTAATATTCAAATGTCGGCGTCATAATCTGTCGATAACCGGCATTTTTAAATACTTTAACGACAGACTCCTCCAGCAGGTTCATCTTTTCGTATTCTTCACAGTTTAAATCGGCTACCCCTTCTGGGATAAAATTTTTAATCATAATTATTTTCTCCGTTTAGTATATTTAAGCGAGCTTTTTAAATTTATTAATAGTATATAAAGCAGCGAAATACTTTATTGCATTATCACTTTATCACGTTACTACAATGAATTATAAGCCGGTCATATTATATTGTCAATCTATTTTTAAATGTGATATACTCAGTTCGTATCTGAAAATTGTATTCAGATATATTAAAATTATTTTATGTAAGTTTACAAAGGAGCGTATTAATATGTTTTACGATTATCATACACATTCTTCATATTCAGATGATTCCGACACGCCGCTAAAAGAGATGCTCGATCAGGCTGTAAAACTTGGCGTTGCTGAAATCGCCGTTACCGATCATTTTGATCCTGGTTATCCTGACCGGGATTATCCGTTTGAGCTAAAATTTGATAAATATCATACTGCGCTGGAATCCGCTCAGGCTGAATACGAAGGCAAACTCCGCATAGTAAAAGGCATAGAGATCGGAATCATGGATGATCAGCTCGACAGATGCCGCGCAGCGGCAAAGTCATATGATTATGATTATATCATAGGTTCATTCCATTGTGCATTACAAGAACCGCTGTATAACGGACATTTTTTTGACGGAAAATCTCCTAAACAGGCTTACATAGATTATTTTACCTGTGTATATGATAATCTTAAAGTTTATAAAGATTATTGTAATCTCGGACATATGAATATCGTGGCAAGATACTGCGAAGGCGCTCCGGATTTTAAGGATTACTCCGATATTTGTGAGGCTATTTTGAAGATGATAATAGAAGACGGTAAGGGTATCGAGCTTAATACATCATCTTTCCGTTATAACATGAGCTGTACATGCCCGTCAGAGGAAATACTGCGCCTTTATCTCTCTCTGGGAGGTGAAATTTTAACTATGGGTTCCGACGCTCATACTCCGGATAAAATAGCCGATCACTTTGAATTTGCAGCGGAATATCTTAGATCTTTGGGATTTAAGTATCTGACGACTTTTAAAGGCAGGAAACCTTCTTTTGAGGTTTTGTAAGGTGATTGTAAATGAAAAATGACATGGCTGTCACAGATAAATAATATTGTTTTATATAAAAAAGAGGACGTTTTCGTCCTCTTTTTGTTATTATAGATATTATTATAAATCCTTTAAATCTTCTTTGCTCACGCCTCCGAAAATATGTTTTTCCTCCGGGAAAGCGGAGCTTTTAACGTCTGATATATATTCTTTAATGCCTTCTACGATCTCGTTTCCGATATTTTTATAAACTTTAACGAATTTCGGAACAAATTTATCGAACAGACCCAACAGGTCGTGATATACGAGTACCTGACCGTCCGTTTTGTTGCCGGCGCCAATACCGATTGTAGGTATCGTTAATTTTTCGCTTATAAACGCGGCAAGCTCACCGGGAACGCACTCCAGAACTATCATACATGCTCCCGCTCTTTCTACTGCAAGAGCGTCTTCTAAAACTTCTTTAGCTGCTTCACCTTTTCCCTGAACTTTGAATCCGCCCAGCTTTGCCGTAGTCTGCGGAGTAAGACCTATATGTCCTACGACCGGTATACCGGCGTCTACCACAGCTTTTATAACGTGCTCCATATCGGTACCGCCTTCTAATTTTACTGCGTCGCCTCTGCCCTCTTTCATAAGCCTGGATGCGTTTTCGATCGCCTGCTGCTGCGAGATATTATAAGAGCCGAACGGCATATCCATTACAATGAATGTTTCGGGAGCGCCTTTTACTACCGCTTTTGTATGGTGAACCATAGTATCCATAGTACACGCTATCGTGGAATCGTCGCCCAGCATTACCATCTGCAGTGAATCGCCTACGAGTATAGTGTCGATTCCTGCGAGCTGAGCCAGCGTTGCGCTTGAATAGTCATAAGCGGTAACCATTGTGATCTTTTCGCCCTGTTCTTTCATTTTCTGAAGTGTAAGCGTCGTTTGTTTTGCCATCAGATAACCTCCATAGTATGATGTTGACCAATTTCAACTGTCATTCAATTCTTTAGATCTATTTTCCGATGAAAGAAAATATTAGAGATATATTTTAAATATTAAATTTAAATCGGAGCAAAGCGTGATAAACTTGCTTAATCACGCTGCGACGATTGCAATCGCCTGAGAGAGCTTTGCTCCTCAGACTTTCAGTGAGAGATTATAATTCTCACTGAAAGTCTGAGATGAAATCCGCCGCCTAAGAGGCGGGGGGAACATCTCAGGCAAGATTATATTGAATTTTCCGCGGATATTAAAAGATGCTTTAGAAGAATAGCTGAAGTTACTGTTCCTACGCCGCCCGGGACGGGAGTTATGGCTTCCACCCTGTTATGAACGGTGTCAAAATCAAGATCTCCGCACATCCTGCCTTCCGCGAAATTAATTCCGACATCTATTACCGTGCTGTTTTCCGATACGTATTCATCGCCGAAATATTTTGCCCTGCCAACGCCGGACACGATTATATCGGCGGATTTTGTGATCTCGTTAAGATTTACAGTTCTGGAATGACATATCGTTACGGTTGAATTTTCGTTAAGAAAAAGCATAGCCAGCGGTTTTCCTATTACCATACTGCGGTTTACTATTACTGCGTTTTTCCCTTCGAGTTGATAATCATAATATTTTAAGATTTCTATAACCGCTTCGGGAGTACACGGCGCTATTCCCGATGAATCTCCCATAAAAAGTTTTTTCAGATTTTCCGAATTCATGCAGTCGATATCTTTTTGCGGAGATATCAAGCTGCATATGCGATTCTCGTCTATCTGAGAAGGCAGCGGTCTGAATACTAATATGCCGTGAACGTCCGGATCTTCGTTAGCTCTTGCAAGCTCGCTTTCGAGTTTCTGCTGACTTACGTCCTCCGGCATTTCTATTATATTAACTTTTATATTTATTCTTTCGCAAAGACTGGCTACGCGTTTTTCGTATGCTATATCGTCTGATCTGGATCCTGCTCTCAGTATTGATATAGCGGGCTGAATGCCTTTGTCTAAGAGTGTTTTAGTTCTTTCCGAAAGATCGTTTATAATTGATTCGGCAACAGGTTTACCATAAAGTATTATAGACATTTCATTAATTTCCTATCTGCAAAGAGCTTCTACTCTGCTGTATATAGAATCTGCCAATTCGTTTCCTTTTGAAACGGCTTTGTTTAATCTGTTTTCCAGTTCCGATTTAATATCTTCGTTTTTCATTAAGCGAAGATTTGTAATGACGTTAAGATTTGCGCCTTGAAGAGCCGCTTTGCATAACGCTGCTCCCGTGCCTACGTCGCTTATTACCAGACGATTTTCTATGCGGGAATATTCATCTAAAATTTGAAGAGCTTTTACGCACAGTTCCGCAAGGTTCATAGGGGCTTCGGCGGCTTCTTTCAGGGAACGCTGTATTGTTTCTTGTCTTAAAGCCTTCTCTTCATTCGTTGAAGACGGCAGTTTATACGCCTGAGCCAGAGGTTCAAATGCTTTTATGTCGTCATCGACAGCCTGTTTAAGCTCCTCGGTAAGTTCTTTTGAAGTTTTGAGAAGCTGTTCGAGTTTCTGTTCATGTTGTGCAAATTTTTCTTTACCTGCGGTAAGTTCGCCCGCCATTGTTCCGAGAGCCATTCCGAGAGCGCCTGCGAGCGCTGAAGCGCTGCCTCCTCCGGGAACTGAAGCCTTTGATCCTAATGTATCTATAAACTCCAAACAACTTAAATTTAACATATTTGAATAATCAGCCTTTCAATTTTAATAAACTTTGTTTAACCGAATCTTATTTACCGGGCGTTATGCTGTAAAATCAGTAGCCCTGTTTTATTTTGTATAAGATTTTAATAATTAAAACAGTCCTGTGATCTTGCCCGTGCTGTCTACATCTATATTTTCTGCAGCAGGAACTTTAGGAAGACCAGGCATAGTCATGATATCTCCTGCAAGAGCTACCACGAAACCTGCGCCCGCAGATGCTTTTACGCTTCTTATGCTTATCCTGAATCCTGAAGGACGTCCCAGTTTCTTTGCGTCGTCTGACAGCGAATACTGAGTCTTTGCGATGCAGACCGGCAGATTTTTCATACCCAGGGATTCTATAGTATCTATCTCTGCGCCGGATTTTCCTATAAAATCAACACCGTCTGCCCCGTATATCTTCGTGGCTATGGCTTCAATTTTTTCTCTTAATGAAAGAGAATCCTCGTAAGCGAATCTGAAATCGCTGCCGCCTTTTTCTATGAGATTTACGACTTCTTTTGCGAGCTCCTCGCCGCCTTCGCCGCCTTTGCCCCATACTTCTGACAGTTTTACGTTTACGCCGATTTCTTTGCATTTTTTTTCTATACAGGAAAGTTCGGCTTGCGTATCCGTTGGGAATCTGTTTATAGCTACTACGGTTGTAAGACCATAGACATTTTTCATATTTTCAACGTGCTTTAATAGGTTTTCTATTCCTTTTTCGAGAGCTTCCACGTTTTCTGTGTTAAGATCGCTCTTAGGAACTCCGCCGTGCAGTTTAAGCGCTCTTGCGGTAGCTACTACTACCACAGCATCCGGTTTTAATCCGCTCTGCCTGCACTTTATATCCAGGAATTTCTCTGCGCCCAGATCAGCGCCGAAACCTGCTTCTGTAACCACATAATCGCCCAATTTAAGCGCCATCTTTGTAGCCATAACGCTGTTGCAGCCGTGAGCTATATTAGCGAAAGGACCTCCGTGTATGAACGCAGGAGTATGCTCCAGGGTTTGTACTAAGTTTGGCTTAAGCGCATCTTTCATAAGCGCCGCTACCGCGCCCTGCGCTTTTATATCCGCTACCGTAACAGGTTTGCCGTCATATGTGTAAGCTACGATTATCTTTGCAGCTCTCGCTTTCAGATCGTCTATATCTTTAGAAAGACACAGTATAGCCATGATTTCGGAAGCTACGCTGATATCGAAGCCGTCTTCCCTGGGCGTACCGTTTACTTTACCGCCCAGACCGTCTGTGATAAATCTGAGCTGGCGATCGTTCATATCAAGACATCTTTTCCATACGATTCTTCTTACGTCTATTCCCAGAGAATTGCCCTGCTGAATATGGTTGTCCAACATAGCTGCTATTAGATTATTAGCAGTTGTAACGGCGTGGATATCTCCGGTAAAGTGTAGATTGATGTCTTCCATAGGAATAACCTGAGCGTACCCGCCGCCCGCAGCTCCGCCCTTTACTCCGAATACCGGACCCAGGGAAGGTTCTCTTAAAGCTATTATTGTATTTTTTCCTATTTTATTTAACGCATCTCCGAGTCCTACGGCTGTCGTCGTTTTTCCTTCGCCTGCAGGAGTAGGATTGATCGCAGTGACCAGAATCAGCTTACCGTTTTGACGGTTTTCCATATCATCGAGAATATTATAATCGACTTTAGCTTTTGTTTTTCCGTAAAATTCGAGATATTTTTCGTCGATACCTGCAGTTTGTGCGATTTCGCTTATAGGTTTAAGTTCTGCTTCCTGAGCTATTTCTATGTCGCTTTTAAATCCCATATCTTCTCCTTTGCTGGCATAATAAAATATCCCGGGATGCCGTCTGATTACTAATTCACACCTATCCTTAAGATAGGTGGGTATTCTGTATCAGGTTTCTGCTTTCCCCCGCGTTGTGGGGGGGGTATAGCTTCCGCCCGTTAACCCGAATTCCCGTGAAAGTAATGTAGGTTAAATTATATAATCATAACGCACACCCTAGGATATTGTAATTATAGTTTACTCATGTTTATTAATATTATTCAGACAGATCTAATGAACAGTTGGTCGTTACTTTCTGTACATCGTCATTGTCTTCAAGGTCAGCAATCAGCTTCTTTAAAGCTTTGATATCTGATTCTCCCGTAGGATTTGATTCCATAGAAGGAAGATATTCTATATCGGCTTCCACAAATTCGTAGCCTGCGGCTCTTAAAGCCTCGCTCACATTGTTGAAATCATCTACCGTAGTATAGATCTCAAATGAATCTTCTTCAACAGACATGTCCTCCATGCCTGCCTCCATACCTGCTTCCATAAGAGAATCTTCGTCGATATCATCTGTTTTTTCTATTATTATGAGTCCTTTTCTTTCAAACATGTATGATACGCAGCCGGGCTTGCCGAGGTTTCCGTTATGTCTGTCGAAAGCATGTTTAACAAAAGCAGTAGTTCTGTTATTGTTATCTGTAAGTACGTCTACGATAACGGCAACGCCGCCTGGTCCGTAGCCTTCAAATGATCCCTCTACAAGAGCTTCGCCTTCCAGCTCGCCCGTGCCTTTTTTGATGGCTTTCGTGATCTTATCGTTAGGCATATTTATGCTTTTTGCTCTATCTATTGCATGCTTAAGTGAAACATTATATTCAGGATCGCCGCCGCCTTTGGCTGCAATCGTAATTACTCTTGCGTACTTAGTAAACAGTGCGCCTCTTTTGGCATCCTGCGCCGCCTTACGGCCCGCTATTGTACCATGTCTACCCATTTTTCAATCTCCTTATTCAGTTTTATTTTCGTCACTTAGTATAACACATGAGTCTTATAATTTCAATTGATTATTCTTAATTCTTCATAGAATGAATAGGAGCCGGTATTCTGCCTCCGCGGGCTACGAAATCTTCGCATTTGAATTTGCTAACCGGCATGACCGGCGCGGTGCCTAAAAGTCCTCCCAGTTCAACGGCGTCCCCGATATTTTTTCCGATAACTGGAATTATTCTTACAGCCGTAGTTTTGTTATTGATAACGCCGATGGCGGATTCGTCTGCAATTATGCCTGATATGGTAGCTGCGCTCGTATCTCCGGGAACTGCAATCATATCAAGTCCTACGGAACACACGCATGTCATTGCTTCTAATTTTTCTATTGAGATAGAACCGTTTCTTACTGCCGCTATCATTCCTTCGTCTTCGCTCACAGGAATAAAAGCTCCGCTCAAACCTCCCACATGAGAAGACGCCATAACGCCGCCTTTTTTAACGGCGTCGTTAAGCATGGCAAGCGCCGCGGTAGTACCCGGCGCACCGCAGCTTTCCAGTCCGATCTCCTCAAGCACTCTCGCTATACTGTCTCCTACAGCCGGAGTCGGAGCAAGAGAAAGGTCGACTATACCGAAAGGCATATTAAGACGCCTGGAAGCCTCGCTGGCTACGAGCATTCCCATTCTTGTAACCTTAAAAGCTGCTTTTTTAATGGTTTCTGCAACCACATCGAAAGGCTTTCCTTTGCAGGATTCAAGGGCTACTTTTACTACACCGGGACCGCTTACGCCTACGTTGATGACCGTATCCGGCTCCCCTACGCCGTGAAACGCGCCTGCCATGAACGGATTATCCTCCACAGCGTTCGCAAACACTACTAACTTTGCGCAGCCTATGCTGTCCTGATCAGCAGTGAGTTGTGCAGTCTTTACTATTGTTTCCCCCATGAGCTTAACGGCATCCATATTAATACCAGAACGTGTCGAACCGACGTTTACGGAAGCGCACACCCTCTCGGTAGCTTTTAGAGCTTCCGGAATAGAACGAATCAATATTTCGTCGCCTTTGGCGAAACCTTTATGCACGAGAGCGGAAAATCCGCCGATAAAATTTACGCCTGTATTTAAAGCGGCTCTGTCCATCATTTCGGCAAACTTTACGTAATCGTCGTCCGTACTCGCAGCCGCGGCAATCGCCATAGGCGTTACAGAAATTCTCTTATGTATAATAGGAATTCCGTATTCTCTTTCTATCGCTTCGCCTGTTGAAACCAGATTAGCAGCTTTTTTAGTTATTTTGTCATACATTCTCTGCCTGGCGATCTCGCCGTTTGAGTGAGCGCAGTCGAGCAGAGATATCCCCATCGTTATAGTTCTTACGTCGAGCTTCTGCTTATCGAACATATGGAGAGTTTTCATTACATTATCTAAATTGATCAAATCGAATCTCCTCTTTTTATTATATTTATGAAAGCATAATAAAAATTTTATTAATATTAATGCTTGAAAACGTTTAATGCAGTTTTATATTCAGCATTTATGAAATATTAATATTTTTATAATATTCAGCTTTCGTATCTGCAATATCCGTTTTTAGAGTTCGCTCATAGCATTAAATATGCCTTCGTGCTGAATTCTGATGGAGAGATCCAATTCTTCTCCTTTTTCGGACAGTTTTTTCTGAATTTCTTCAAAAGAAACCGGCGCTTTTGAAGTGTCTACTATCATTATCATGGTAAAAATATCCTGCATAATAGTCTGATTAATATCTAAGATATTGATATCATATTCTGCAAGAACAGACGTAACATTATAGATGATACCTATTTTGTCCTGTCCGATTACGGTTAATACTGCTTTCATTTTTTTCTCCTTTTATTATAATCAACGCACTCAAAATCGGTAAAGTTCAGCGGGTAAAATGCGGCGTTTTCGTTGCCGTCCTTGCCGGACAGTCAGCCTGTCTGCGTCTTTCCGCTTTATCACACCGCATTTTCTTTCGCTTTATTTTTAACGATTCTCAAGTGCGGCGACTATATCGATAAATCTTATCTCGCTTCCTCCTGGGAAATCTTGTCTAAATTTTTATGAGCCGTAGCCATCATGAGTTTTATTCTGTTGAGCTGATTTACGTCGCTTGAACCTGGATCGTAATCTATTGCTGCTATATTAGAACGCGGATTGTGCTTTCTCAGCGGTTTTATCATTCCTTTGCCAGTTACGTGATTAGGCAGACAGCCGAACGGCTGAAGGCATACTATATTTTCTACTCCGCTGTCAATAAGCTCTGTCATCTCGCCGGCGAGCAGCCAGCCCTCGCCGCACTGAGTGCCCAGGGACGTTACAGTTTCCGCCTTATGAGCGATCTCGTCTATATGAGTAGGCGCGGTAAAACGCCTGCTTTTTTTCAGTTCTCTGGATATTATATTTCTGAAGTAATATATAACCTTCATCCCGATTCTTCCTATCATATGCATTTTATACGAACCAGCCATCTTTTCATAGTTAAAATCGAAGTTTTTCAGATTGTACATGAAAAAATCCAAAAGATCAGGAACTACGGCTTCGCCTCCTTCTTCTTCAATTATGCCGACGATATCGTTATTCGCATTGGGATGATACTTTACGAGGATTTCACCCACTACGCCGACTTTAGGCTTTTTTATATCTTTGAGTTCGATCTCGTCGAATTCTTTTATTATCTGACGTACGTTTTTCTTGAATACTGACAGTTTTCTGTCCACTACGTTCTTTCGCGCGATTTCATTCCACTTTGCGTAAAGAGAGTCTACGCTTCCCCTTTTTAATTCGTATGGTCTGGTAGCGTTTACTAACCGCATGAAAAGATCTCCGTAAAGCATAGAATACAAAACTCCCATGAGCAGCTTAACGGTGAATTTCATTCCAGGATTTTTTTCGAGTCCTACATAATTAATAGAAATAACAGGAATTTGTTCCATATCCATTTCTTTTAACGCTTTTCTCAGCAGAGCTATATAATTGCTTGCGCGGCAGCCGCCTCCTGTCTGCGTCATGACTACAGCTGTTTTATTCAGGTCAAACTGTCCTGACTGCAGGGCGCTTATTATCTGCCCCAGAGATATTATAGTAGGATAACACGCGTCGTTATTAATATATTTAAGTCCCAGATCTACAGCCTGATTGTCTACCGCAGGAAGAACTACTGCATTGTAACCGGCTTCATTAAAAGCTGTTTCTAACAGGTCGAACTGCATAGGCGCCATCTGCGGGATTATTATAGTATAATCCTTTTTCATTTCCTCCGTAAAGATGATTCGCTCGAATGAAATATCTTTATCGTTATGGCTGATGTCGTGCCTTTCCCTTTCATCTATGGCAGCCTTTAGCGAGCGTATGCGAATTCTTACGGCTCCCAGGTTTGAACCTTCGTCTATTTTTAAAACCGTGTACAGCTTATTTTTTTCAGATAGGATTTCTTCTACCTGATCCGTGGTAACAGCGTCAAGACCGCAGCCGAAAGAATTGAGCTGGATGAGGTCGATATCATCCCTGGTACCTGCGAACTCTGCGGCTCTGTAAAGGCGCGTGTGATACATCCACTGATCAAGAACCCTTATAGGGTGTTTCAGATTACTTTTTCTGCTTACGGAAGATTCTGTAAGGACAGCGAAACCGAATGACGTTATTATCTGGTCTATGCCGTGATTAATTTCCGGATCCAGATGATACGGACGACCTGCAAGGATTATTGCGTTTTTGCCTTCGCGCTCTATCTGAGCGAGGATTTCGTCGGCTTTTGCTTCTATATCTGTCTTAAACGCAGAGTCTTCTGCCCTCGCTGCTTCTATTGCGGCGGTTATTTCGATTTTGTCTATGCCGTATCCCGAAAATTCTTCAAAAAGACGCTCTGTAAGACGTTTATCATCGTAATACGGCAGGAACGGGTGTATTAATGTTACTCCTGCAGCGGAAAGCTGATCGTCCATATTTCCGGCTATTACCTCCGGATACATGGCTACTATCGGGCAGTTATAATGATTGTTCGCCTGTTCGTCCTCTATAAGTTCGTAATTTATGCTCGGATAAAATATGGTTTTTATACCGTTGTCTATAAGCCATTTTATATGTCCGTGAACCAGCTTGGCAGGATAGCAAGCCGTATCTGAGGAAATAGTTTCCATGCCCATTTCATATATTTCTTTTGATGAAACGGGAGAAAGTTCTATCCGAAAACCTAACTTTGTAAAAAATGTAAACCAGAACGGATAATTCTCGTGCATATTCAGAACTCTGGGAATTCCGATAACGCCTCTTGAAGCAGCCTCAGGCTGCAGAGGCTCGTAACCGAACAGTCTGTTATATTTATATTTGAACAGATTGAGTTCTTCATTATTATTGCTGCTGATACCCGCGCCCCGTTCACATCTGTTGCCTGTTATAAACCTGCTTCCATCATTAAATCTGCTTATGGTAAGCTGACAGTTGTTTTCGCACTTTCCGCAGCGGGCGTGCATATTTTCCATAGTAAAGGAATCTATCTCATCGCAGCTTATGATATCTGATTTTCCGCTGCCGTCGTATCTTTCTATACCTATAAGAGCGGCGCCGTAAGCGCCCATGACGCCGGAGATATCGGGTCTTATAACATTTCTTTCGAGTATCAGCTCAATGCTTCTTAGAACAGCGTCGTTCAGGAAAGTCCCCCCCTGCACGACTATATTTTCGCCGGCTTCAGATACGTCTCTGAGTTTTATAACTTTATACAGAGCGTTTTTTATAACCGAATAAGAAAGTCCTGCAGAGATATCTCCTATGGTAGCACCTTCTTTTTGCGCCTGTTTGACTTTGGAGTTCATAAATACGGTGCATCTGGTGCCGAGATCTACGGGAGATTTTGATTTTACGGCTTCCTGCGCAAAATCATTAACGCTGAGATCCACAGATTTGGCATAAGTTTCGATAAAAGAACCGCAGCCCGAAGAACACGCTTCGTTAAGCATGATGTTATATATAGCGCCTTCTTTTATTTTGATGCATTTCATATCCTGACCGCCGATGTCCAGGATAAAATCCACTTCCGGCAGAAACGCTTTCGCCGCGCTGTAATGAGCGATCGTTTCTATTTCGCCGTAATCGGCGTTAAACGCCGATTTGATAAGTCCTTCTCCATAACCTGTGGTTACTGTATACGCTATGTAAAGATTTTCCGGCATTCTTTCGTAGAGTTCTTTTAACATCTGCCGCGAACTTTCCACAGGGTTTCCTTCATTATTTTTATAAAACGTATATAAAAGGTTGCCTTCGGCATCGGTGAGAGCGGCTTTCGTGGTAGTGGAACCTGCGTCTATACCTAAAAATGCAGGACCGCTCGATTCGGCTATATTTTTCCTGCCGACTCTGTGCTTTGCGTGGCGTTTTTTAAATTCTTTAAAGTTTTCTTCGCTTTCAAATAAAGCGGGCATGTGCTTTGTTTCTGATTCTTCTTCGAATCCCGGTTCCTTTATCTTTTCTGAGAGTTTCTTTATATTGGTTTCCGGATATTTTTCAGACATAAAAGCTGCTCCGACGGCAACGTAAAATTGAGAATCCTTAGGGAAAATTATCTGATCGTCTTTAAGTCCGAGAGTTTCCTGGAATCTTTTTCTCAGCTCTGATAAAAACGAAAGAGGTCCGCCTAAGAAAGCTACGTTTCCTTTAATAGTTCTGCCGCAGGCAAGTCCGCTGATAGTCTGATTAACGACCGCCTGAAAAATAGATACCGCCAGATCTTCGTGAGCGGCGCCTTCATTTATAAGAGGCTGTATATCTGTTTTAGCGAACACACCGCATCTTGCAGCTATCGGATAAACCGTTTTGTAAGATTTTGCCGCCTCGTTTAAGCCTGCGGCGTCGGTATTTAAAAGAACAGCCATCTGGTCGATAAAAGCGCCCGTGCCCCCTGCGCAGGTGCCGTTCATTCTCTGTTCTATACTGCCTTCATAAAACGTAATCTTAGCGTCCTCTCCGCCTAATTCTATAACTACGTCGGTTTGGGGAATCAGACGTTCTACCGCGGCGGAACATGTTACAACTTCCTGCTCGAAAGGTATGCCGAGCCTGTTCGCCAGACTGAGCCCTCCGGAACCGGTTATCGTCGTATGGGCGTTTCCGTCGTATTTTAAACACAGATCGTCAAGAAGTTCTCCGACCTTATCAAATACATTAGACATATGTCTTTCGTATCTTTTATAAATTATGTTGTTTTCATCATCGAGAAGTACTAACTTTACAGTGGTAGATCCCACATCAATTCCCAATCTCACTGGCTAAAAACCTCCAATACTCCAAATTATCTTTTTACAGGCTGAATCCGGCGAATTATTCGTCTTCGTCAGGATCAAGACCTATCGTGTATGCTATTTCTGTCATACCCGTTAAAGTGTTTTTCATAACGTCTTCAATAGAAGTTTCCATCATTTTTACACCGCGGTCAATGACAGATCTGTCTATATTAACGGCAAATTCAGGATCGTTATATTTTTCCATTGCATATTCCATATCAAGATCGTTGATATTTTTGCTCGGTAACGAAAGCGCGGCTTCAGCTACAAGATCTACGAGTTTATTAACTGTATAAAGAACTTTTTCCATATTGCTTTCGGGTTTAACATCCGTGCATACCATATATTCGTGGCTCATAATAGCGCGGATAAAATCTTCGTCGTAACCCGCCATAGTCATCACTTCTTTTGATTTATGACAGTGCTCCTCCGGATATTCCTGATAATCCATATCGTGGAGAAATCCCACAAGTCCCCACTTTTTTATCATTTTAGGATCTTCTCCGAATTTTTCCGCATAAATTCTCATAACATTTTCTACTGCAAAAGCGTGATAGATCTGGATAGGATCGTCTACCCAATCCTGAAAAAGATCGCTCGCCTGCATTCTGCTTGCCGGCATCATAATAATATTTCTCCTTTTCGATTTATATTTTAAACGATAAATTAACAAATAAAACAGGCTTTCGTCTGAAAAAACCTTATACTATAGAATACATTGAAGTGTTGATATTGACAAGTATAAAAATAAATACGGGATATATTTCATGACGTTTTTTAATATACATAAAATATCAATAAAATCCATATGCAGAAAAACTTCAAGGGCTTAAGGTCATCGGATTGTTTTAATAAAATGTGACCGCGGTTTTAGTTTTTATATTAATGAAGATGAATGTGCAAA
Organism: Bacillota bacterium; assembly: GCA_022790955.1. Classification (GTDB taxonomy): domain Bacteria; phylum Bacillota; class Clostridia; order Peptostreptococcales; family Anaerovoracaceae; genus JAAVYD01. The sequence goes on from JAAVYD010000077.1 coordinate 24,644, forward strand.
AATCGACAGAAAACATGCAGAATATGCATATATTATAAAAAATTTGAACACATCGTGCAAAAATGATTTATACTTGAACGTAATGCAGCCGGAATCGTGTTCGCTTTATTATGCTATGCGTTTTAAAATTCGGTTGATATATTCTAAAATCAATAATATTATAATATGTAAGAATTAAGACGCATTTTTCAGATATCATATGCAGCGCTGCATATATTTTTATTAATACAAAAATCAGCTCCATCGATATGAAATTTATTTAAATTTAATAAATTCTCACAGTTAAGAGTAAATTATATAAAGGAGATAAAAATGCCATTACCTGAATTAAAAAATTATACAATCGAAGATATATACGCTCTGCCGGAGGGTCAGCGGGCGGAGCTGATAGACGGGCAGCTTTACGATATGTCGCCTCCTAATACCAGGCATCAGAAATTAGTTTCTGAGCTTGTCTGGTTCATTAGTTCTAAGATTAAAGAAAATAATGGAAATTGCGAAATATTCCCTGCTCCTTTTGCCGTGTTTTTAAATGCCGACAATAAGACTTATGTAGAGCCTGATATTTCCGTTATATGCGACAGGAAAAAATTGAACGACAAAGGCTGCAACGGTTCTCCAGACTGGATTATAGAGATAGTATCTCCAAACAACGTCGGTCACGATTATATTAAAAAATTAAATCTGTACTCGACGTCGGAAGTCCGCGAATATTGGATTGTGGATCCGCAGAAGGAAATGACCCATGTTTATAATTTTGAAAACGATATGGATCTGTCTGTCGTTCCTTTTAATGAAAATATAATATCAGGAATATTCGATGATTTGATAATAAATATGTCGGAATTGTTGTCTGTATAATAATTCTGCTTTTGTCTGTTTTCTTCTATAATTCAAAGGCTTTTATATTATGAAAAATAAGAAAATTTTAAGATTTTTAATTTATATAATATGCATTATAATGCTTTTAATCTGTTTCATTGGCTGCGGAAAAAAGGCTGAGGAGAATGGTTTACAGAATGGCTGTGCGGAAGATGGCGGAATAAAGGTCGTAACTACGCTGTTCGCTCCTTATGACTTTGTTAACCATGTAGCGGCTGATACAGATATAGAACTCAGCATGCTTATAAAACCCGGCAGTGAAAGTCATTCTTTCGACCCTACGGCGCAGGATATTATAAGTATAAAAAACTGTGATCTTTTTATATATACGGGCGGCGAAAACGATAGTTGGGTGGAAGATATTTTGGATTCTTTAGATGAACCGATCAGAACGCTGCGTATGATGGATCATGCTGCGCTCGTTGAGGAAGAAACTAAAGAAGGTATGCATACGCCTAAGTTTGCAGGACATTCTCATGACGAATCCGGTGAAGAACATGAGGAGCATAACAGCGATGCGGATTATAACGAGGAAGCTGAGTGGGATGAACACGTTTGGACTTCCCCGCTGAACGCCATCAATATAATCGATGGAATTTCAGCGGAAATGTCTGAACTACGTCCCGAAAACGCAGAGCGCTATGCGGCTAACGCAGAAAGTTATATAAGCAGTATCATGAATCTTGACAAAGAATTTAAAGAACTTGTATCAGCCGCGGAATACAAAACATTAATATTTGCGGACAGATTTCCCGTACGGTATTTTACAGAAGAATTCGGACTCGATTATTACGCGGCATTTCCGGGCTGTTCTGCAGAAGCGGAGCCTTCTGCCGCCACCGTGGCGTTTCTTATAGATAAAGTAAGATCTGAAGATATTCCTGCGGTATTTTATATAGAATTATCCGACGAAAGGATGGCTGATGTGATATGCGAGGCTTCCGGCGCTGAAAAACTCAGGTTTCACAGCTGCCACAATGTAACAGCATCGGATTTTCAATCCGGCGAAACCTATCTCTCTCTTATGACTCAAAATCTCAACAATCTTAAAAGAACTCTTAAAATATAGAAAGGATCGATATGGCACAGCTTACCTGCGACGACGTTTCTCTCGGTTACGATGGAGTTACGTTTATAAAAAATCTGACATTTCAAGTAAATAAAGGCGATTACCTGTGCATATTCGGAGAAAACGGTTCCGGAAAAAGTACGCTTATAAAAAACATTTTGCGTCTTAATACGCCTTTGTCCGGAAAAATAATTTTAGACGATGGACTTAAACCTGAAGAAATCGGATATCTGCCTCAGCAAACTTCGGCTCAGCGGGATTTTCCTGCGTCTGTATATGAGATCGTACTTTCCGGCAGATTAAATTCGCTGAAATTAAGACCGTTTTATTCAAGAAAAGACCGCAAAGAAGCTAATAAAATGATTGAATTTATGGGGATAGAAAAGCTCAGCGGCAAATGTTACCGTGAGCTTTCCGGCGGTCAGCAGCAGAGAGTGCTTCTCGCCCGCGCTCTGTGCGCTACAAAAAAAATGCTGCTGCTCGACGAGCCTGTGGCGGGTCTTGATCCTTTGGTTACGGACAGCATGTATTCATTAATAGAACACATAAATACAGAATTGGAAATAACAGTAATAATGGTTTCCCACGACATTCGCAGTTCGTTAAAATACGCTACCCATGTGCTTCATATAGACCATGAAACGGCGTTTTTTGGTTCGGCAGATGAATATAAAAACAGCAGTTACTGCCGGATGTTTCTCGGAGGTGGTTCGGATGTTTAATATAATTTCAGAAATGCTTTCATATACGTTTATCGTAAGAGCGTTAATAGTGGGTGTTTTGGTTTCTCTGTGCGCTTCGCTTCTTGGAATCAGTTTGGTGCTGAAACGATTCTCCATGATCGGCGACGGACTTTCCCATGTAGGATTCGGCGCATTGGCTATAGCGTCAGCATTAAATCTGACGCCTCTGTGGGTAGCGATTCCTGTATGTATAATAGCTGCATTTTTTTTGCTGCGGCTCAGGGAAAATACGAGAATTAAGGGCGACGCAGCGATAGCTATGATATCAGTCGGTTCCCTTGCCCTCGGTGTAATGTTAATATCCCTTACTACAGGCATGAATACTGACGTTTACAATTATATGTTTGGAAGCATTCTCGCGCTTTCTGAAAGCGACGCTGTACTGTCCGTACTGCTTTCTGTATGCGTACTCATACTTTATGTTCTGTTTTATCCGAGAATATTCGCCATAACTTTCGATGAGCCTTTTTCTCAGGCGACCGGCACGCATACTAAGATATACAATATAACCCTTGCCGTTCTCACGGCAGTGACCGTAGTAATCGGAATGCGCATGATGGGCGCGATGCTTATATCGAGCCTTATAATATTCCCTGCCCTGACCTCGATGCGGCTATGCAAGAGATTTTTAAGCGTTACCATATGCTCGGCAGCGGTATCCGTAGTCTGCTTTCTTTCAGGAATGTTTTTTTCTTATGTATTTGAAACGCCCAGCGGAGCAAGCATAGTGTGTGTAAATATCGCGGTATTTATAATATTCAGCGTGATTGAAGCGGTGAGAAAGATTATATTTGTATAATTATTCGTAAGATCTAATTTATAATATTAAAGCATTCGTCGTAGATGGATGCTTTTGTTATGTTTGCGCGCCATGGGCGCGCTCTAACGGGTGAAAGTCCCGTCACAGGTATTTACCGCCAAGTGTAGCGAACCACAAGCCTAAAACAGTAATGTTTAGGGGGAGAAAATGGTGTAGCAAAGTCGATGAGCCTACGAACAGAAACCAGATATGAGGCTAAATGACGGGTAAGGTTGCATAACAAACCGAAGCCCAAAAGGTAAACGTAACGTCAAGACAGTAGATCTGGAGGTTGTGCGACGAAAGAATTGTGTATATTTAAACGAAGGCTATGAATGGGTCATAGACTTGGATATTGAGAAATATTTTGATACTGTAAATCACGATAAATTAATTTCAATACTTAGAGAACGTATCAACGATGCGAAAACACTGCGGCTGATTCGTAGGTTTCTGCAAGCCGGAGTAATGGAAAACGGATTGATGATACCGAGTGAAAAAGGAGTACCGCAGGGCGGACCGCTCAGTCCGGTATTATCAAACGTTTACCTGGATAAACTTGATAAAGAACTTGAGTCAAGAGGACTTTGTTTTGTCAGATATGCAGATGACTGCAATATTTTTGTTAAAAGCGAAATGGCGGCAAACAGAGTAATGAAATCTGTTGCAAGCTGGCTGGAAAGAAAGCTCAGGCTAAGAGTTAACGCGATCAAGAAAAAGGTAAACAGACCTGCAAGGAACAGATTTCTTGGATTCACCTTTTGGAAGAACCAGAAAGGTTGGAAATGCAAACCGGCAAATGACCGCAAAGGAAGATTGTACGATAAAAATCGTAAAATACTTTGTAGAAGAAAAGCTGCAGCAAGACCGATAAAGTCAACTTTTGAACAGCTTAATTGGTTAATCCGAGGCTGGATTAACTATTACCGAATCGGCAGTATGAAGAATTTCTTAGATAAATATGGACAATGGCTTAGACATAAGGTGAGAGTAGTGATACTAAACAGTGGAAGAAGCCAAAACGCATATATCTTAATCTTCAGAAACTGAATCGGATTATTGGCTGCAATTTCACAGATGAGGAAATACATAAAGTCGCAAACAGCAGGCTTGGATGGTATAGACGAAGTGGAATGTACATAGTGAATTATGCGCTTAATCCTAAAATATTGGGACGGAAAACAAAAGATCGACCAGGATTGGTCGACCCTTTGGAGTATTATCTGAGTTAACACTTGACGCTATATTGATGTAGCGCCGTATACGAGACCCGTATGTACGGTGCAATGGGAGGGGCAATAGAATAATGATTGCTCTACCCTATTATTATAAAACCAGCCCGGCGTTTGCGCCAGGCTGTCAGACTGTTGAGCATGGATCATGTCATATCGTCCCTGAGAGCGTCTATGATATTTTCTTTTCTGATCCTGCTTGTTGCATATAACATGGTTATGAATATTACAAGAAATACGCCGAGTATGCTTATCGCTATGCTGGTCCATGGGAATATGAATTTTATATCCCCTCCTCCGGCGTCTATGCCTTTAAAGATAAGCCATGAAAGTATCAGCGATATAGGAACGCCGAACAGAAGCGTCCGCAGTCCGTAAAGAGCGCATTCAAAGCGCATCATTTTATTAAAATTGCGGTCGGACATTCCGACAGAGCGAAGCATTGCAAGTTCGCGCCTGCGCAGTTTTATATTAGTTGAAATAGTATTAAATACATTTGCGACAGAAATCAGCGATATCATTATCACGAATACAATGGTAAATAAATTGATTACGAATAATATATTTCTGTTTTGTTCCAGTATCTTCTTGGAGTTTAACAGCGTATATCCTGAAGTAAGACCTGATTCGTTGATTATTTCCTGCATTTCTTGTGTCGTTTGGGTTGGATTATCCGACTCGAAAGTATAACCCTTTACTTTTACAGCTTCAGCGGAACCCGGAGTCATAAGAGAATTTTTCATGGACCACGGGACGAGTACGGTTAAATAATAATTTGTTTCATCTTCTGAAGTTGTAACTATAGGCGGTATATCCGGCGGTATGAATTCAGCAAATGTAACGTTTATGCTTTTCCCCGGTTCGGTCGGTTGTTTGTTCTCTATTCGCGGTGTTATTAATATTTCCGGAGAATTTTCAGTAAATATATCTTTAAGATCTTTAGGTCCATCCGCTTCGCCGGTTATATCATTCATTTTAGCAACGCCAAGCAGCTTTCCGCTCTGTCCTGTATACTCGTTTTCAGGAAATCCCAGTTCCCTTACAAATTTCAAGTAAGTTTCGTCGTCGATAAACTGTATATTCATCGGCAGATTTGCAGTTTCGCCTGATACGTATTTGTTCGTTTCGGTTATAGAGTCGTCGGAAAGTTTGTTTAAAGGCACGGCACCGTAATAATTCATATATATCTGGTATGAACTCCTGGTAACATCTTTTGCTTCTTTCATTTTATAGAATAGATTAAGCATTTCACCGTCTGACATATCGTTCACGCTGAAGCCGATATCGTAATCGGTAACGGCTTTAGTGTTGTCAGCCACTTGGTTCAGCGCTGTTCCAAAAGAATTTGAAGAAACAAAAAGTGCGACGCTGAATATTAAAGACATTATTATACTGCGGTATCGTCTTTTATTTCTCCTAAAATTTTTTAATGCAAGAGTGGCTTCGAGTCCGTATAGATTATCAATCGGTTTTGATGTTTTGATCGTTTTTGAATCAATTTTGACTTCGTTAGTCTGGCGTATACATTCCATTACGGGAACGCCCGCAGCTTTTTTTGCAGGGATATACGCCGAGATCAATATGGTTATCATACTGATGATTACTGCTGCGATGAGCGACGGCACGGATATTTTAAGAGTGAGCTGCACGTTGTCGTACATTATATTTGCAAAATTCTTTGCTACGAGAGAAATTATTAATTTTATACTTGGAATACTTATAATCATTCCTATCGGGATCCCGACGGCGCCTATGCAAAGCCCTTCAAATAACACCGAGTTTCTCAGTTGTTTTTCGGTAGCGCCCACCGACATTAATATACCGAACTGGCGCATGCGGTCGTTCAGAGATATGGTGAACGAGTTATATATTAAAAAAACCGAACCGAGCATTATTAGCGCTATCAGGATTGCTCCGACGGAATAGAGCAGCGTATTGAACAGTTTATCGTTGGAAAACCCGAGAAATCGAAGCACATCATCGTTAAGTACGTATGCGTTATCCGCCGTAAAGTTTTTTAGATACGAATGCGTCTGACTCGGCTTTTTCAGCGTGATAAATGCGCTTATATTGTTATTCGCATCCACTGAATCAGATTTTGTAATTAATGTATATCCCGGAGCGGAACGTTCTTCAAACGTAGGACGCTGACATATACCGACTACTTTATAAGTTTTATTTGCAGTTGGAATAAATTTTTCTTCTCCCGATTTAAACGGATCGTGCTGGCTGAGGATTTCGTTTCCGGCTTTGCGCTGCCCTGTTTCAAGTGTTATTGTATCCCCGACCGAATATTTGACGCCGCCGTTTGATTCCACATGGACGGGAACGAGTACCTCGCTGCTGTTTTCCGGCAATCTGCCGGAAATGAGATTTACAGGCAGACTATCGAAGGCTTTTTGGCTGAATCCTGCTATAAACAGATACGGTTTATCTAAATTCTTACCGCCTTCAAGCCTTGCGTATCCGATATTTTCAAAAGATGTAACATTTAATACTTTATCATTTTCGGATTGTTTCTTTGCAAAATCGGTCGTTGTATTTACAAATTCTACATGCCAATTGCCGTATCTCGTGATCGCCCCGTTTACCATATAATTTTGCAGTGAAACGGCAAAGGTGGCTACTGCGGTTATCATGGCGGCTGATAAAACTACACCGATAATGGTCACGAACGTCCGAGTGCGGTTCTTTTTAAGTCCCTGAAAAGCGACTTTATTGAAAATATTCATTAACGCATCACCCGCCTCTCGTCCCGCACTACTCTGCCGTCCGCTATGGTGATTATACGATCGGCTTGAAGAGCGATATTTTCATCATGAGTAACTATTATAAGCGTCTGGCGATATTTTTTATGACTTTCTTTAAGCAGATGTATGATCTCCTGTCCGTTGCGGCTGTCCAGACTGCCTGTCGGTTCATCGGCGAGCATTACCGCTGGAGCGTTCATTAAAGCCCTGCCTATGGCAACGCGCTGCTGTTGACCGCCGGAAAGCTGATTAGGCAGATGATTTCTGCGTTCCTGCAAACCCAGCATGTTTAAAAGATCGTTAAGCCTGTTGCTATTGACCTTTCTCTTATCCATAAGAATCGGCAGCGTAATATTTTCTACTACATTAAGAGTGGGTATCAGATTGTGAAATTGATAAATCAATCCTACCTGTCGTCTGCGAAAGATAGCGAGTTTTTCGCTGCTTTGATTGTAAACATCCTGTCCGTCAAGATATACTTTACCGGCTGTAGGTATATCTACGCCGGCTATAATGTGAAGAAGCGTTGATTTGCCGGAACCAGATGAGCCTATTATCGCTGTAAATTCTCCTTTGTCGATAGTAAGGGAAACGTGATCCAACGCAGTTACACGGTTTTCATCCTTGCCATACGATTTGCACAGATTGTCTATTTTCAAAAATTCCATTATATGAACCTCCTTTATTTTAGTATACCCATATAATAGACTGTGCAGCTTACATTCCAGTGACTTTTGCGTGACTAATCTGTCATTTTGTAAAACGAATTAAAAATACCGCGCCACCTTCCGGATGATTTTTCGCGATGATCGTTCCGCCCTGTTCTTTTATTATAGTTTTGCATAGAGCAAGCCCGATTCCATATCCTGCCGTATACTTATTTTTTCCCTGGTAAAATCTATCAAAAATATATGGTAAATCCGTTTTTTCAAAACCAGCGCCGCTGTCGCGGATAATGATTTCCGTGAATAGTTGATTATCTTCGCATCTAACTTCAATATTGCCGTTATCTTTAGTATTTTCTATACAATTTTTAATAATATTTTGAATTGCTTCCGAAAGCCAGTTATAATCTCCATAGATCACAGCATTTTCCGGAATATCTGTTTGTATATTTATATTATGCAGTTCCATTAATATGAAAAACGGACTCAGAGCAGAATTTATCAGGTTTTTTATATATATCCGCTCGTTTTGGAAAACTACAATGCCCGCGTCAAGCCGGGATAATTTAAGCAGCGATGTAAGCAGCCAATCAACCTGAATGAACAGTTCTTCCGCTTCGCGCAGCAATATTTTACGTTCACATTCTTCCGGATTTTTTTTAAGCAAAGATATGATAAGATTTGCTGATGTAAGAGGCGTGCGCAGCTGATGAGCTATATCTGCCAGGGAATCGGCAAGATAAGTCTTTTCTTGTTTCAGCGCGTCGTTTTGCTCGCGTATTCGCAATGTCATCTTCATTATCTCGCTTTGAAGAATAGAAAGCTCTCCTTCTTCTGCTTCGCTTATAAATATATGATCGTCATTGTGCAGCACGCGGTCGATTTCATTCGATATCTGCGAAATGCTGTCGTAACGGTCTTTTGTGAAAGCGACAAACGCTGCTGTAAACAGTAAAACGGAAGCAACTGCAATAATTCCAGCCGCCGTATTAATATAAAATCCAAGGGTAATTATAAATACTGCGAGCAGCGACAGTAAAATGAAAAACAGTTTAAATTCTTTATTGTGAAACATAACTGCCTCCCAGTCTGTATCCGGTTCCTCTGACGGTCAGAATTATCTGCGGACTCGTCGGATTATCTTCTATTTTTTCGCGCAGGCGTTTGATATATACGGTCAGCGTATTATCATTAACAAATTCTCCTGCTGCATCCCATAATTCATCTAATAATCTGCCTCTTGATATAATGCTTTCAGGATTGTTTATAAAAATTAAAAGCAAACGATATTCAAGGGCTGACAAAAAGATTTCCCTGCCGTGTTTTTTAACTATACCGGTTGCCGTATCAACATTAAGACCGCAAATTTCAAATGCTGATGAAGCCCGTCCGTATTTTCTCAGAGCTGTTTTAATGCGCGCTATCAATTCATATGGGCGGAAAGGCTTTATTATATAATCTTCTGCGCCCATATTAAGTCCGGTAACTACGCTGGCTTCATCACCGGAAGCCGTAAGAAATATAACGGGAATATCCTGAGATTGTTTGATTTGGGTGTATACTGTAAAGCCGTTGCCGTCCGGCAGAGAAATATCAATAAGCGCAAGATCAAATCTGCCTTCGTTAATCATGGTTTCAGCTTCTTTTTGAGAGGACGCACAAGTAATCATAAATCCTTCCGAACGAAGCAAAAAAGAAAGATTCCTGGATATCTCCTTATCATCCTCCACTAAAAATATCCGTTTCATTTATATTACCCCTTTATTACTGCATATCTTATTATTTATTAACTACTGTTTATTATGATATAACTAAATATATAAAATTAATAATTTATTAATATAACAGTCCTAATATTAAAAATGCGGCAGCTTATATTTTCGATAGCTACCGCATTCATATATTATAATTCCTTGAGAATATCATCATCTATTGACAGATCAAAATCATCATCGCTGACTTTAGCCTCAACAACTTCCACTTCCAGATCATCTATACCGACGCTTTCTTTTTCAATCTCTAATTGAGAAATTTCCCGATACAGTTCATCTATATTTTTACAAAACGCCGTTACTTTTTCGTCAAAACCTACGCCGTTTTTATATTGCTGATAAATATACGTTCCGATTTCAAACTTTACGGTTTTAATATCTCTTTCTTTCTTTTTGATGTTCA
>JAAVYD010000124.1 GCA_022790955.1 Bacillota bacterium
GGTATTCCCGCAGATATTCCAGGGTGGCCAGCAGCAGATCCTCTATGCTCAGCTTTGGCGTCCTCCCACGGCGCCGGTGCTTTTCCGCATATCCTTTTTGCAGAATTTCTACCATCTTGTCAAATGTTACTCGCTTTACCCTGGTAATTCTCCGAAATTTTGTGTTTGAATATTTCGCTAGCTTTTCGTATTTCATGCTTCTACTTTATCGCTCTATTTTTATTTTCGCAAGAGGTCTATTGAAAAACTGCTCCCGCTTTTTTCCCATAGCTATAAAAAAGTAGAGTGCATCCACAAAAGATACACTCTGTTTCTTCTTTATTCCTGCGTTGGTTCTGTACTGCCGCTGGGCGACGCGCCACCACCAGAATCTTTACCGTCTTTTTTTCCGCTGGGAAGAAGATTGCCCTGCTTGGTTTCCGGGTGGGGGGGTAGCGGCACTGTTGGTAATCGCGTCCAGGATGCGCATAAAGCCTTCCGATGCATCCTGCTTGCGGGCGCTTACATTAAATGTATATTTGGCCCTGATATCCGTATGGCGCGTCTGAGAGGAGCTATGTGTAACATTCCCTGTAAACTTTGTCGATACCGGACTCCACCAGGATTTGTACTCCGTCTCAACCTTTGCATCCTTCTGGTTCTTCTTCTCGTCATCTTCTGCTGTGGATACCTCCAAATCAAAAGAAATATGCACGTCTTCAATCGCCAGGTTCGGGATGCCGGTCAAAGCCAGAAAAGGCGCTTCAATATGGCGATCCTGGGTTTTGGGCGTTCCGTCTGCTTCCAGCACATTCTCCTGATAATTGAAAGTTACCATGCGGACCTGGCCTTTTTCGTCAATGCCCACGTCCTTAACAAAGTGGGCCAGCGCCATGCTCATGTCCGTCTGGGCCTTTATGGCGGCAATTAGAGGCGCTGAAACCATCTTGTCAATGGGCAGATTGTTTACAATTCCACCCACAACCGCGTGATCCATACCATCATCTCCCTATAAGTTATTTATAATTTTGAAACCGCGAAACAAAAAATTTGCGGTTTACGACCAGTTTAGTTTTTCTCCGGCTTTTCTGCTCGATCGCCCCCCTTTATTTCAAAAGGAGTGATCGCGTTGTCCAGCTTCTCCACAATGCGGGCCAGCGCTTCTGGCGGCGGAGTGGATTTAAACTTCAAATTCACGTCCACGGCGGCATCCTCATCCGGAACAGCACCAGCAAGCTCTACCAGAAAACTGCCTCTGTCTATGGAAAACTTAGAGCCATCGCCGTTTAACGGAGCGGTGGTTTCCTTGATATTTATGTCTTTCAGCCTGACGCTCAGTTTCACGTCCATCTCATCCAAATAAAGGGTATGATGGTCGCTTAAGCAGATAAGAGGAACGTCTATGGCGTATCCGTCACGGATGACGAACCGCTTTGTCAATGGGGCCTGGGTTTTGGGGTCTATGTATTTATCCATGGTGGCAAGATGGTGTTGCTCCATGATTTCGGCGCTGGAATTTACGCAAAACTGCAGTCCCCGTATAACGTCAGACAAAGTGATGCCTTCTTCGTGATCCTCTTTCTTGTTCCACTTAGAAATTCCCATATATCCCGCCCCTCTTATCGAGTGAATTTGTAGTATTCGTTGGAGCTTCCAGAAAGATTTGAAAAACCAGCACCACGAAATGCATGACCCACTCGCAAAACCAGTTCTGTGTTTTCCCTCTTTATATCATCCTCTTTGCGTCCTTTGGCCAGTCCGTATAACTGCGCATCACGCCGATTTTTGACCGTTACGATCATCTGTGCAATAGTGTTAAGGAGTTCATCGCCGGGTGGAAGTGTCACGTAATCTATTTCACACTCTTTTTGTCGCCTTACATAAATAGAAGTGAATGCCGATACCGGGACACGCCTTTTAAAGCAGACCTCCGCATTAAAAGCAGTACGCTGATTTAAGTCGCTCAATTCCCCGCTGGTTCCCGTCTGGCCTTTATAATCGCATAAAGACACGCTGATAATCCGTAAAGGAAAACAATTCGCTTTCTCCATAAAAATTCGCACTGGCTTGGCGCCGGACGCGCCGAATTCGGCCTTGGGGGCCAATTTGCCGTTCATTAGAAAACGCGCGTATACACCGTCTGCCCCGGACTTATTCACGTCCCTTGTACGAATAAAATAGGGGACCTTTTTGTTTTTTTGCTCCTCGCGGACGGCATTGCTGCAACTGATTTCTCCTGCCAGCATAATATCGCACAGAGAGCGCACGTTTGTGCAGTGTATACAGCCCTGGATGCTGTTCTTTATGTCATCATCCAATACATCATTCAATGTAACATACATAGAGCGTTTTCTCCCTACAGATATTCAGACGCTTGCATATGTAGAATAATGCTGTCGTATTATAGCACATTTGGGGGAATTTTGACAAGTGTGGATTTTTTAGGGAAGTGTCCAAAGACAGAGTTAAAGGAAGTCAAAGAGAGAAAAAGGGACAGCAGTGCCATCTGCTTTTTGAAAAGGGCTACCGGAACGTGGCTCTGGTGGGCACTGGGCAGAACATCTCCAACCACGTGATGCGGGAAAAAGGATTCCTTGCCACCTGCGCCAAGCTGAGGATGTCGGCGAAGCTGTGGACAGGGGAGTCGAAGGGGGAGACAGCACCTTCTACGGCTACAGGCTGACAAGGGAAATCCTCCAGTCCGGCGACGTGCCAGAGGGGGGTCTACAGCGCAGACGAGTTTGCCATGGGAGGCATCAGGGCCTTGCCGGGAGCTGGGGGGTGTCTTTGCCGGGGGCCATAAGCATGATGGGCTATGGATCCCCTCACTTTAACGAGTACCTCACCCCCTCTTTAAGCTCTGTGGGCTTCCCTGTTTCCAATATGATACAGGACTGCGTGAACCTACTGCTGGACAAATACTATAACAACAGCCAGGAGTGCAAGTCCATCCGCTTCCAGGCGGACTTTACCTTCCGGGAAAGCTTCCGGCCGGATTAGGAAGCGCCCAAACTGCGCGTTTAGCTTTTGATTTGCCACCTTCTTCAAAGGTGGTGGGGTATTTAGGGCTGAAGCCCCTAAACCGCCGGAGCCATAACCTAACGGAATGGGGATTCCCTAAAAGGAAGGGGCCGCGCAGATGCGCGGCCCCTTGCGGGCTTTATGTAGCCCGCAGGCCGAAGCTGATGGAGAGGGCCTGGTTTACCCTGTCCATAGAGTCCCTGTCCAGCTTGCCCATTTTCTCCCGGAGGCGGTGCTTGTCGATGGTGCGCACCTGCTCTA
>JAAVYD010000078.1 GCA_022790955.1 Bacillota bacterium
AGCCTTACGTTCCAAAGGCTTAAATCCTTTTCCCTTTTCAGCCTGCCTGACAGCGGGTCTTTTTGTCATGCTCTTTTTTCCTATGAAAATTTCTTTTGATTTTTACAATGATCTACTTGACTTTTAATAGTTGGTCTTTCATCTGCATAAATATTGCTGTTTCCGCTGATAAAACGCGCCAAAATCGACAGCTTTCTATCCTTTTTGGATTTAGTTATCTATGCATGCAGATCAAGACCCGCGCCGTTCTTATTCAAAAGACTTTCATTCTCAGCTTTAACAGCTTTAAGGATCATTCTAAAATCATTATCATTAATATAAATTCTGTTATCCTTAGAATCCGTCAGCTTTTTATCTAAAAACCTACCAATCTTTTCGCTTTCCGCATTCTCTGCTTTTTCTTTTGACTTTTCTATCAGTTTTTCGGTATTTTTCTTTTTTTCTTCGCGCAGTTTTTCGCTTATCTTATAACCATGTTCGTTCCTGACGAGCGCTACATGATAATATTTTCCATTTTCATCAATATAACTGTGCCTGAAAACCGTCTTCCAGCCGGAAGCTTTATTCATGCTCTCGGAAAACATCGTCATCATCTCTACGCCTTTAATAAGTTCCTTTGCTTCCTTTTCCTGCTCAGGATCGTTCTGCATTTTTTCCAGCAGCATAGGACTTATAGTTAAAGTTTTTCCGGTCTTTGCCTTGGAAAATGTATTTCCAATTTTAAATTCTACACTGGGCGCAAGTTTTTTCAATTCATTAAAATAATCCTTAGCGCTCTGAGCTTTATCGGTTTTTTGTGTTTCCGCAGTCTTTGCAGCTTCTTTTTTATCTATAATGTTCACAAAACTGGCTGTTTTCCTGCTCTGCACGGCGTATCTGCTGTAACTGCCTGCAATCTCCATTGACATATTTTTCTCCTCTTAATTAACTATCCTTATAACTTCCGACTTTTATCCTATTACTATATATATCGGACGCCATCTCTTTTGATTAATGTTTGTTTTCCTTTCTTACTTTTATATTCAAATTTTCCGCTGATATTTTTTGAACCAGAATCAAACATTTTTTACATCATTATAAAAATCGTTATTCTCTGTTTTTTCCGAAAATTGGGACAAAAATAACTTTTTCTATTCTAAATCAGCATTTCTGCGAATATTAATCTTATATAGTCAACACACTCAAAAATCGGTAAAGTTCAGCGGGTAAATTGTATCTTGAAGAGTTGTCGTCCTTGGCGGGCAATAGCCTGCCTGCGTCCTCCGTTTTAACACACCGTATTTTTCCTCGTTTCCTCTTTAACGATTCTCAAGTGCGCTGACTATATCAAAACTGAACCAGGGGGATTTTATGAACACATATAATGCTTATGATATTTATAATGATATAAAAACGCGTACAAACGGAAATATCTACATCGGGATAGTGGGACCCGTGAGAACAGGAAAATCCACATTTATAAGACGTTTTACCGACCTTATGGTGCTGCCGTTTATAAACGACGAGCACCAGGCTGAGCGGATCAGAGATGAACTGCCTCAAAGCGGTACGGGAAAAACAATAATGACTACAGAACCGAAATTCGTTCCTGCGGAAGCCGTAACTCTTAATCTCAGCGATGATTCATCCTGCAACGTGCGGCTCATAGACTGCGTAGGATACATGGTAGACGGAGCTCTCGGCGGTATGGAGGACGACCGGCCGCGCATGATATCGACGCCGTGGGACCAGAATCCTATGCCCTTCGATAAAGCTGCAGAAATCGGCACAAGAAAAGTAATAACGGAACATTCCACCATCGGTATCGTAATCACCACTGATGGCACTATCGGCGATATTCCACGTGAAGATTACATAGAATCCGAACAGCGGGTTATATCCGAACTTAAAGCCGTTCAGAAGCCTTTCGTTATCGTCCTGAACAGCACTCAGCCTTTCAGCGACGAAACCCTGAACCTTGCCTCAGAAATGGAAATCGAATATAACGCTCCCGTAATCACAGCCGACTGTTTTAATATGGATGAATACACCATACGGGACATTATAGTTTCTACTCTGTTCCAGTTTCCGGCTTCTCAGATTAATATTCATTTGCCGGGCTTTATTGACGGTCTTGACCCGTCTCACAGAATCAAGCAGCACCTTATAAACCTTGTGCAAGAATGGAGCCAGAACATAACGACGCTGCGGGATATAAGAAACGCGGCTCAGGGACTTATAGACGGCGAAATTACAGATAATGCTTCAGTCCTTGAAACGAATCCGGGAACGGGAGAAGTGACGATAGAATTATCCTGCGTAAACGGGCTGTTTTATCAGGTACTCGGCGAGATAATGGACTGCGAAGTTAAAAACGATAAACATTTCTTTGAACTCATAAAGGATTTCTCGGCGGCAAAAAAATCTCATGAGAAATTAAAAGAGGCTCTCGATAATGTAGAAAATACTGGATACGGCATAGTCCGGCCAAAACTCTCGGAGATGTGGCTTGAAGAACCTGAGCTCTACCATCAGGGGAACCGCTTCGGCGTAAAGCTGAAAGCACACGCCCCTTCTCTGCACATAATCAGCACAGAGATCACCACAGAAATATCGCCGATAGTCGGCTCAGAGGAACAAAGCCGCGACCTGATTCAGCGCTTAAACGATGAATTCCGGGAAAATCCTGATGAAATATGGTCTACAAATATATTCGGACGCACACTGTACGAAATGGTTACCGACCAGATTAACAGCAAGCTGAATAACGTACCGGAAGAACTGCAGTTTAAAGTCAAACGATCGCTGCAAAAGATAAGCGATGAAGGAAAAGATTACTTTATTTGTATAATTATTTAACTGAATAAGGCTCTTTAAATAATAAATGCTATTAATTTAAAATACACTAAAATAATTTAACCCATCACTAATTTGAAGTGATGGGTTAAATTATTTCACAATTACTGTGTATATCTAATTCAAACACACATACTCCGTTACCAATCCCTTTCGCGAACAGCGGTTTCGATATCTATATCCACATTGAACCACTGTAAGATATATTGTATGGTAACGGCGATACTGTCCCTGGCAACAGTTTCTATCTCGCTGTCATTTTCTTCAAATTCTTCCTGAAGATCGTTAATCGCAAGGGTTATTTTATCGAGTTCATTTTGTATTATATCTATATTCGTTTCGCCGTTTTCCAGTACGGCAATCACAGACTCTATCAGCTTTTTTATTTTTTCTACAAGAAAATCCGGAAAATAACCATCGTCAAACATCTCCTCAAGCAGAATATAATTTTCATCAAATTTTTTCATGTGAAGCTCCTTATAAACTTTTATCGACAGTATGCAGTTTCATTAAATATAAATATTTAAAAACTGTTTTATTCAGTCCTCTCCACAGACGTTTGGTTTTCCTGTTTTAATAAAAAAACCGTACTTATAATATCAAGAACAGGTATGACCTGAAGCAGATAATGCCCGCCGGAAACCCTGACACTGTTTTCTGACCTACGATTTAAATAACGTATGTAACACCAGCCTGCGCAGCCGCTCTGAAAGATCATAGTACATGTTATGGCTATCGGAATCGGAATAAATATAAACGCTATGCCGCGGGAACCTCCCACCAGCAGGAACCATGCAAACACGCTGTAACAGAAATTCATCATATAAAACGGTATACTCCACAGCTTCAGCTTTTTCCATCCATCCCGCACCTTTTCATATCTGCCGCGATTATACTCGTAAACAGCACAGCCAACGCTCACCCAGCCTGCCGCCAAAACTATAAATATACATACAAAATAGAACATAAGCAGCCAGCCGGAAACGTTTGCCTTGCTCTGACCAAACAAAGTTTCCGCAGATACGCTCAAAATAACTATAAGCGCTATGGGAACGGCAACGCTCAAGGCAAGATGAACATACATTAAAATCAAGAATATCTTTGCTGATTTCATATACTCTCCTACACTCCCTCGTGCTTCCTCTCCCTGAGCATCAGGTTTTTCACCGCTTCCGGTCCTTTTACGCTGCCTTTTATGACGTCGTAAAGCTGTTTTGTGATAGGCATCTCGACGCCGTGCTTTTCTGCCATCGCGTACGCGGCTTCGGTCGTATACATTCCCTCCACCACCATGCCGATTTTTTCGATAGCAAGATCGGGCTCTAAGCCCTCGCCTATGAGAATCCCGCATCTGCGGTTTCTGCTGTGCATACTGGTGCAGGTTACTATAAGATCTCCCACTCCTGACAGACCCATAAAAGTAAGCTGATTTCCGCCCAGTTTTACGCCAAGCCGGGATATCTCCGTAAGCCCCCTCGTCATTAGAGCAGCCTTGGCGTTATCCCCGTAACCCATGCCGTCTGATATGCCCGCCGCAAGAGCTATGATGTTTTTAAGCGCGCCGCCGATTTCTATTCCCGTAACGTCGTCATTAGTATAAACTCGCATAAATTCAGACATAAAAGCGTCCTGCACCTGCTTTGCGACTTCATGGTTCTCAGACGCTGCGGTAAGCGTGGTAGGCAGCATTTTTCCCACTTCTTCGGCGTGAGAAGGTCCGGACAAAACAGCAAAAGGCAAATCGGGTCTTATGCTGCCCGCAATTTCCGATATACGAAGCAAAGAGCCTATCTCTATCCCCTTAGCGCAATTTACTATAATTGTATTACCGTTAATATATTTATTCGTATCCTCAAAAACTTTTCTAAAAGACTGCGCCGGAATGACATAAACGACCATTCGAACTTCATTCAGAGCTTCCTCAACGTCAGACGTGCATAAAATATTATCTGCCAGTTTAACCTCCGGCAGATATTTCTCGTTTACCCTATCCGACTGCATTTTTTCCATCATAGCCTGATTTCTGCCCCACAGCCTTACGTCATGACCGTTCACAGAAAGAGCAACCGAAAGCGCCGTCCCCCAGCTTCCTGCTCCAAGAACCGCTGTTTTTATACCCATAATCTTCCTCCCCCTTTTATGATTTTATTCATCAGGATATATCTATAAAAATCTTACTCGCAGTATCCTCCGACTGCGTTTTTATATATGATACTAAAATTTACATTATTAATATTAAAAGTTTATCTATCCTGTTATTTGTTTTTATTTCTGCTCAAAACAGAAAGCGGAGGCTCCTCGCCCTTTACAAGACGACCGATATTGCTCCTGTGCCGCCAGATTACCAGAACCGCCAGAAGCGCCGACCAAATCATTTCCCACTGGGCTGCGATGTCCGATCTCGTTATAAATATGTAAACGGCTATCGGAAAGGATACAGCCGCGGCGATGGAGCCCACAGACATGCGTTTAGATATTAATACGCCTGCCAGAGCAAAAAACAGAGCCGTAAGACCGACTCTCCAATCTAACGCCATTAACACTCCGAAACCCGTCGCCACGCCTTTACCGCCTTTAAACTTAAAGCACACGGGCCACATATGCCCGATAAGAGCGAAAGTTCCGCATACCGCCGCCGAAAGGTCGAATATATTTATACCCGTTTGTCCTGCATCAAAAAGAGCGTTTATGGCAAAACCGCTTAAAAAAGCCGGCAGAAAACCTTTCATTATATCTATGATCAAAGTACACGCAGCAGCCTTTTTGCCGAGAGTGCGCAAAACGTTAGTCGTTCCGGGATTCCCGCTGCCCTGGCTTCTGATATCTATACCGTGCATCTTTCCTACAAGAGTCGCCGGCGAAATATTTCCTATAAAATAGCTTAATACCGCGAGCAGAACCAAACACAAAATCAGCAGAGTTTCGGTAGATACTGACAGAAATGCTGCCGATGCAAACGCTTTGCTTTTAATTACCAACTTCGTTATCTCCTTTTTCTCTGAAAACAAATTTTACAGACGTTCCTGAAAAATCGTAAGCCTCACGCAGCTTATTTTCGAGATATCTCGAATATGAAAAGTGCATGAGTTCCCGTTTGTTTACTTTAAAAGAAAACAGCGGAGGTTTCACTCCTACCTGAGTTACATAATATATTTTCAACTTCTTACCCTTATCTGAAGGAGGCTGCTTCATCAGCGTAGCGTCGGCAATAAGGGCGTTAAGCTGTCCTGTAGGAACTCTCATAGACCGCTGATCCGCTACTTTTTTAGCGAGGTCGAGCACGTTTAAAAGTCTTTGACCTTTCTGCACTGAAATAAATATTATCGGCGCATAAGGCATAAACGAAAGCTCAGCCCGAATCTCGCGCTCGAATTTGCTCATAGTATGTGAATCCTTCGTTATAAGATCCCACTTATTTACTGCGATAATGATTCCCTTGCCCGCTTCGTGAGCCATGCCGCCTATCTTTTTATCCTGCTCGGTTACTCCTTCGGAAGCGTCTATCATAAGGATGCATACGTCGCTTCTCTCTATGGAAGAAATTGCGCGGATAACGCTGTAACGCTCTATATCTTCGCTGACTTTTTTCTTTTTTCTTATGCCTGCCGTATCTATCAGAGTATATTTCTGTTCATTATGTTCAAACGGCGAGTCTATAGAATCCCTCGTAGTTCCCGCAATATGGCTAACTATAACGCGGTTTTCGCCTATGAGGGCGTTTACCAGAGAGGACTTTCCTACGTTAGGTTTGCCTATTATGGCTATTTTGATATCTTCATCTTCTTCGTCATTTTCCGAACCTGTAGGGAATTGCTCTACTATGCGATCCAGCAGATCGCCGAGATTAAGCATATTAGCCGCCGATATCGCGATAGGTTCGCCAAGACCGAGCTCGTAAAAATCGTAATAATCGTCGGGAAGCTTGTGGCTGTCTATCTTATTTACGGTGAGAATCACGTCCCTCCCCGTTTTCATGAGCATATCGCCGACTTCGCGGTCGGAAGCCGTAAGCCCCGCTTTGCCATCTACTATAAAAACTATAACGTCCGCGGTTTCTATGGCTACTTCTGCCTGCGCTCTCATCTGCGAAAGAATAATATCGTCCGAATCCGGCTCGATACCGCCTGTATCTATAAGAATAAACGGTATACCGTTCCACTCAGACTCGGCGTATATCCTGTCCCTTGTTACTCCCGGCGTATCCTCCACGATAGACACGCGGCGGCCTACTATTTTATTAAAAAGAGTAGACTTGCCTACGTTCGGTCTGCCAACCACCGCCACTACTGGTTTGCTCATAATATTTCCTTTCTACTACAATATACTTGTGATTAATATCCCTTACAGCCGGTAAGAAATTATCTATCTTGCTATAACGATGGAGCAATCGGTATATCGGTTTCCTTTTTTTGACTTTGCGACTTATAATTATACTAATCGAACAGCGCATCTGCGAATGCCTGAGGATCGAATACCTGAAGGTCGTCCATGCCTTCGCCTACGCCGACGAATTTAACGGGCACGTCAAACTCATCCGCAAGAGTGATAACTATGCCGCCCTTTGCCGTTCCGTCTAACTTTGTGAGCACTATGCCCGTGAGCTTTGCGGCTTCGCCGAATTCCTTTGCCTGAGATACCGCATTCTTGCCCGTAGCCGCGTCTAATACCAACAAAGTTTCTTTTGCCGCCTCCGGAAACTGCTGCTCTATTATCTTGTTCATCTTTTCAAGCTCGTTCATAAGATTCTTTTTGTTCTGCAGCCTTCCCGCCGTATCGCAGATCAGCACGTCTGTATTTCTCGCCTTTGCCGCGTGAACCGCGTCGTATATAACAGCCGACGGATCTGCTCCTTCCTTGTGCTTTATTACAGGAACATCGACCCTCTGACCCCAAATCTCAAGCTGTTCTATAGCGGCTGCACGGAAAGTATCTGCAGCCGCGAACATCACGGTCTTGCCCTGCTCTTTCAGCATATGGGCGATTTTTGCCATAGACGTGGTCTTTCCGGAGCCGTTTACGCCGATCATTAATATAACGAGAGGGACTTCTTCTGAAAGCCTGCTTTCCTCTCTGTATATTATATCGCTGACGATCTTTTTTATCTGCTCTCTTACGAGCTCCGGAGTTCCGATCTTTTCTTTTTTTATATCTTCTCTCAGACGGTCTATGATCTTCTCCGTGGTTTCCATTCCTATGTCGGAAAGTATCAGAGCTTCCTCAAGCTCCTCCATCATATCTTCATCGATAGCGGGACGCTGAAATATAACATCTTCTATCTTACCGATCATATCGTCTTTTGTTTTTGTAAGCCCATCTTTTAACTTGGCAAAAAATGACTTTTTCTCTCCTAACGCCATGTTTCCTCCTAATTTATCCCGTCCATCTTTTCGGCGTCTGTCAGCTTTAATGAAAGAACGTTCGATATGCCTTTTTCCGGCATAGTAACGCCGTAAAGCACATTAGCGTGCTCCATAGTCGCCTTCTGGTGAGTCACGAGCACAAACTGAATACCTTCAAAGTTTTTAAGATATTCAGCAAATTTTACTATGTTAGCTTCATCTAATGCAGCTTCTACCTCATCGAGAATGCAAAACGGAGTAGGCTTTGCTTTAAGAACTGCAAACATCAGCGCTATAGCCGTCATTGTCTTTTCTCCGCCGGAAAGCAGATTCATATTCTGGAGTCTTTTTCCAGGAGGCTGAACTATGATATCTATGTTTGCACTCAGCATATCTTCATCCGGATCTATTACCACCTGAGCTTTCCCTCCTCCGAAAAGCTGAGCGAATATCTCTCTGAAATTTTCGTTTATGACATCAAAACTATTGCTGAAATTATCCCTTATCTTTTCGTCTGTATCGCTGATAATCTTCTTCAGAGAATCTATTGCTTCGATCAGATCTCTTCGCTGACCGGCAAGGAACCTGTAACGCTCGCTCACCGTTTCAAACTCGGTGATAGCCGCCATATTGACCTCGCCGAGATCCTTGATTTCGTTTCTGATACGTTTGGATTCTTTGATGCCGCTGCTAAGATCAAACGAAACCCACTTATATTCAAGAGCCTGCAGATATGAAATCTCGAATTCATCCCACAAACGATCCTTCCAGCCTTCGATCTTAACGTTTCCGCCTTCTAATTTTAAAGAAATATCATAACGGGATTTACTTAGAAGCTGACGTTTTTTATCGAGCTCCAGCTTGGTTCCCATATCTCTTTCATCCTGTCTGTTAAGGTTTTCTTTTTCATCGCGGATTTTTTTAAGCGCATCGCTGTGTTCGTTTTGAGTCTGTTCCTTTAATCTTATCTCTTCCGTGATCTTTTTAATCTGAGCTTCAAGAGCTTTCTGCTCAACCTCAGTATTTTCAACAGCTCTCTCTTTTGCCGCTATATCGTCGTTAATTTCGTTTATATGCCTGCCCGTATTTGTAATCAGTTCTTCCGTGTTAGTTATCTTAGAACTTAAAGCCTCAAACTCTATCTGAACGCTGGTCCGTCTTTTTTCCATCTCGTCTATCGACCTTCGGCTCAGCTCATTTTCTTCAGACATAGTTTCAGCAATCTGCTTAATATTTTCTACTCTGGCGTCAACTATACCTTTAGCCTTTTCAACCTCGCTTATGAGCCTTTCATTCTCTTTCAGCTCGTCGTAAAGCCTGTCTGTTTCCCGCCGCTTTCTGGCAACCTTAGAGTCGTATTCCGTCATCTTTAAAGCCAGAGCATCCGATTTATTCTTAACGTGCAGAAATTCTATTTCAAGTTTTCTTGATTCTTCTTCCGCTTCGGCAAGCATATTCCGGACGGTTTCTCTTTCATCGCATACGCGCAGATATTCCGCTTCAGCCTGCTTGCTCTGATTTTCTATCTGAAAAATAAACTTGTCCGATTCGTTTATGCGATTTCTGCGCTCAAATATATTAGTATTATTAGCTCTGTGCGCGCCTCCTGTTATAGCTCCAGAAGGGTTGACAAGCTCGCCTTCGATGGTAACATATCTGAATCCTCTGTATTTTTTTGATATCTCGATAGCGTCGCTGAGAGTTTTTACTATAACAATACCGTTTAATAAATATTCTATGATATTTCCGTAAATATTGTCATATGTAACTTTATCAGCCGCTATGCCTAAAAATCCTTCCTCCTGAGCAAGTTCTCCGAGATCCCGTCTTTGGTGAGCTATTATGCTTTCTACGGGCAGAAAAGTCAGCCTTCCAAGACGGCGCGCTTTTAAAACTCTTATAGCAGCTCCCGCGCTTTCATCGTTTTTGCATACGATATTTTGCATCCTCGATCCCAGCGCAGTTTCTATTGCCATCTCGTAGCCTCTCGGCACCCGAACGAGATCTCCTACCGTACCGTAAGTACCCAGCACACCGGAGTCCTTCATAATAAACTTTACAGCCGAATTATATCCTTCATAAGAATCCTCAAGCTGCTGGAGCATATTTTTCCTCGTCTGCTCCTCGTTCATACGCATTTTATGAAGCTCAAGCTCGTCGGACAGCCGCTTTTCTTTTTCTTCGAGAAATTCGATTTTCTGCCTGAGCCCGCTTGCCCGCATTTCCGCTCTGTCTTTTTGTTCAGTTAAAGCCGACTGTATTTTCAGGCTTTCTTTATATAATGCCGCAGCTTCGGCATCTACCTCTATATCTTCTTCATCAAGCTGAACTTTTCTCGCTGTCAGCGACTCGTTTATTCTTTTTAAACCGTCGAGCTCAGCCGCCTTAGACGAAGCTTCCATGCTAAGCTCGTAAAGCAGATCTCTGTCTTCATTAAATTTTAATGATTTTTCTTCAAATTCTGCTTTTTCCTTTTCCAGATGACCCGAAACGCTCATAAGCTCAGAGTTAATAATATTAGCCTTTTTGATAAGTTCTTCGAGCTGTTTTTCCAGTTCTTTTTTATTCATAAGCTCTCTGTTGAGCTTATCGTTTAGATTCAGCTTTTCATTGTTGAAAATATTGCAGCTGTGATTCAGCGAATTTATCCTTTCGGTATTTAATCTTACGCTGTTTTTTAATTCGTTGATGCCTGCGTTAAAGCTCATTAAACGGTCGCGCTCTGCAAAATCTTCATCGTCGAGCTGGTCCATGCGGACTTTTCTCTTTCGCATCTCGCTGTCGATCGCTTCAAACTGCGCGTCTATCTCGGCTATTCTGTTTTCGAGGTCTATCGAGTCGTTTTGCAGTATGGTATTTTCTGCATTGGTCTGTTCTATATTTTTTAAAGTTACATTTATTTCTGTTTTCTTATATTCATCGTTAAGCTCCAGATATTTCCGCGCTTTCTTTGAAGCCTCTTTAAGCTCATGCAGACGGTTTTCAAGTTCCTTAACTATATCGTTTACTCTGCTGAGATTTATCGTCGTCGCTTCTAATTTGCGCTCGGCTTCCGCCTTCCTGCTTCTGTATTTTACAATGCCGGCGGCTTCTTCAAAGATTTCTCTTCTGCTGTCCGCCTTGCCGTTTATAATATCTGAAATTTTTCCCTGACCTATTATAGAATATCCGTCTACGCCAATTCCGGTATCCATAATAAGCTCGCGTATATCTCTCAGCCTGCACTGAGTATCGTTTATAAAATATTCGCTCTCTCCTGAACGATACATTCTTCTCGTGATAGATACTTCGTTAAAATCTATGGGAAGACTGTTATCTGAATTATCTATCACCAGCGTGACTTCCGCCATGCCTCTTGACTTTCTCGTGTCCGTGCCTGCGAAGATCACTTCATCCATCTTGCCGCCCCGCAGCATTTTGGGGCTCTGCTCTCCTAAAACCCATCTTAATGCGTCAGAAATATTGCTCTTTCCTGAACCGTTAGGTCCTACTACACAAGTTATTCCCCGATCGAATTCTATTGAAATCGGATCTGCAAATGACTTAAAGCCATGCATCGTCAACTTTTTAAAATACAATTTTCATTCTCCTGTTCAAGAGCTTCTCTTGCGGCGTTCTGTTCTGCCTGTTTTTTCGTACTTCCGGAACCTCTTCCTATAATTTTTCCGTTATTTCTTAATACAGCAAAAAATGTTTTATCGTGATCCGGTCCCTGTTCTCCTTCTATATTGTAAACTATATTAGACTCTCCCTTAGATTGAAGCAATTCCTGAAGAGCCGTTTTATAATCGTTTTTCAGTTTTCCGTTAAGAGCGTCTTCTATGATATCTTCAAAAAGATTTAATACAACACTGCGGGTTATCTCCCAGCCGCCATCCAGATATATCGCCCCGATGGTAGCCTCGAGAGCATCCGCTATCAATGAACGCCTTTTTCTCGTGGAACCTGAAACTTCTTCTCCGTGACCCAGCCTGAGATAATCGCTCAGCCCTATATCTCCTGCTTTTCTCATAAGCGATTGTTCGCAGACTATGGAAGCCCGCAATTTGCTGAGCGCTCCTTCTTCGTTGTCTTTCAGCCTGTAATAAAGATACTCAGCGATAACGGTATCAAATATCGCATCGCCGAGAAATTCCAAACGCTCGTTATTTTCACTGTACTTTAGCTGATGTTCGTAACAAAACGAGCTGTGTGTAAGTGCATTCTGAAGTAATTTTGGATCTGTAAAGTCATATCCTATTATTTTACATAATTTATCTGTTTCTAAATTATTATTGCTGCCTGATTTATTCACCTGCCGTTAAATCCTCCAATTTTGCTATTGAATCGCTAATTAAATCTACAACATTATTTTCTGCATATTGTCTGCCTTTTATAATAGCATTTTTTACTGCATTAGCATCTGAAGAACCGTGAATCTTGATTACGGCGCCGTTTACTCCTAAGATAGGCGCTCCGCCGTACTCGGAATAATCGAACATTTTCTTCATGTCTTTCAGCTTATTAGACATCATAAGAGCGCTCATTTTAGTTATTGGACTGGACTTAAACATATCCTTCAAAAACTCCATAACTTTAAGCGCAAGCCCTTCAGACAATTTTAATATGGTATTTCCTACAAACCCATCGCATACGAGCACGTCCGCCGTTCCGTAAGGAATATCTCTGCCTTCTACGTTTCCTATAAAATTCAGCGAACTTTTTGACAAAAGCTGATAAGTTTCCTTAAGAACCTGAGTACCTTTCTTTTCCTCTGAGCCGATATTAACAAGTCCCACCGAAGGTTCTCTGATATCCAGAACTTTCTGCATATAAATACTTCCCATAACGGCAAAATCTAAAAGATTTGATGATTTGCACTCGGAATTAGCGCCTGAGTCCACCAAAAACGACATGCCGCCTCCAATAATAGGATAAGTCATACCTATAGCCGGTCTGTCTATTCCTTTGATTCTTCCTAAAATAAACAGCGAACCTGCCATCAAAGCGCCGGTATTTCCGCCTGAAACAAAAAAATCGCAGGTCTTATCCTTAACGAGGGACAGCCCTTTTATCATGGATGAATCCTTTTTTGTCCTTGCCGCCTTTACCGGAGCATCATCATTTTCTATAACTTCTGTGGCGTTTACTATTTTAATTTTATTCGTATCGAATTTATATTTTTTAAGCTCGCGCCTTATCTCATCCTCGATTCCCAAAACATATATCTCATCGTCTATGAGTTTAGCGACTTCTACGCACCCTTTGACGATCTCATCCGGAGCATTGTCGCCGCCCATACCATCGACAGCTATTCTCATATTCGCCTCCTTAAACAGAAATTCATGAGAATCCTCATATCAACTATAACTGTATTAAAATACAGCCTGCAAATCTTTGACAATACGCGGCGAACATATATTAATATCTGCAAGCCGCGCATTAAAATAAACTGCTCCGCAAAATTGCGGGATATTTTACCATACTATGCCTGTTTTTCGGCAAATTCTAATTAAATCCTGAATATCTGAATTTTACTTTCTGTTTATTTTTCCGATATCCTTCCTGTACTGAGCGCCTTCAAAAGAAATTTTTTCTACATTTGCAAACGCTTTTTCTC
Organism: Bacillota bacterium; assembly: GCA_022790955.1. GTDB lineage: Bacteria > Bacillota > Clostridia > Peptostreptococcales > Anaerovoracaceae > JAAVYD01. The sequence continues at coordinate 13,774 of JAAVYD010000078.1, forward strand.
TGGCTTCTTCGTGAGTATCTCCCACCGCTGTAACTCCGAGCACTCTGCCTCCGCTGGTAACTATGTTTCCGTCCTTTTCAGCGGTTCCCGCGTGAAATACTACTATATCTGCATCCACATCGTTAAGACCCGTTATTACCTTGCCCTTTTCGTAGCTTCCCGGATATCCTGCGGAAGCAAGCACCACGCATACGGCTCTCTTATCGCTCCATTTTATTTCCTGCTTATCCAGCGTACCGTCTATGCAGGCGTCGAATATATCTGCAAGATCAGACTCCAATCTCATAAGAACGGACTGGGTTTCCGGATCTCCGAACCTGTTATTGAATTCTATTACCTTAGGACCGTCATCCGATATCATAAGACCTATAAAAAGAACTCCGTGAAAATCCAGACCGTCTTTTATAAAACCGTTGATAGTCGGCGTTAATATTTGATCTTTAATCTGTTTCTCAAGTTCTTCATTAAATACGAGGCTTGGCGAATATGTTCCCATGCCTCCCGTATTAGGGCCTTTATCTCCGTCGAATATGCGTTTATAATCCTGAGCGGATTCCATAGGGACTATTGTTTTACCGTCTACAAAACAGAGCATGGAGGCTTCTATTCCTGTAAGATATTCCTCTACTACAATTGTATCTGCAGCGTCGCCGAATATTCGGTCGCCCATCATTTCCTCGATGGCTTTCTCCGCAGCCTCTTTATCCTCAGCTATAACAACGCCCTTTCCTGCCGCCAGACCGTCCGCCTTTATTACCATAGGATATCCGAATATTCCTATATCCTTTTTTAAGGATTCCTTATCTGTGTATTCTTTATACCCAGCCGTAGGTATATTGTGACGCTTTAAAAAAGCCTTTGTAAAAGCCTTGCTTCCTTCAAGCCGAGAACAGCTTTTATCCGGACCGAATACTCTTATGCCTTTTTCCTGCAGGGCATCAGTTATTCCCATGGAAAGAGGAACTTCCGGACCGATTACAGCCATATCTATACTGTTTTCTTCAGCAAAACCGCATATTCCTTCTATATCCTCAGCTTTTACAGGGACGCATTCGGCTATATCCGCTATGCCTGCGTTTCCCGGAGCACAGTATAATTTTTCGACTTTTTTGCTCCGGGCGAGTTTCCACGCGATAGCGTGTTCTCTTCCTCCGCTTCCTACTATAAGAATTTTCATCCAACAACCTCCTTATACTAATCCTTCATAAAACGATCAAATCGTTTTATGAAGCTGCAGAATGCAGCCCGGCAGCAAAGCCGCCAAGGATGTTGTCAATACTTTTCTTGATACGCCACAGGCGCGGCGGCATAGTATGCCGTTATAAAAAGCTTTTTAGAGCTTTTTATCAAGAAATAGTATTACAGCTTATCGTTGCAAAACATATCTACAGCCGCCGGCAGTATCTTATGTTCTACCTTGAGCACTCTTGCCGCCAGTTCTTCCGGAGTATCCCCAGGCAGAACCTCAACCGTTTCCTGCATGATTATCTTGCCCGTATCTACGCCTTCATCTACGAAATGTACGGTAGCGCCGGATTCCTTCTCGCCCGCCGCAATAACGGCTTCATGAACGAAATGACCATAAAAGCCTTTGCCGCAGTATTTAGGAATAAGGGACGGATGAATATTGATTATCCTGTTTCTGTATGCTTCAATCAGCTTGGGTTCAAGAACGCTCATATATCCCGCCAGAATAACGAGATCCGTATTTTCAGCATTAAGAGCGTTAATGATAGCATCTGTGCGTTCTGCGTCGTTCGGGTAATTTTTCCTGCCGATATAAACGCTTTTTATTCCGTGTTTCTTTGCCCTCTCCACAGCGTAAGCATCCGCTTTACTCGTGATAAGCTGCACAATCCTGCCGTTTTTAATATTTCCGTTTTCTATATTATCTATAACTGCCTGAAAATTAGTTCCGCCCCCGGATACCATAACCGAAATATTTTTCATTATATAACTTCTCCGTTTCTGATGATCCTGACGCCTTCACCCTTTACGACCCTGCCTATAACGGACGGCGTTTCGCCTTTGGCTTCAAGTGTTCTTACAACGCCTTCCATATCTTCAGGCTTAACTATAAGCATCATGCCTATTCCCATATTAAATGTTGAAAACATTTCACGCGCGTCTATATTGCCTTTTTCTTTCATGTATTTGAATACAGGAGGAACTTCCCATGTGCCCGCCTGGATATCTACGCCTAAACCTTCCGGGATTATTCTTGGTATGTTTTCATAAAATCCGCCGCCGGTTATATGTACGATTCCTTTAATATCGTATTTCTCCTGTACTGCTTTAAACGGCTTTACATAAATCCTTGTAGGCGCGAGCAACGCTTCTCCTACGGTCATACCTATCTCGTCTATATAATCGGCTACATCCATATCCAGTTTTTCAAAAAATATTTTTCTTACCAGAGAATAGCCGTTGCTGTGGATACCGCTCGAAGTAAGACCTACAACCATATCGCCTTCGGAAATGCTGCTTCCGTCTATAATCTTATCGCGGTCTACTATTCCCACCGCAAATCCTGCAATATCGTACTCCTCATCGTCATAAAAAGCCGGCATCTCGGCGGTTTCTCCCCCGATAAGAGAACACTCTCCGATAACACAGCCGTCGGCTATACCTTTTACCACGTCGGCTATCTTCTCTGCCTGAACCTTACCTGTGGCTATATAATCCAGGAAAAACATAGGCGCCGCTCCCTGACAGATTATATCGTTTATGCACATAGCCACGCAGTCCTGACCTACGGTGTCGTGCTTATCCATTAAAAAAGCTATCTTGAGCTTAGTTCCCACGCCGTCCGTTCCGGATACCAGAACAGGTTCCTTTATATTCTCCAGATTCAGCTTATACAGGCTGCCGAAACTGCCGAGTCCTGTCAGAACATTGTGATTAAAAGTCCTCTTAACGTGATCCTTCATGAGTTCCACAGCTCTGCCGCCTTCTTTGGTATCAACTCCGGCTCCCTTATAAGTAAGTTTCTCTTCCATATAAATACTCCTCTCTGCCCTTTTGATCGACTATCAATCTTATTCGTATGTTATCAGTCATATTCGCCTATAATCGTCTTTTCGGAATTTCTGGAAACCTCGTGCTCGATATCGTAAAGCTCAACAGGATAATCCCCTGTAAAACACGCCTTGCAGATCGAATCTCCCAGCCCAATGCAATCCTCTAATCCCTCTACGGATAAAAATTTTAAAGAATCCGCTCCTATATGTACTCTCATTTCTTCGATGGATTTATTAGCCGCCATAAGATTTTTCCTGTTAGGCGTATCTATTCCCATGTAGCACGAATGAGTAACAGGCGGAGAACTTATACGCACATGCACTTCTGAAGCGCCGGCGTCTTTAAGCATTTTAACTATCTTGCCGCTGGTCGTTCCTCTTACTATGGAATCGTCTATCATGATTATGCGCTTATCTTTAACGTTTTCCTCTAAAACATTCAGCTTCATCCTAACGCTGAGTTCGCGCATCTCCTGAGTAGGCTGGATAAACGTTCTTCCCACATATCTGTTTTTTATCAGACCCTCTCCGAAAGGAATTCCGGATTCTTCAGCATAACCGATGGCAGCCACGGTACCGGAATCAGGAACGGCGATAACAAGATCTGCCTCCGTATCGTCTGCTCTCGCCAGTATTTTGCCCGCTTCCCTGCGGGTCATATAAACGCTCTTTTCGTCTATATGGCTGTCCGTTCTCGCAAAATAAACGTATTCAAAAGAACAAACTTTATGAGATGCATTTTCGTTATACATTATGGATTTGAGCTCGTTATTTTCAATTATTACGATCTCGCCGGGCTTGACGTCCCTTAAAAACTTCGCGCCCTGCAGAGGAAATACGCAGCTCTCCGATGAAATAACGTATCCCGAATTCGTTTTTCCTATGCACAAAGGTCTGATGCCGTGAGGATCGCGCACTCCTATGAGCTTATCCCCAGTAGTGATAACAAGGGAAAACCCGCCTTCTATCATAGCCGCAGCCTTGCTGATCGCCTGCTCCACGGAACCATCTTTGAGAAACCTCGCTATAAGCGCAGCTATAATTTCAGAATCTATCGCCGTCTGAAAGATATAGCCGTAATCCTGCATCTGATCCCTGAGCTTTTTAGCGTTTGTGAGATTTCCGTTATGGGCAAGGGCCAAAGAACCCATCTTGGAATAAACCACGAGAGGCTGCGCGTTTGTAACATGACTCTCGCCCGCAGTGGAATATCTTACGTGACCTATGCAGATGTCGCCCGGCAGGGTTTTAATGATATTGTCGTCGAAAACTTCCTGCACGAGTCCCATATCTTTATAATAATTTATATTGCCGTACATATTTGACGCTATGCCTGCGCTCTCCTGACCCCTGTGCTGCAGAGAATGCAGACCGAAATACACGTCCTTGGCAATATTCTGGGCGCCCGGCGAAGAAATGCCTATAACACCGCACTCGTCATGAAACTTATCGTCCGACATCAATTCTTTAAACTCCGCCGTCCACTCATTCTTGCTGTACATTATAAATTCCTTCCTGAAAACAATAAAACAATTTTTAAATCGAAGAAGCATGATAAGCCCGCTTAATCATGCCGCGACGATTGCAACTGCCGCAGTTGGCTTTGCCTCTCCGGCTTTCAGCGCAAGATTATAATATCCCGCTAAAAGCCGAATATGGAACCCGCCGCCTAAGAAACGGGGGGGAACATCTGCGACAAGGTTATAAATATATTAATGTTTTTAGCTGTTCTTTTCTACTCTTGCCAGCACTTCCTGATAAGTTTCCTCAACATTGCCCAGGTCGCGTCTGAATCTGTCCTTATCCATCTTTTCGCCCGTGTGGACATCCCAGAGCCTGCATGTATCCGGAGAGATCTCATCCGCGAGAATAACCTTACCGTCGAACAGACCAAACTCGATCTTAAAATCTATCAGGTTAAGATCGCTCTTTAAGAAAAATTCTATAAGAAAATCGTTTACCATAAACGCGTATTTTCTTATTAAGTCGAGCTGCTCAGGCGCAGCTAATTCCAGTGCGAGTATGTGATCGTCGTTAATAAGAGGATCGCCCAGATCGTCGTTTTTATAAGAAAACTCAAGACACGGCTTCACCAGCTTTCTGCCTTCTTCCACGCCGTAACGCTTTGAAAAAGAACCTGCCGCTACGTTTCTTACTATTACTTCCAGCGGAAGTATCTTTACAGCTTTTACCAGAGTTTCCCTGTCGCTTAGAAGCTCTACGAGATGAGTAGGCACGCCCTTTTCCTCTAACTGAGCGAATATAATAGCGGACATTCTATTGTTTACAACGCCCTTAGAAGCTATCGTTCCCTTTTTCTCGCCGTTAAAAGCTGTCGCATCATCCTTATAATCTACGATATATAATTTCGGATCGTCTGTTTTAAATACTTTTTTAGCTTTTCCTTCGTAAAGCTGTTCTAATTTCTGCATGTTAGATTTCCTTTCCGCATTTTCGCATGATTATTTATTAAATTCCGCATCTATTGCAAGCACATCGTTTTCCATTTTTAATTTATAATCCTTCATCGCCTGTCTTAATTCAGAATATTTTACTGATAATATCTGAACGGCGAGAAGCCCTGCGTTCTCAGCACCGTCTATCGCCACGGTCGCCACGGGAACGCCCTTAGGCATCTGAACTATTGACAGCAGAGAATCAAGACCGTCCAGCGTGGACGATTTAACCGGCAGACCTATAACAGGAAGAGGCGTAAACGCCGCCAGCACTCCGCCCAGATGAGCAGCCTTGCCTGCAGCCGCAATTATAACTTCTATCCCCGAAGACTCCGCCTCCGACGCAAACTTTTCAGCTGCTCTCGGCGTTCTGTGCGCCGAGATTATCCTTGTTTCAAAATCCACTCCGAAATCCGTTAATATCTTCTCGGCTCTCTCTACAACGGGATAATCGGACTTGCTTCCCATCACTATTCCAACTTTCATTTATATTTCCTTTCAATCTATTTAAATCAAACCTTCATCAGCAAAACCAGTTATAAATCACGTTTAATCACAGTCTGCAAATTTTCATATTTTTAATATATGAACCTTCATACAAACTATCATCTGTAAAACAAATCTGCTTATGATTAACATATATCGATTCGCTCTGCTGTATTTATGCTCATTGATAATCCGTAACACTAATTTTGCAAAAATTTCTGAGCTTTCTTTTATATTAATACCCGACTTTTACTTAAAATACGCAACTCCTGATTCAAACAGTTTCTGATCCATATTTCCCGGCACGTTCTTATAAAGATTGCGGTCTATCCTCTCGGAATGACCCATCTTTCCGAATATCCTGCCGTCAGGCGAGAAAATCCCCTCTATCGCCTGCACTGAATTATTAGGATTGTAACTGATATCCGAAACCGGCTCGCCGTCTAAGTTTACATACTGAGTAGCGATCTGACCGTTTTCGGCGAGCTGAGCTACAAGATCGTCCGAAGCAATAAATCTGCCCTCGCCGTGGGATACCGGAATTATATGGATATCTCCCGTATTTACGCCCGCCATCCACGGTGATTTTACGGAAGCTATACGCGTATTCACCAAACAGGACGCATGTCTGCCTATGCTGTTATATGTTAATGTAGGGCTGTTATCTCCCATATCCGTAATTTTGCCGTAAGGCACAAGACCGAGCTTGATAAGCGCCTGAAATCCGTTGCAGATGCCGAGCATAAGACCGTCTCTGTTATCCAAAAGATCCGTTACCGCTTCGCTCACGGCAGGATTCCTGAATACAGCCGTGATAAACTTGGCTGAACCGTCCGGCTCGTCGCCTCCGCTGAATCCGCCCGGAATCATTATTATCTGGCTGTTTTTGATGTTTTCTACCAGATTCTTCACAGACTCGTCCAAAGACGCAGACGTCATGTTGGCAATTATCTGGATTTCCGCCTTGCCTCCCGCTCTCTCAAACGCGCGTTTGCTGTCCAGCTCGCAGTTTGTTCCCGGAAACGCCGGAATAAATATCCGCGGTCTCGCAATGCTTACCGCAGGCTTATGCAGACTGCGTTCTTTACATTCAAACTTAATGATCTTCGCACTGTCTTCTCTGGCTTTAGTAGGGAATACTCCGTCCAGAGGTTCCGTCCATATTTTTACAAGCTCTGCAAGATCAAAAGACTGACCTTCCGCTTTTAATACGCTTTCAGCAGAAGTTTTTCCAATAACGCTGTATTTAGTTCCCGAAAGCAGCTCATCTGGATTTTCCGCTTCGTCTATCTCAAGAATCAGTCCGCCGCAGTCCGCGTTTGCAAGCTCCTTACCAAGATTCGCTTCAAACTCCGCGCCAATCATATTGCCCACGCACATCTTTACGGCAGCAGCAAATATTCCGCCGTTTTCTATCAGCGACGCTGACAATATTTTTCCGGTCTGTGTAAGATCTATGATCTTTTCCATATTTGCCCTGTACTGCTCAAAATCTATAATCATATCCTCATCATGACCTGCGGTCACGTGAACGATATGACTGTCAGCCTTTTTAAACTCTGGCGAGATTATCTTGTTTGCATCCGCCGCGGTTACGGCGAACGATATTAATGTAGGAGGCACGTCGATATCCATAAACGTACCTGACATGCTGTCCTTACCGCCGATCGCCGGAATTTTCAGCTCCGTCTGAGCCATTAGTCCGCCCAGGAGGGCGCTGAAAGGCTTTCCCCATCTCTTTGGATCTGCGCCTAACTTTTCAAAGTATTCCTGAAAAGACAGGCGGGCTTTTCTGTAATCGCCGCCCATGGCTACTATGCTCGTAGCGGAATCCACCACTGCGTTTATTGCGCCGTGAAACGGACTCAGCTTTGAGATTCCCGGATCAAATCCGTATGTCATAATAGTTGCCGTATCCGTATAGCCCTGAGTAAGAGGCAGCTTTGCAGCCATTCCCATAGTCGGAGTGAGCTGATATTTTCCGCCCAGAGGCATTAATACGGAACCAGCGCCTATGGTGCTGTCGAAACGCTCCGTAAGTCCTTTCTGGCTTGCGCTGTTAAGATCCGCCAAAAGCTCCGGCAGGGAATCCGCGCTTTTATTATATAAATTCTTATAATTCTGCGAATCTTCTATTTTAACGGCAGCCTGCTGCTTTACGCCGTTAGTATCCAGAAACTCTCTGCTGAGATCCAAAATACACTTGCCGCGCCAGAACATACGGAATCTTCCCGTATCAGTAACCGTCGCCACCGCCACGGCTTCAAGATTCTCGGACGCAGCCTCCGCTATAAAACGCTGCGCATCCTGCGATGCCACCACAACAGCCATCCTCTCCTGAGATTCAGATATGGCAAGCTCCGTACCGTCAAGACCTTCGTACTTCTTAGGAACAAGATCGAGATCCACATCTAAACTGTCCGCAAGCTCGCCTATGGCAACGGAAACACCGCCCGCGCCGAAATCGTTGCAGCGTTTTATTAATGTGGAAACCTCGCTGCGCCTGAACAATCTCTGCAGATTTCTTTCCACAGGCGGATTACCCTTCTGAACTTCCGCGCCGCAGGTTAGTATGGATTCCTCCGTATGCTCCTTGGAAGAACCAGTGGCTCCGCCGCAGCCGTCGCGTCCCGTTCTGCCGCCTACGAGGATTACCCTGTCGCCGGGCTGAGGTCTTTCGCGCCTTACATTTGCAGCGGGAGCCGCGCCTATAACAGCGCCTACCTCCATACGCTTAGCCACGTAGCCCTCATCATAAACTTCGGCAACTTTGCCCGTAGCTATACCGATCTGATTTCCGTAAGAACTGTACCCGTGAGCCGCGCTCGTAGTTATCTTTCTCTGAGGCAGCTTGCCGTGCAGAGTATCCGCAATCCCCGTGCGCGGATCTGCGCATCCCGTAACGCGCATTGCCTGATAAACATAAACCCTGCCCGACAGCGGATCTCTTATCGCGCCGCCAAGGCATGTAGCGGCGCCGCCGTAAGGCTCGATTTCCGTCGGATGATTATGGGTTTCATTCTTGAACATAACGAGCCAGTCTTCCGGCTTTCCGTCTATATCCGCCGTGACCTTTATACTGCACGCGTTTATTTCTTCGGATTCATCTAAATCATCCGCCAGACCGAGTTTTTTAATATACTTCGTTCCGATAACCGCTATATCCATAAGAGTGATATCTTTTTCAGATATCCTGTCCGCATATACTTCCTGCCTTATATCAAGATATCTCTCGAAGGCCTTTTTAATAATCTGAGAATATCTGCCTTCACCGAAATCTACATCTGTTATCTTCGTAGAAAAAGTCGTATGCCTGCAGTGATCCGACCAATATGTATCTATAACCCGAAGCTCCGTTATAGTCGGCTCTCTGCCGATTTCAGAGAAATGCTGTCTTACAAAAAGCAGATCTTCGTCGCTCATGGCGAATCCCATCTGCGTTCTGAACGCTTTTATCTCGTCGTCTGACATAGAGCGGAATCCTTCCGCCTCTTTCACGTCCTCAGGAACGTCCGCTTCTATGCCGAGCTTGTCCGGCTTATCCATAGAAGCCTCTCTGGAATCTACAGGATTTATGCAGTAATTTTTAATAGTATCCCCGTCTTTTTCTGAAATATTTCCGTAAAGAGCTATGACCTTTGAAAACTGCACTTCCGGCTTATGCCCCATGCTTATAAGCTGTATACACTGAGCCGCAGAATCCGCGCGCTGATCGTACTGCCCCGGCAGATACTCCGACGCAAATACATACGAAGCATCTGATAGATCTGTCGTTTCCTCATAAACGGTGTCGACAGCGGGCTCCGCAAATACTCCGTACACAGCCTTTGCGTAAAGTTCATCGTCAACTCCGTCCATATCGTAACGATTGAGAACTCTGATATTTTCTAAATTACCGATTCCCAGATTTTCTCTTATATCCGAGCAGAGTCCCTGCGCTTCTACATCAAATCCGGCTTTCTTTTCAACGAAAATTCGTCTTACCATCTATTTCCTCCCGATAATCGCACCCGCTCTGTAAACTTAAATGAAAATTGAAAACCCGCCAGCCTTTCTGATACAATAGTCTTTCCACAAACACATGTACCTCCAGAAAGGAGACGGGTCTTCATGAAAAAATCATACCAAATATGCTGTCCTAAATGCAATAAC
>JAAVYD010000079.1 GCA_022790955.1 Bacillota bacterium
AATATAAAAGCTGTAATTTTTAATTCATACTGTATTACACGAAACCGGCTTTGTTCTTCTATTAATATTAGTATTGTAATAGCATAGAATAAAATCGGAAGTATATAATTATATAAAGAAAGGAATTGAATAAAGACAGGTACGAATGTGAGGTTTAACGGATTATGGCGGTGAAATTATATGCTTGAATTTGGATTTAAGAGTGATAAAGGTAAGGTAAGGGCAATAAATCAGGATTCTTTTTTTGTTATGCCTGAGGAAAATTTGTTCCTTGTAGCAGACGGCGTTGGAGGTCACAGTTTCGGTGAAATGGCGAGCAGAATGGCTATGACCGATATCGCATCTTTTATTAAAGATAATCCTATAATGCCCGATGCAGAGTACGACGGTATAAAAGATTATTTTGTTAAGCTGACGCTTATGGTGAATAAACATATTCATGATGCAGCAAACGGCAGCGAGCAGCGGGGTATGGCGACTACCCTTATTATTTTGTATGTTAAGAATAATTATGCATATGTCGTTAATGTGGGCGACAGCAGAGCTTATCTCATAAGAGATAAAGAGATTTCAAGGATGACGGAGGATCATACGTTTGTTAATGATTTGGTTAAAAAAGGAATAATAACTGAGAATCAGGCGCAAAATCATCCTGATAGAAATATGATTACAAGAGCGATAGGAGCAGATGAAACGGTAAAACCGGATTTTTTTTCATTTGAACTGTATTCAGATGATGTAATTCTGTTATGCACAGACGGTCTTTATAACGAAGTCGCAGAGAAATCTATGTGTGAAACTGTTTTAGCGGAAGATAATATGCGCAGCGTATGTGCAAAACTGGTAAATGATGCAAATACAAATGGCGGCAGTGACAATATTACAGTCGTAGGCGTGAAAATATAGACGGAGGAAAGTAGAGAAATGGGCGCTAAAATTCTTGCGGGACGATATGAATTGCTGGGCAAAAAGGGCGATGGCGGAATGGCCGTGGTATACAAGGCTAAAGACAGGCTGCTTAACAGAAATGTAGCTATTAAGATATTAAAACCTGAGTATATTAAGGATCCCAAATTCATCGACAGCTTCAGGCGGGAATCTCAGGCAGCTGCAGGACTGTCCCATCCGAATATCGTTTCTGTTTATGATGTAGGAAAAGAAGGCAACATTTATTATATTGTTATGGAAATACTGGACGGAGATACTCTGAGCGATCTTATAAGAAGAGAAAATTCGCTGCCAGAAAAGTATGTTATAGGAATAACAAAGCAAATTGCGGCAGGATTGAGTTCCGCTCATAAAAAGAATATAATACACAGAGATGTAAAGCCTCATAATATACTTATGGCAGAAGACGGAACGTTTAAGATAACCGATTTCGGAATCGCCAAGGCGGTAAACAGCGGTACGATAGTTAATAATACAACTACCGTAATGGGTTCCGTGCATTATCTCTCTCCCGAGCAGGCAAAAGGCAGCGTAGTTGATGCCCGTTCAGATATATATTCCCTGGGAATAGTAATGTATGAAATGCTTACGGGAAAGGTTCCGTATGACGGTGAAAATGCCGTTTCAGTAGCCATGATGCATATGACTAAAGATTTGCCTGCTCCGTCGCTGGATAATCCAAATGTTTCGCCTATTATGGACGCTATTGTTCTTAAAGCTGCAAGCAGGCATCCAGGCGACAGGTTTAAAAATGCGGATGAGCTTATAGCCGCGCTTACAAATGCAGCAAACAGCATAGAAGCCGAGGAATCCAATTACGGGCTTAAAGAGTTTTATATGGTGACTCATGAGCCTTCCGACAGCGTTCCGCTGGAAAGGTTTGAGGATTTAGAAGCTATGGATATTGACGATATGCTGATGGATTATCAGCATGCCGATAATAATATGCGCACAGAGCCGGATACTGCGGCTGTTGTAAAAAAGAAAAATAAAAATATGAAAAAAAATATAAAACCGGAAGAAATAGTAGAAAAAAAGAAAAAGAAACGTTCTATGATACTGGGCGTTATATTGGCGCTTATATGCGCTGTGCCTTTAAGTATATTGATGCTGAATGCTTTGGGAAACGGCGATAATACTGTAAAGATTCCTGATGTAAAGGGTATGACAGAGGAGCAGGCTGCTGACGAGCTTGAGAAAATCGGTCTTAAATATAAGCTCGGAACTCCTGTGTTGAGCGAGTACGACGAGGGCGAAGTAGTTTCAACAGATCCCGATATCGGCGATAAGGTGCGCAAAGGATTTACTGTAACGCTCGTTTTAAGCAGAGGAAACAATAGTGACAGCAGCGAAAATAAGATGCCTAATTTAGTAGGCAAAAAACAAAGCGATATCGCTGATTTATTAAAGGCTTATAAGCTCGAAGAAGGCAAGACAACTTACGAAGAAAGCGATATGCCGAAGGGTTATATATTAAGGCATACTCCGGAAGCAGGAGAAGAAATCGAAGAAGGTACTACAGTATCCTTTGTAGTCAGCAAAGGTAAAGAGGAAGAAGAAAAGGACGAGATAAAGGTTCCGGATCTTTCCGGAATGACCCAGAGCAGGGCGGAATCTACGCTGAAGGAGAATAAGCTCAGTTTGGGTAAAGTAAGCACTGCAGAATCCGATAAGGAAGAAGGTACGGTAATAGAACAGAGCAGGGAACCGGGATCTTCGGCAAAAGAAGGCGATAAGATAAACATTACGCTTAGTTCCGGAAAGGCTCAGAATACAGAAGAAAACGTTGATATTCCTCTGAGCATAGATTACGGCGCAGCGGAAAACGAAATATTCACGTTGACTGTAACAGTAACAGATTCTAATAACGGTCTGCGATATATCGTAAATAATCAGCAAAGAGTAAAATCCAACGGCAGCGAAAGCGTCGTTCTTTCGGGAAAGGGTAAAGGCACTGTTAAGGTAATAATAGACGATAAGGTTATTAACGAATACAACGCGGATTTCAGCAACGGCGAACTGTCAAAGAAATAGCGTCAGCACATCACTATAAAATAAGACAAAGCAATTAATATTAATATAAAATAAAGCAGGAGGGTTTGTTTGGTAGTAAAGGGGACGATAGTAAAGGGGATAGCCGGATTTTATTATGTTGACGACGGTAAGCAGGTGTACGAATGTAAAGCGAGAGGCGTTTTTAAGAATGATAATAAGAAGCCCAGTGTGGGCGATGAGGTAGATATCGACATTTCGGGAGATACGCCTGTTATCATAAAAATATACGAACGCTGCAACCTGTTCGCAAGACCGCCTGTGTCCAATATAGAACAATTTGTAGTTGTATCGGCGCTGTTCGCCCCTAAACCAAACCTGTTCGTTATAGACAGATTTCTGACTTCAGCAGAGCTTAGCGATGTGGATATCGTTATGTGTTTTACAAAGAAAGATTTAGTTGATCAGAAGACCATCGATGAGATTAAAAATATATATTCAGATATTTATCCTGCGGTTTTTATAGATGCGACTAAAAAAAGCGATATAGAACTGCTTATTCCGTATATGAAAGGAAAAAAAAGCGCTCTTGCCGGACCGTCCGGCGTAGGGAAGTCTACGATTTTAAATGCTCTGTGCGGGGATTCTGAGATGGAAACGGGCAATGTGAGCGAAAAGACAAAGCGGGGAAGGCACACAACAAGGCATGTTGAACTGTTTCGCTGCGATTTCGGCGGCATGATATTCGATACGCCGGGATTTACGTCTTTAGATGCGCCCGAGGTTTCCGAGGAAGAAGTGCAGTTTTTATTTCCGGATATTGCGGAATACGTGGGACAGTGCAGATTTAAAGGCTGCAGGCATATTGCCGAGCCTGGCTGCGCCGTGCGCGGAGCCTTAGAGGAAGGCGGAATACACATAAAAAGATATGAATCTTACTGCGATCAAATAAAGCAGATACAGGAAAGGGAAAAAAACAGATATTGATAGATCTTACAGCATTCCTATAGAGAATGAAATTTGAGCTTTGACAAAATAAAATCTCCCCGTATGATGTAAATGAGTTTCGCGACTTAATACATCAGAAAACAAAGGAGATTTTATAGCAATGAAAGTAAAATATGAATAC
>JAAVYD010000145.1 GCA_022790955.1 Bacillota bacterium
CCGGATGAAACCAGAAACACAGTGAGCATTGTCCGCATCATGTATGGCGGCAGGGATATCCGCAGACAGCTAAGTGAGACAGAAATGGAATACAGAACAGGAGGGCATCTGCCAGAAATGGCGGGTGCTTTTCTTATGCCGTTTGGACTATACAATTTAACTAAACAGGGCGTGGGCAGACAGAAGGCATCGCTTCGGCGGTGTCTTTTGTCTGTCTGTTTTTCGGAAAGGAGCGTGGTTCCTATGGGATTATTCAGCGGATTGTTCAGGGCGAGGGACGCCCCTCAGAACAGGACTTCCGGCAGCACCTATAGCTTTTTCATGGGCGGCAGCACCAGCGGCAAGCGTGTCAATGAACGTTCCTCCATGCAGATGACGGCGGTGTACTCCTGCGTCCGGATACTTTCGGAGGCGGTGGCGGGGCTGCCGCTGCATTTCTATAAATATACGGATAACGGCGGGAAGGAAAAGGCGGCGGACCACCCGCTGTATTTTCTGCTCCATGACGAGCCGAACCCGGAGATGACTTCCTTCGTGTTCCGGGAAACGCTGATGACGCACCTGCTCCTTTGGGGGAATGCCTACTCGCAGATCATCCGCAACGGGAAGGGGGAGGTCATTGCACTGTACCCGCTGATGCCGGACAGGATGACGGTCGACCGGGATGAAAAGGGGCAGCTTTATTATTCCTACCTGACGGGGAACGATGATGCGCCGACCATGAAAGGCAGCACCGTAAATCTGTCCCCTTCGGATGTGCTGCATATCCCCGGACTCGGCTTTGAACGGATAGAAGTCGGCACGGATAATCGGGTGTCTATTAAACTGCGATACCAGGACAAACGCGCCACCTTGATGGAACTGCTGGCATCTGCCGGGAAGGCGGTGGCAATATGACCATCGCTAAGTATCTGCGGCTGTCCGCAGATGATGATATGACAAATAGACGTAAAGCCAAGTTGTTTTTTTCGGCATCCATAGTTATGGTCATGACCTCAGCATAGTCTGTTCCTTCGGTTTCAGATAAGAGATTTGCTCGGCAGGTGTGATGCCCATCCCCGTTCGAAATATAAAACACCGTCTGCCACAGATGTCAAGTGACAAACGATGCTTTATATAAAGACGAATAGAATATATATAATTTAATGGGCTCCGTACAGAATTGTTTGAACTAGTTCAACATCGCTTTGATCCAGGCATAGGGAGCGAACACGTTCCAGAGGCCACTCGGATATTTCTTTCACTAACCTTTCCGTTTGTTCTTGGTAATTTTCAATTACATCTTCTTTCACACTCAAATTGTACATGGGGAATTCTCCTATAACTACAAATTTTGATTACATTGCCTCTTCGACCTTTTTCCATAACTGATTCAACTGGATTACTTTCAGTTTTTCACGATCAGTATAAGATGCCACAAGAGGACAACGCAGCCGGGCAGAGGCGCGCTCCCAATGGACAATGCCTCTACTATCTTGTCTTATTATACTACGCCCGCTGCTTAATTTCAACGAAAAGAGGTCAAAAAATTTTCTGGGGCCAATCCCCACAAACTCTTCAAAACTGACTTTCTTTTCCTCATGGGTGATAGAGGCTGAATCGCTATACAATTCAATCGTTTTGCTTTTCGGGTAAGGTTCTATAAAAACCACCCGCGTTATTCCGGCATTGATAATGTGTTTAGCACAATTATGGCAAGGGAACGTGCTGCAATATAAAGTTGCCCCGTTAAGGGATATACCGGAACGCGCACAGGCGATGATAGCCGACATCTCCGCATGGACCGGGCGGCTATACTCTGTTAGGAACTTGATCCTGGATTGCGTGAGAGACTGGCGTACCTGTTCTTTTTCATCTTCATGTCCTTCAAAATTAAAAATATTTACAATCTCGTCAATAATCTGTGAGCGTTCAGCACGATTTGCATCAACCCCCCTGGTGTAGTCCCGTCCGCCATCTTCATCCTTAAAATTTTCGGGGTCAGGCCAGTATTGCCCTCCGCCGAACCTGGCAACCTCATTTGCGCCAGTGGCAATGATTTCCTGGAGGGAATTTGTTATCACAGCGCCGATTTGCCGGCTAAGATCTGCGGAACGCAAGCTGGAAGCATATGCCATAAACATAGCATATTCATCAAACGTCGGCGTAATGAACGGATTGGCAAATATTAAATCGAGAACCCGCGACACCTGAAGGTCAACCTGTTCTTTCAAAAGCCCTTCATTTTTGGTTTTAACCTTTTCCGATGAAGAAGTCAAATTCAAGCTTAAATGGATATCTGCCATTTCAAAGACAGCCCTGGTGTGCTGTCCAAAAGGCTCATCTTCTCCTTCATCCCTTTTCACCAATTTCCTTGCATCGTCCAACCCCATGTTTCTGCGCTCCGTAAGGTTTATACACCTTTGCTCCTCGTTTTCATTAATGGCAACCAGAAAAAAGGAGCTGGAATAAATCTCCCGCAGTATATCTGCTTCCCTGGGGTGTTTCAAAGAGGACACTATGAAAGCGTTGCCAAATGAGTCTTCCCCGTCAGGAGGCGATTCTCCATCCCCAGTCTGGTCCCGGGTGCGCAGAATTAACTCAATAGCAGCCAAGGCAAGAATCCCATATTCCCCTGACGCCCTCCGCATGGTATTGCCGGTGTCCATCAGCTGTGAAATTTTCTGATAAGAAGAATCTGAAGTTTTTCCTCCCTTGCTTACGATCATTTCGGATATTTTAATAACATGTACATGATATTTGAACTCTTTCAGCTTTTCCCCCAACATGCCAATTACAATATCCTCACGAGTTCCAACCGCGTAAGTCAAACCTATTACCAAATCGGTTCGTTTCACATCCGGGATTACCTCAAGGTTCATGTTTCCCATACGATATTCTACCCTCTCCGCATATTTGTTGCTGTAATTATATCACTTCCAAAAAAACTTGTAAAGAGGATTGAAATATAGGATATCCTGTAGTAAAATAAAACTGTATACACAAGAAACGAGGGATACTATGGGTGATGAAATAATTGCCTTCTCTAATGATACAATTTTTATGGAATACGGGCTGGAGGGGGTAGCGGGCCATCAGTTCTCTAATAAAAATCTTATAATAGGGAAAAACGGGGCTGGGAAAACCCGATTCTTAAAAGCGGTAGAGAATTATTATAAACAACACAAAGACAAGCTAGAAGTAATTACCCTTTACTTTCCTGAGACCCGTTCCGGGTTTAGCCCTAATGATGCAGCTGAAAGCGAAGACGAGGTATCCCTCTACGATGCAGTCTATTATGATTCTTCACTTAGCTTTAAAGATTTTTTGAAATTAGCGGAAAAGGACAGCACTGTTTTTTTGGAAGATCTTTTTAATGGCTTAAATATTCATGCAAAAGGGGCAAGGCAAAGAAGACTGGAAGATTTAAAGAAGTTGAATGAATTCTTTTCTGCACTGCTTGGCGGGTTCTTTTTAAATGAGAAGGTAGATGGGCACATCGCCATATCACGGCCAGAAAGATCGTTAAAAACGCAATACCTGGAGGAGTGCCTTCCGCAGCTATCTCCAGGTGAATTGATGCTATTTTACTTAGGCACCTTTTTATTTTACCTACACTATAGCAAAGGGAAAAGAAGGAAAATTGTTTTGCTGATGGACGAGCCGGAGCTTCATCTTCATCCCAAAGCTTTATTGACTATGATTGATATGCTCTATAACTCTGAAGCCATATCCCAGTTGTGGATAGCTACACATTCTATTTTTATCCTTCCGCAGTTTCCTTTTGAGAGTTTGGTTTATCTCGGTCAAAGCAAGGTTTTAAAACGCAATAGCACAACATATCAGCATATCTATAATGATTTGATAGGGTTGGACAATCTTGATATGTACGAACTGCTGCACTCTATGGAAAACTGGGAAAATTACCAGTTTGTTATAGAGAACTTCCTTCTTCCCCAAACAAAGGGAGCTGCCAGTCGTAAAGACGAGCAGACAATAAAAGTTTTAGAAGTCCTCCGCGGGATCCAGGCGGAACGCCCCTTGAAGGTTCTCGATTATGGTGCCGGGAAGTGCCGGGTGTGGGAGTGCCTGAAGTTAGCGGTTCCCGATGCAAAAAAGTTAAATAGCCTTCTTAGCTACGAAGCGTATGACGTTTACCCTGACCCGGAACGGCCCAAAAACGTGGTTTACCACACTTCGCTGAAAGAAGTCACAAATTCGGGTAAATATGATGTAGTCATCTTGATGAATGTACTGCATGAGATTGAGCCGCGAAAATGGTGCAATATTTTTCAACGTATCTGTTCTTTTTTAACCAACGATGGGATTTTGATTTTTCTAGAAGTGCACTCCTTAACAAACGGAGAACAGCCCTATGGGCAAGCAGGATATCTCCTCCTTCGGGATAAGCAGGTTAAACGCTTGTTTCCTCATGCATATCAGAAGGGATTACCGAACACGTTCTCAATAGAGAAAACTAACTGTTGGGTAATACCATCGGAGGATGTTGGCAAAATACGCCCTGTTGCTGTCGTAGAGGCGCTCTATTCTCTAGAAAAAGAGTGCGAAGGATTACTTAAAAAGATTGATGAAGAAAGGATAGAGATTGCACATGACAAACAAATCGATATGAAGGTTCGGAAATCAAATGCCCGCTATTACGCTTTTTTGTCGCAGCAATACATTAACGCACATTTCGCTTACCAACGGTATAAGCAGGAATTAGCTATTGGTAAAGACAGAAGAGATGATAAAAGCCCTGTCAATTCTGATAAGGTTATTTTCCCTGGGCTGACCAAACCATAACTTCAAAATCAATACAGAAATGTTTCTGTAGATGCAACCATGTTTTGCCTATATATAATTTTGATTCAGTATACGGGCCTTTGGTTTTCTACCTATTGTATAGATGGCAAAAATTTCAGAGGTATAGCTATTAGGGGCGGGAAGATGTTATAAGTTTTCTTTGTAGTATGCTAGGGCTTGTTTGAAAAATCAAGGAAGCTGTGCTAAATCAACAAAATGGCGATGGATGCCAAGTAAACAAAGGCGAGAAAAGAAGCGTCCAACTTGTCATATCTGGTGGCAATTCTGCGAAACCATTTGAGCTTCTGGA
>JAAVYD010000080.1 GCA_022790955.1 Bacillota bacterium
CTTTTAATAAAGCATTCATTAATCTTTTTTCCTTTCCTCTTACCATCACAATGCGGGCAAGTATAGCCTGTCCTCGGAATCTTATGGAGTATGCTAATGTTCCATCTAAACCCGCAGGTTACGCATTTAGCGGTCATTTCCTACCTCCCCAAGTATGCCCTTGCTTCTCTTTCAGTATCGAAATACCTATACTCAACATTGCAATCTAAGAAGCTGCCCTCGCCATTAAGAGGCTTTTTATTTGCTTCCACTTCAGATAACTCGTTCCGAACTGATCCATCATTGTATATGTTTGTTTCTACAAGATAATATGTACGACAGCCGTCTTCTCTGATCGCTTCATCGCAGGTTTCAGCTTCATCAATATAAGTACATCTTTCGTTGCAAATTTCTACCTTATCGCAATCTACACAACAACAAATTTCGCCGCACAACTCATCCGCAATGAGTTTTTGCAATGCTAAATTGCACTGTATCATTTTGATTTATCTCCTCTCTGTTCAAGCTGTTCAAACGCTTGTCCGTTTTATCAGCGCGGGCATTTAAGCCCTGTCATGCACTTTGTCCATTTTGCTCCCTTTCCACCTCTGATATCGGTGTAAGAGTTATTTTAATATCCGCATCAAATCGTCTGCTTAATAATTCCGACATAGTTTTTACAATCTTATACGGATCAGGCTGATTGACAAAAGTAACCTTAGGTTCCATATTTGCACCTCCTTATATAAAATTCTATGAGATACACTGTTTGTCTTATTCGATTCATCTTTAAATTTTTATCTTCCGTCTACTGAAACAGAAACTTTTTCTAAATACATTAATCTGTATCCACGATTCAGCATACCGCTGACCGTCTGTTTCATACTTTGTTATATAATGATGCAAAAACATAATTTTCACCTCCCCTCCGCATAATCTCTATACCTGTTTTTTTGCGTCATTCTGTTTCGTCATCTTTCAGCAGTTCCTCGATCGGAACGCCGAAGTAATTCGCCACTTTCTTAATACCGCTAATCTTCGGCTCGTATATTCTCCATCTGCCTATCACGCCGTTTCCCATGCCTATGCTTTTTTCTAAATTTCTGATATTTACGCCTTTCATTTCGCACAGCCTTTTTATATTTCCGTAAATATTCACCTCGTCACCTCTTTCTTTCAATAGTCGACAACCTAATTTTTAAATGGTATAATCTATTTACAGGCTCCCGCCAGAGCCGAGTTTTAAAAGAAAGGAGATATATCTTAATGGCAAATAAGCAAAGAACGAAAACTGAAATCTTTTCTGATTATTGTCCTGTAGTGCAAGAATATGTCGAAATTGAGCGCCATACCCTTGAGATACTACACCCCCAAACCGGTATGTTTGCAAGAGCAGGTGTCGGCAGAGAATATTTTAACTGCGACAATAGCGATTTAGCCGATTGCCCCTACAGAACAAATCATTACGCCTGCCCGTTCTACGCTTAATCATCAACGACTTCATCATAAATCAGTGTAATTTTAGCGGTAGAAAATTCGCCATCTGTGTAATCAAAATGAATGGATACTAAGTTTTCCGATACACCATTTACATTTTCTCCATTAATTGCGGTCTTGGCGAGCCACTGTTTGGATTCATCTTTCCGAAGCTCTACCTCAATCCTTTTCATCGATTCTCTCATATCCATACTCACACCTCCCCTCTGTCGTTCTTTGATAATTGATTCTCCTTTTGCCAACTCCTTTTACGTGTTATAATTTACATATAAAGGAGGCGTTTATCATAAAAGAATCACGAAATAAACTTCTTAAAATGATCTATGAACATGCAATGGAATCAAGCCATCCATTCCAAATTTCAATTGATGGCAATGATATAGGCTCTGATTACCTGACTTTAAAAGGCGATGTAATCTATCTCGAACGCAATGATTATATAATCGAATCTATCAATATTCCAAGATGGTATTGCCTTGAACTTACCGAAAAAGGCGAAACCTATGTTGAAAATGGGTTTAAACACCAATCTGATATTCCTCAGCCAACAACCAATTTCAATATCAGCGGAGCAAATTTCAATAACTCCATCGTTGGCAACAATATTTCTAATAATGAAATATCTGTCAGTACTAGTGCTTCACTTTCTGAATTGGAATCCCTTATCGCTACCAAACCAGCCGAAGATCAGGAATTGTTAAAAGAGTTACTTGCTGCCCTCCAACGCTTTGAAAATGGCAGTGAACCTATCTCCAAGGGAATCTTTGCCCGATTTTCCGACTTGATCAAGAAGCATACCGACTTGATCACTTCTATAACCGATACCGTCATCGGCGCTTTGTTCGGGGCTAATTAATCCGTGATCCCTGCCCCACTTTTCTACAGCGGAAAGCGTTAAATCTACAAGCAGAAGCATGAGGTCTTGCTCTCTACGAAGATTCTCATTTTCTGCTTTTAAATTTTCTATGATTTTTAAATAGTTCATTTTCTCACCTCCTCCGCGCTAACTGGCGTTTTTATTTTCTTCCAGAAACTTTTTAATTACGATTTTCACCATCTTATTTTTGTTCGTGTATGCTATAATCTCCTTACAGGCTCCCGCCAGAGCCGAGTAATAGAAAGGAGAAAATACGTCAATGACTAAAAATGAATTATACGAGTTAATCAATGAAACAAGAATTGAACATTCACCAAGAATACTTGAAACCATCGAAAACTACTTTAAAGAAGAAATTTCTGATTCGTCGAATATAACCGAACTATGCGGTACAACAATTTCTGCCGCAATAGCGACAGCTATCGACGAAAGCGTATCCATAGTGTTTGATACATTAATCAAGTTAGGTATTATTGCTACTGATAACTGATTTTTCAAACGATTTTTGCAGTTTTTTTACTATCATATCGGCAATACCTTTTATTGAAACTTGCTGTTCTTGTACTGCTAATACAAGAGCAGCAAGTTCTTTTGAATTAATTTCTATTGTGATTTTCACTAACTTTTCACCTCACCTCCTAACTAACTTCCCTCTCGCTTTCTTCCAGAAAATATTCAATAGATACTCCGAAGTAATCGGCAAGAATTTTCAGCTTGTCTACTTTAGGTTTGCTGCGACCGTTTTTCCAATCTGTAAAAGTTGATTTCGTGATACCAGTTTCTATAGCGACACGGTAGTCTGTAACTCCTTCTCGATTTCTTAACTCGACATATTTTTTGTACACGGAATTTAGTCCTCCTTTCCGAACTTTTTATTGCTTTTAGTTCGGAAATCATTTATAATAAGAATTGAATTTGGACTTACCAGTTATGACTTCCGAACTTTACATCTCCAATATATTACGGATTTCATAACTTGTCAACACTTTTGTGCGGATTTCATAATTTTTTTAGAAATGGCTGGTATAGGTATGACAATATATGAAAGATATTGCAAAATAAGAGATTATAAAAATTTAAAAGATGCCCGCGTTGCTGAAGCAACTGGAATTGGCAAATCAACTTTTTCAGATTGGAAAAATGGACGAAGTGTTCCTAAAAACGATAAACTTCAAAAAATTGCAGATGTTTTAGATGTATCATTAGAATATCTGTTAACAGGTAAAACTGAATCACATACGTCTGTTTTAAGTAACAAAGATGAACGTGATATTGCAAAACGCCTTGAACAAACATTATCTGATTTAGAGAATACACAAGACGCATTAATGTTTTCCGGTGAACCTTTAGACGATGAAACAAGAGAGCTATTAAAAATCAGTCTTGAAAACAGTATCAGGATTGCAAAGATAAACGCAAAAGAAAAATTTACGCCTAAGAAATACAAAAAGGAGTGATGTGCTTGAACATCAAAACAAAGGTAAATAAGCTGATACAAAAATATGACACTAATAATCCTTTTGATATAGCTAAATATATGAATATCCTTGTATTTTTTGAAAACTTAGGAAATGTTAATGGGTATTACAATAAACAGTTACGTATGAAACAAATACACATAAATCATCATTTATCAAATCATATGCAACTATTCACGGCTTCACATGAATTAGGTCATGCTATACTACACCCTAATGAAAATACGCCATTTCTACGCAATTTCACATTCTTCTCTGTAGATAGACTTGAAACTGAAGCTAATAAATTCGCAGCCGAGCTGCTTATACCTGATGAAGAATTGCAAGAATACATTCAAATGTCATATAGTATTGAACAAATTGCACGAATATATGGATACAATCAGGAACTTATAAAATTAAAATTGGCAAAATAATACCCTTCGAGTGGTACCGAAGGGATTTAGATAAAGATTAAATTCGGACGTAGCCTGTTACAGCAGGTTATTAAATAGATATAGTAAAAAATGCACAAGGAGAAATATAAATTGGATATTTTCGGAAAAAAAGCACAACAGGAAAATCAAGAACTTAAAGAACAAATTGAAGTTTTAAAAAAGGAACAGAAAAATTTAGAAGCTATGTTAACTCCTGAAATGAAAGATGCTGCCACACTCTCAGATAAAATCAGAGAGCTTAATCTTGAAAAAACAAACATAGAAAAGAATATTCAAAAACTATATACATCCGAACTTCAACTTTCTCAAAAAATAGCTTCTTTAAATGAACAGTTAATTGTAGCTGAAGATTCTGTTGAAATGGAATCTTTCGCGCTTTATACTCCACGTTTTGATTATGTTAAAGCTGAAACATATAAAGATCATCTTACTTTTATTCGTAACAAACAAAAAAGCATGATAAAAAAAGACACCGCAGTATTTGGAAATTTAAACTGGACCGTTAACAATAGCCTAAGCAAAGGTAAAAAAATGGTTAATGATATGAAAAAATTATGTTTGCGTTCATTTAATAATGAATGTGATGTTGCCGTTAATTCCGTAAAATTTAATAATTTTGATCGGTGTGTTAATAGAATTAATAAATCAGCAGAAGCTATTAATAAATTAGGACAAATGATGTCTGTATATATCAGCGATGAATACATTCAACTAAAAATTGATGAACTCTCTCTTGCTCTTGAATATCAGACCAAAAAACAAGAGGAAAAAGAAGCTCTTAGAGAACTCAAAGCTCAACAACGCGAAGAAGCAAAATTAGCAAAAGAGATACAGGAAGCACGTAAAGAAATCGAAAAGGAACGACAGCACTATCTAAAAGCCTTAAAGGATATTGAAAAACGTTTTAATGAGACTGATAACGATGAAGATAAAGCTCTGCTAAAAGAAAAAATGCAGGAATTAGGTTCTCACTTAGATGATGTTAATACCAAAATGGAAGATATAGATTACAGAGAAGCCAATCAAAGAGCAGGCTATGTATACATAATATCAAATATCGGCGCTTTTGGAAAAGATATATATAAAATCGGAATGACCCGCAGATTAGTTCCGCAAGATCGAATAGATGAACTTAGTGGTGCTTCCGTACCATTTAATTTTGACATTCATGCTTTAATCTTTTCTGATGATGCTCCTAAATTAGAACATTCATTACATGAAGCATTTGCAGATCGCAAATTAAACGTAGTAAATACCCGTAGAGAGTTCTTTAATGTTTCTCTGGACGAAATAAAAAAAGTTGTAAAAGAAAACTACGATAAAATTGTCGAATTTGTCGACATACCACCAGCTGAACAATATAGAGAATCATTAAAAATTAAACAAAGTAAAACAGGAGAATTATAACAAGTCGCTATAAAAAAATATCATAAAATATTGCAATACTATTTGACAACCGGAGTAAGATAGGTTATTATAAATGTACAAAAAGTACCGAAAATGAGCAAAAAGGTATTAAAAATGAGCAAAATTAGCATAAAAAATACGTTTATGCATATAATAATACGGATTCTGCTCCGGTGTCCTACGGGCCCGGGGTTTTTTTATGGAGTAAATCATGGCAAAGATTTTCACAACTACTAAAGAACAAATTAAAATTTTAAAAAAACGAGGAGTTACCATAAAAAATGATGATCGAGTAGAAAGAATACTCGAAAAAACAACTTATTACAATATTATTAATGGATATAAAGATATTTTTATAGATTCCAAATCTACCGATGGCGAACGTTATTTAGAAGGAACCAACTTTGATGAAATATATGAATTATATTTATTCGATAATAAAATACGAGCATTATTTTTGGAGTATCTACTTGAAATAGAAAATATGATAAAAACGGTTATTGCAAATGAATTTTCAAAAAAATATGGTCGTAATGACTATCTAAAAATTGACAATTTTAATACTTCTATAAATAAGCATGATAAAATAACTCCTGCCCAAAAAGTTGGTGCTATAACTAACCTTATTTCTGGTATACAAAAAGAAATTTCAAACCAATTATCTAATAATAATCCTATGATTTCTCATTACATATTGCAAGAGGGCTATGTTCCTATGTGGGTTCTCGTTAATATCTTAACATTTGGAACAATAAGTAAATTTTATTCTAATTTAAAACAACAAGATCAAAATAATATTAGTCGTGTATTTAACTTACAACCAGCTGAAATGCAATCCATATTATCTATACTCACAATATATAGAAATCAATGTGCTCATGCTGGAAGATTATATAATTTTAGAGCTTATAGAAAAAATGGTCAACCTAATAGCATAAAAACAACACATATTCATAGTCAATTACAAATTCCAACCACAGATGATAATAATACAATATATGGAAAAAATGATCTTTTTGCTATTGTTATTATCTTTAGGTTATTATTATCAAAGCAGACATTTAACTCATTTTATTATAAACTTAAAAAAAATTTAGATAAATTGGAAAGTAAACTAATTACAGTTTCTTTTAATGTTGTTCTACAGAAAATGGGCTTTCCACCAAATTGGAAAGATATTAAAGATATTGACAATAAAAATTCCAAAAAATAAAAAGGACCGGTTATTGAGAATCGAAGTCCGGCAGGCTCTTTCGTACACTTGGCAGATTAGCTATCACTATTATACACAATTTCGCTAAATTTAATACATGAAATTAACATATAAATTAAATATTTATATATTTGACTTTAGGAAATAAATTTATTATAATGAATGTAGTTAATATTGCTGTATACCAGCACAAGAAAAGACACCGCCCTTCACGGGCAACATTCATTCAAGCACCTTGAAGTCATTCAAGGTGCTTTTTGTTTTATATTAACAATATTAATCATAAATCCTGCTAATATATAAAATTTTATCTCAGCAACAAGAGATATAGCAATACAAAGAGGCTACACTCCTTGCAAGAAATTTTATGGTAATCAATTTAAAACTAAATACTATTTTGATGACGTTACTCAACTTGAACAGATCAAAGAATTAATTTTATATATATAGTAAAATAAAATCATAAATGTTTTGGTAAAGTTATAGGTAAACTTGATCCTGAATGGATCGTAGAATGGTAAAATTAAAAAAAGGTGGTGCGAATCATGACTACTTTAGAAAAAGCGATGCGATTATTAGAAGATGTGCCAGCGCGTAAGATGGATTGTGTGATCGCATATATACAGGGTATAATCGCCGGATCACAGGAAACACCGAACGATAGTACATTGGAAGCTATAGCAGAATTAGAAAACGGCAATGAAAATGAATTTGATGGTTCTACTCATGATTTTATAAAAATGATGTTGGAGAATTAGAAATGTATAAATTAAAATACTCCAGCAAAATCAAAAAAGATTTAAAAACATGTCAAAAACGAAATCTCGATCTTTCACTATTAGAAAAAGTAATTGATAAGCTGCGTATACCAGAACCTTTAGAAGATAAAAACAAGGACCATAATTTAAAAGGTGATTATAACGGTTTTAGAGAATGTCATATAACGCCTGACTGGTTATTGATCTATCGCTATCATGAAGAATTTTTAGAATTAGCCAGAACTGGTACGCACTCAGATTTATTTAAGTAAAAATATAACATACAATAAAACGCCCCCTGTTGGCGCAGGAGACGTTTAAATACGGGCTGTAATGATACAACCTTAATAGCAAATAAATTGTACCATTACAGCCCGATAAAATCAAGAATACAGGAGATTTAAAATGAATAATAAAGAAAAGGTTATCCAATTATTAAATGATGTTCCTGATTATAAAATGGGATATATTCTTGCTTATGTTCAGGGAATTACAGCTGACGAGGAAGCTGACGATATATTTTGTGAGAGAATGGTAGATAACTACCTCAATGATCCTGATCCCGAAAAAGATAAAGGTTATACTTTGGAAGAATGTATGAAGCAGTGGGGACTTGATTGATGTATCAAATTATTATTAAAAAGAAAGCTAAGAAATTTATCGACAAGCTCCCCAAGAATGAAAAACTTAGAATAGTTTCTGCAATTATGCAGCTTCCAAATGGCGAGGATATAAAAAAATTAAAAGGTCATGATGATCTTTTAAGGCTTCGTATAGGAAATTATCGAGTAATATACACCATAGACAATGGAAAATGTATAGTACTTGTAATCGATGCAGGCAATCGAGGGGAAATATATAATAGATATTAATTATATAAATGTTTTATAATATATATCTGTGTATTAACAAAGTTTACCTTTAGAATCAAGATGTCAGGTATTTTTGTGCCCATTTTTAAGAAAGGCGGTGTAGTAAATGACTAAGCGCGTAGCTTTATATTGCAGGGTATCCACCGAAGAACAGGCGTTGCATGGGTTTTCTCTTGATGCTCAAAAAGACGCTCTAAAATCCTATGCAAAAGATCATAATATGTATATAGCTGGTATATACATTGATGAAGGCATCTCCGGGAAACTGCCTGCGGCGAAACGTCCTGCAATGATGCGTATGCTCGATGAATTAAGCGAAAACAATATAGATCAGATTCTATTTATCAAACTGGATCGCTGGTTCAGAAGCGTAAAGGAATACTACAAGGTGCAGGAAATACTCGACCGTAATAAAGTAACATGGCGGGCTATTTTAGAGGATTACAATACCGAAACTTCCGACGGAATACTCAAGGTCAATATTATGCTTTCCGTAGCTCAGAACGAAGCTGAACGCACAGGCGAACGAATCAAATTCGTACTCGATAATAAAGCTCAGAAAAAACAGGTTGTAGGAAAACAACCGTATGGATATAAAATCGTCGAAATAGACGGATATAAACGCTCAGTAATAGACGAAGAAACTGCTCCTATCGTACGCGATATATTTGATACGTTTGAGCGGACCGGCAGCTCCTCGCTTACATTAAAACATATCAATAAAACCTACGGGACGACTTTTTCATATGTATTTCTTAAAAGACTTCTCCGACGATCGGCTTATGCGGGGGCATATCTTGACATAAAAGATTACAGACCTGCATATATCAGTTATGAGCAGTACGAAAAAAATATGCAGGTATTAGACGGAAGCCACATAAAAAGAACTCCGACAGGCAGGATTTATATATTCAGCGGTCTTATTTTTTGCAAACACTGCGGACATCGTTTTAAAGGCAAATGCACAAAATCAAAATATTATTGCTGTTCTCGAGCTATGGACGATTATTCATGTGTAAATAGAAAGCATATTTCAGAATTAAAAATAGAAAAATATTTGACCGAAAATATAATCAAATTAATGCATCAGTATATATACGATGTAGAAGTTCAATATAATGAAAATAAAAATCTGCGATCTTCGGAAAAAGAAATCGCTTCCTTAAAGAATAAATTAAACAGACTTAATGAAATTTACTTAGACGGTAATATGGATCGGGATAACTATGTTCGCAAGACAGAACAGATTAAAACAGAACTTAAAGAAGCCGAGAAACTTAATCTATTATTAAAGCCAAAAGATATATCACACATAAAAACACTGCTTCATAATAATTTTTTACATAACTATGATATGTTGAGTGACGAGGATAAACGTACTTTATGGCGCAGTGTTATCAAACGAATAGAAATCGATGATACTTTAAATATGACAATTATTTTTGCATGACTTTTATTGACCTAATAATACTTTTCTATCCAAAAGAGTCTGCATAAACCAATAAGTATTAAGATGCACCATCTCCCGCAGCCTGGCTTCCTTGTCGCTCAGCCCCGCCAGCTTATCGACTTCAGCCAGCGACGCTTCGTATCTGCTGTTTACCTCGGCTTCAGCATCAAAATCGCCTAATTTATCCGCAAAAAACCTGCTGCGCATCTTAGTGGACTGAGCCCATGGAAATCCGTAAGCCATACGAATCTTCTCGTCCCTGTACCACGGATACCCGCCGAAGATCTCGTCGGCGCACTCGCCGGACAACGCTACCGTTACATGCTTTTTTATCTCGCCGCAAAACAACACCAGAGAAGAATCTACGTCAGCCATACCCGGCAAATCCCTGGCATTCACTGCATCGTAAAGTGCTTCAGTCAGAATATCATTATCTATCACAAAATAATGATGATCGGAATCCAGATATTCAACCATCTTTTTTATATAAACATCATCATTGCTCGGCTGAAAACGGGTCGTATGAAAATATTTTTCATGATCCCTGTACGTGACAGAAAAAGTAGAAAGCCTTTCGCCCCGCTTTTTAAAATGCTCCGCCGCCACAGAAGAAATTATACTGGAATCAAGACCTCCCGATAAAAAAGTACCGACGGGCACATCGCTCACAAGCTGACGCGTTATCGCATCTTCAACCAAGAATCTTACGCGTTTAACAGTATCATCAAATGAATCCGTATGAACTCTGTCCTTTAACGCCCAGTATCTGTCCGTTTTCAGCCCGGACTTGTCAAATACAGCGCATTCGCCGGGCCTTAATTCCTTTATATCTCGAAAAACCCCGCTTCCCGGAGTACGCCCCGGACCTATAAGCAGAAGCTCTGCGACGCCGTTTCTGTCAATAACAGGCTCAATTCCGGGATACTGCAGCAGAGTTTTTATTTCCGACGCAAA
Organism: Bacillota bacterium; assembly: GCA_022790955.1. Taxonomy (GTDB): domain Bacteria; phylum Bacillota; class Clostridia; order Peptostreptococcales; family Anaerovoracaceae; genus JAAVYD01. The sequence continues at coordinate 10,923 of JAAVYD010000080.1, forward strand.
GACAAACGTACCGTCTTTTAATGAATAAAAAAACGGCTTTACGCCCACACGATCCCTCGCCATAAACACCTTGCCTTCGCGTTCATGAAACACTGCAAAAGCAAAAATACCATTAAATTCCTTTAAACATTCAGGTCCCCAGCAAACATACGCTCTGAGCAGCACCTCTGTATCGCTGTGCCCCATAAAATATTCGCCCTGAGCAGCCAAACGAGAACGCAGCTCATCTGTATTATACAATTCTCCATTGTATACAATCCTGTAAACTTCTCCTCCGCGTTCCAGTTTCATCGGCTGACTTCCCGTTTCCGCATCTATAACAATAAGACGCGTATGAAACAAGATCCCTCCGTCTGCAACCTCAATTCCTGCATCGTCAGGTCCGCGCCTTTTCATCGTTTCAAGCATACCGCTAAGGCATTCCTCAACCTTAACGCCCACTTCAAAATTAAACGCACCTGCTATACCGCACATATATCCACGCTCCAATCTTAAATTTAAAATATACAAATACCAACTTCTATATCAATGCCTTCAAAGCATCAATCTGACCAATGAACAACTTCCATCTCACCATATTTTTATACATACACATAGCCTGCCATTCCATAAAAACATAATTGCATATTATTAATGTCCAGATTCTTTTCTTCATTATAATTTTAACATTTATAACTTTGCATAATATTTTCAGACAGCTTTGTCATTTATCTAATCTGATTTTTATATATTCTAACTCCCGTCATTATTCCATTTTTCCTTTATATCTTAAATTTACAATATACAATATATGCAATACACTGCTGCAAAGTGCAGCCTGCTGCGGCTTCTTAGAAATTTTCCATAGGAATCTGCAAATTCTGCCATAGATAAAATGTTTGATATTATTAAATTTATACTTGACATAATTCTTCTATTCATTTATATTATCTGTATTACTACAGATAATACAGAAAGGATATCATTATGACAAATAAATGCTCTATAAATAATATCATCAAAAATATTTTCAGCTTTCTCCTCATTTCTTTAATCTTTATGACTATTTTTAAAATAACCGGAGCTTCACCGGCAAATATTATTTTAATAAAAGATTTCTCAGCTACGGCAGATATAGAATTAATACCTTTTAAAGATATTTTCAATATTTTGCAGGCAGGTGAACCTCGCAGTATTTTTGTTAATATTTTTGGTAATATCCTTTTGTTTATGCCGCTGGGATTTTTACTTCCGCTTATCTGGTTAAATTTCCAAAAATTCTCGCGTACCGTTATTTTCGGCGCGGGCGTCAGTCTGTTTATCGAAATCAATCAGCTTTTTAATTATCGTGCAACTGTTATAGACGATTTAATTTTAAACACTTTAGGCGTTATATTGGGATATCTGTGCGCAGACTTAATTTTATATCTGAACTCTCGCTTATTTAATAAAACAAAATCGGAAATTTTTAATTTTTTTCAGCATCATAATATTTTATTCGCTGTCGTAGCTGCGTTTATTCCATATGCTTTGCAGACTGCTCAGGAGGCATGGTTTTATCTCACTCAATGGTGATAATTCCCGTCAATAATATTAATATAAAAAATCCGCAGCCCTTTGACTGCGGATAAAATATATATTTTCTTTTTTACAAAAATACTTCTATTAATTAACAAAAATCTCCTCAATCTTCACTACCTTTTCATCCTGTATGGTCACCTCAAAAGGTATCCTTGCAGCAGTTTCGCTGTCCTCTGAATCGCCGTACAAAAACTTGCGAAACTCATCCAAATCCAAAGTAGAATATTTCTTGTCCTCTGCATTTTCTTCAACAAAAAGATTTCCAGTATCGTAAAATATGAATTCTGCATAATCGTCTATAATAAAACTTTCGTATTTTTCCTCAGGATTATTAATGTAATAGCCGTTCGGCATTTCCTCCGGCGTTAGTTTAAGTTCAGCAACCCTTTGTTCATCCTCCTTAAAAATAAATTCAAATTCGTCAAACTCAAGGCTCCCCTGACCCAAACGAATATAGCCAGTCTTATTATTCATATCGGATTTATTGCTGCTGTCTTCCACCACGTCGTCGCCGCATCCTGCGAACATAGCTGTCAGAACGCATATAAACAGCATTAACGCTCCCGCTTTTACAGCATATCTTATGCTAAACGCATATTCTTTAACTCTTTTTTCTCTCATCATCTGTCCCCTTTTCTAATATCTTAATATTATTTTGCCTGCTGATATTTCATTAATATAACATGCAGAGCAAAATTTACTATATTATAATAATTTATGTCATTATTTATATTATATACTATATTAATCATATTATCAACATATATTTACTACTTCATAAGATATAAACAGCCTGGCGAATTCTTTACAGTTCGCTTAAATTCATCGCTTCTCTCTGAATTTTAAGTCCGTTTATAACTAAATATAATTTTTAATAAAATACTTTAAATCATAATGCTTGACAAAAGAATCCAAATCGTTAAAATAAATTTAGATTATCAAACTAAAGATTTTTATAAAAAATAACTAATAAAAATATATTAATACAATCAGGAGATAAATTAAAATGAATATAAAAAATAAACCGCAAGCCGCTTTATTTGATAAAAACCACAAAAGTATAAAAATCCTTTTACAATTCTTCATCTGTGCTGTGATTTTAAAATTCTTATACCACGGACTCAGGATACTTTATCGCCACGATGAACGCGTCAAATCCGATTTAAACAGAATAGATAAAAATACCGTTATAAATCTTTCATGCTCCGCCTGCGGACCCTCGCTCAAGATAATATCTACGGAAAGCGGCATAATAAAGTGCGCGGACGAATCTCTCCTGCCCGATATCCATATCAGTTTTAAGGATATCTCCTTTGCTTTTTCTGTATTCACCGGTCAAACAGGCATTGCTGAATCATTTTCAAAACATATGATGTACGTAAACGGAGATTTCAGCAAAATAATGTCCCTGGTTCGCTGCATGGAACAAGCCGAACGCTATCTTTTCCCGTCATTCATCACCCGCAGGATACTAAAAACTCTGATGCCCAAACGCATAAGCTCAATCCGCCTATACTTCTGCATTATACGTTCGATGATAATCGGCTAAACACTATATCCGGAGATAAATATGACAAACTTTTTTGAATTTCAGAGCCGCACTAAAATCCTTTCCGGACGCGGCGCACTGCTCCGTCTTGCAAGCGAAATCCGACTGCTTGGGGGAAATAAAGCTATTTTAATATCGGATGAAACTCTGAAAAAACTCGGAATTACGGAAAAAATCGTTTCCGCGCTGCAAAAAGAAAATATAGAGATACCTGTAATTTTTACGGACATCCCTACCGATTCTTCGCTGAAAACTGCAAACAGCATAGCCGAAATATGTCGTCAGAAAAATATCAATATAATAATCGGACTGGGCGGCGGTTCTGTTATCGACACATCGAAAGGCGTACGCATGATTCTTTCACAAAACAGCGACGACATACTAAAACTATCCGGTTACGAAGGTATGCCATTTGGAAATCCTATTCCGTTGTGCATAATTCCCACTACTTCCGGAACCGGCTCTGAAGTTACAGGCGTTGCGGTCATACGAGATGAAGATCGGGATATAAAAATGGAATTTATATCGACTAATATTCAGCCTGATATTGCTGTGCTCGATCCCCAAATGACTCAAAGCATGCCTCAGAAAGTTACCGCCGCCACCGGTATGGATGCTCTCTGTCACGCTATCGAAGGATATACCTGTATGCAGAAAAACCCGCTAAGCGATGCGTATGCTGTAACAGCTATTAATATTATCAGTAAAAATCTCATAAAAGCGATAAAAAACGGTTCGGATCTTGACGCCCGTATAGAAATGGCAAACGCCGCTCTGATGGCTGGAATCAGCTTTTCAAATTCTATGGTGGGTATAGTTCACGGAATCGGACACGCCCTGGGCGCAGTTAGCCGCGTGCCTCACGGCACAGCTATGAATATACTCCTGCCTCATTGTATGATGTACAATATGGATACCTGCGGCAAAGATTATGCAAAGCTGCTTCTGCATATCGCCGGACCTGAAATTTATTCCGCTACACCGCAGAATGAAAGAGCTTTCTCTTTTGTAAGATATGTACGAACTCTCTCCGAGGAGCTCTACTCCCTGTGCGGTCTGCCTCTAAGCCTCAGCGGCGCAGGTGTAAGCAAACATGATTTTGAAAAAATTGCCGAAATTTCTCTGCGCGACGGCGCTAATCTCGTCAATCCAAAATATGTTGATAAAGAATCTATAATATCTATTTTAAATAAGGCTTACTGATAAGCGTTATTTATCTTTTTTAATTTCACCTGCAATTTGATGATTACCGTACCTACAAAAAATAATTGCAAATATGAAACTAATTTGCCTGACGTTATAATATAAAGGATTAAATTTAATGAAGATAACTATCGAAGAATGCCTTGGAATCCAGCGCTCATTTTTTAGCAGCGGAGCAACAAAAAGTTACAGTTTCCGCATGGACGCTTTAAACAAACTCGAAAAAGCCATACTCGCCCACGAAGATGATATTAACGCCGCTCTGAAAGCCGACTTAAATAAATCGCCTTTTGAAACATATATGTGCGAATCCGGTATGGTGCTTTCTGAAATTTCGTACGCAAAAAAACATCTTAAGCGATGGATGCGAAAAAAACGCGTTCCCACTCCGCTTGCTCAATTTCCCTCCCGCAGTTTTACCATATCTGAACCTTACGGTTCGGTGCTTATTATGGCTCCATGGTATCCATTTATGCTGGCTCTTGATGCGCTTACAGGCGCGATAGCTGCCGGCAACTGTGCCGTTATCAGCACTTCCGAACACGCTCCCGTAACGGCTTATGTGCTTCGCTCCATAATCACAGAAATTTTTCCTGAAAAATATATTACCGTATACGACGGCAGCCCTGAATCAAATGAACTTCTTCTTAAACAGCGTTTCGATTATATCTTTTTTACAGGCAGTCCTGACGTCGGAAGAATAGTTATGGAATCCGCAGCAAAATATATGACTCCCGTAACCCTTGAGCTGGGCGGAAAAAGTCCCTGTATCATAGACGATACAGCAAATCTGAAAATAGCCGCACGCAGACTTGCTTTTGGTAAATGCCTGAACGCCGGTCAGACATGCGTAGCCCCGGATTATCTGCTTATACACGAATCTATAAAAGACGAATTTCTGCTTATGCTTAAAGCCGAAATTATCGACATGTACGGCGACGATCCTTTGATCAATCCTAACTTCCCAAGAATTGTAAATAAAAATCACTACAACAGGATTTTAGATGTGATACAGCAGAGCTGCGCAACTTCCAATGAATTCACTCAAGCCGAGTTATTTTGGGGCGGAATCGGCGATGAAATTACTCTTAAAATAGCTCCGACAATCCTTATTGATGTTGTACCGGAAGATCCTATCATGCAGCAGGAACTTTTCGCACCTGTTCTCCCCGTAATAACGTTTAATGATCTGAACGAGGTCTGCGACATAATCAAAAAACAAGAAAACCTCTGGCGCTTTACTTATTCACGACCAACCGTTCAGCGCAGAAAAAAATACTCGGCGAAATATCTTTCGGCGGCGGCTGTATAAACGATACAATAATCCATCTTGCCACTCCATATATGGGATTTGGCGGAGTAGGAAATTCCGGCATAGGTTCATATCACGGCAAAAAAAGTTTTGATACTTTCAGCCACGAAAAATCTATTTTAAAAAAATCAGCTTATATAGATCTGCCTGTAAGATACTTTCCATCAACACCATTAAAAAACAAACTGCTGAAAATATTCCTTAAATAATCTACTATATTTGCATAAAAAATAAATCCTATAACATGAATATATTCCATACTCACATTACAGAATTTATTTTGACTTGTCCGTGTTTAATTTACTGTTATTCTATAAAAACAGTAAATTAAACTATTGAAAATTCTATATAAGCTGAATCATTATGCATATATCAAAATGTATTACTTGCCAACATAACAAATTATATTTTTTTGACTCCGCGATCATATGATCTGACTTCAGCTATACCGCTCTCTCTGTAAAAAACTAATGTTCTTGCATAATTTGCTCCGCAATCTTCTGCTATTATAGGAATATTAAAAGCTGCTAAAACTTCTTTTACTTTTTGCTGATTACGCTTTCCTATCTCACCGATAGCAGAACTCTGCGTCATTTTAAACATCTGAGCCCCGCCCGCAATTTTTGCTTTCATGCGGGCAGGATTCGCTCCTGCAGCAGACATCTGTTTTATCAGCGCAGGTATTCCCGTAGTTGCATATTTAGCTATATTATCTACCCTTCCAGCGTTTGTTTCCGGCAGCATTATATGAACCATTCCCGCTATCTTGGGAAGCGGATCAAGCAGACAAATTCCAATGCACGAACCCAGAGCATATGTAATAATACCAGTTTCTCTTTTAGCAACTTTTAAATCTGCAATGCCCACTTTCAGTATATCGTCACTCATACTAATTTACACCTAAACTCTCCAAAAGTTTATTAAGGGATCCCATATCAGGAATCAACAATATGTTACTTGATATCTTCTGACCGTCAATAATAAAATATCCATGTATCATCAGCATTTTTTCTGTTTCTTCAGCCATTTCCACGATAGGTACGCTGAGTATTCCGCCTATCATATTTACCGTGTGCGCAGGAACGCTTATATCTATCTTAAATCCTGCAAAATTAGAAATAGCCGTAACATATGACGACAACAGAATATTGCCTACTTCCATAATGGCAGATGCATCCATCTCATCCATTTCCTCAAAAGAAGTAAGTTCTTTTGACAGCAGAGTATTTAAAACACTGCCGAGAAAATCCTTCTGCTGGATAAACAGCATCATGCCGTTCATGCCCTCAACTAACTCAACCAGCACAGCCGATGCGATTTCTTCCGGCCCTCCCAGCATATTCATGGTTTCTTCATAACCTAATATTTCTACCGTAGGAACATCCATTTTAACGGTATGATTCAAAATTTGAGAAAGAGCTACCGCTGCATTGCCCGAACCTACATTGCCTATTTCCTTTAACGCATCCATCTGAATCGACGTTAAATTATCATAATCTATAATTGTCATTTATTTAATTTCTCCTGTTAGGCATTACCTTAAATTATTGATCGTCTGCTCGATCTGATCAGCAGTAGTTATCATACGAAGCTGTGCCTGATACGCGCGCTGAGCTTCTATTACCTTTACTATTTCATTTTCAAAAGACGCGTTAGATTTTTCTATATAACCTTTCATTACCGTGGCGTCTTCATTTAAAAACGGCTGACCATTTTTAGCGACCGGCACATAATACTCGTCGCCTACCGCAAGCATGCCCTGATAATTTATAAAATCATAAACTCCTACGTCTACCTTTTCATCCTGCTCGCCTGTTACCCTTATCGCCTGACCATTGGAATCCAAAACAAATTCTCCGGTATCCGTAGTCAGATAAAATATGTTAGTTCCATATTCTGACATACTAAAATTGCCTTTTCTTGTATATTTTATTTCTTCAGTTGCCGTATCGTAAACAGCAAAAAATCCATCGCCTTTGATAGCAAAATCAAACTGACCTCCGCTTTCCACAGGTACGGATTGGGTAAAATCGATATCTGTCTTTTCTACCTTTGCTCCTGCGCCAACAGTGAGATCCGTCTGTGCTTCAGCTGTATCGTGGATATTACTGTAAAGCAGATCTACAAAAGTAGGATTCTGAGCGCGATATCCTTCTGTATTCAAATTTGCTATATTATTAGAAACGACGTCTAATTTTGTCTGCTGCTGAGCTGCTCCCAACGAAGCGTTATAGAATGCTATATTCATTTATTACACCTTTACCTTAAAGCAGGAGAACAGTCTGCAGATCTGTTTCCTGCGTATGCAATTACAGATATTTTTACTCTTTCCGATAAATAATTTATCGGCATATTTTATTGACAGATAACACTGTTTCATAAATAAAACAAGATATTTCCATAAAATTGTATTTTAATATTTATACGCCGATTATCCGATTCTTGAAATCTCCGTAACCGTCTGATTCAATACTTCATCGTACATTCTCAAAAGCTGAGAAGCGCTCTGAAAAGCCCGCTGCGCCGTAATCATATCTGTTATTACATCTGTAAGTTCTGTGTTTGAACTTTCTAAATGTTTCCATTTAATTATGGAATCTCCTTCTTCTGCAATATTGCCTGCATCCGGATTTGTAAACATGCCTTCTGCAGTTTTAAGAAGCTGATCTGTATCGTTAAAAGTGACCAACTTGATAGTGCCGAGAGGATTGCCGTTAAGATCTGTTATATTGCCTGCGGAATCGCATGTTATTTTATCTGTCATGAGATTAATAGGATTATCGTCGTCGCCAATAACAAGTCCTATATTCTGAAGCTGCAGATTTCCGTCGTTATCAAGCGTAAACGAACCGTTTCTCGTATAATATGTATTGCCGTCTCTTCCGCGAATCTCAAAAAAAGCGTCGCCCTGAACAGCAAAATCCAAACTTCTGTTAGTATCGTTGCAGAATCCCTGTTCAAAATTCGTATAAACTTCGTCTACGGTACGCAGCATTGAGGCATCCGCCAGATCCGTACGATTGCTTTTATCCGTGTTGCCCGTCCTTATTTGCATCTGCTCGTGAAACGTAGTCGTCACAAGCTCATCACGCTTATATCCCGGTGTTGATATATTTGTTAAATTATCGCTGACATTGTTTAAAATCCTGTTCTGTGTCAGCATTCCCGAAGTTAAATCATAAAAGCCTTTTTGCATTTTATTATTCTCCTTTTAATTTACGTACGGCTGAAGCGCTATGCGCAGCTTTCTTATAGCCGATGAATGAAGCTGTGAAACTCTCGGCTCACTGACTTCTAAAATATTAGAAATTTCTTTCATACTTAATTCTTTACGGTAATACAGAGATATTATGAGCTTTTCTCTGTCGCTTAAATCGTTTATAGCCTCGATCAGAACCTTATTGAGCTCTTTTTTCTGGAGGGATTCTATAGGCGAACCTTCCGTATCGCTCTGCCCGGAAAGAGGCATTACGTTAAAACTGTCCTGAAATTCGGTTACGATGGAATCCAGAGATATTACATTGTAAAGATTCATTGCTCCTACGGTTTTATAATATTTATCCAGCGACATTTTCATATATTCCGCTACTTCCGAATCCTCCGGCATTACGCCGTTTTTTTCGTAAAGATCCATAGCCGCCTTATCTATTTCTTTTGCTTTCTTACGGACACTGCGCGGAATCCAGTCCTGCTTTCTCACCAAATCTACTATCGTACCCTTTATCCTGAGAGATGCATAAGTTTCCAACTTTACATTCTTTGATATGTCAAACTTTTCTATTGCTCCCATCAGCGCGATAATGCCTTCGTTAATAATATCATCTATTTCGGCAAAATTAATATATATGCCCCGCATCTGCATGGCTATCGCTTTAACAAGATAACTGTATCTGAGAACAAGCTCCTGCTTCATCTTATTATCTCCGCATCTTTTATACTCAGCGAGGAGGTCTTCATTGGTATATTCTTCATACGCCATAGCATGCACCATAAACTTAAATCCGATTATCGGAAAACATTAACTTATAATTTCATACAGAACTAATCTATTGTCTGAGTTCTATATTGCCGATAGCCTGTATCTGAACATTATTAGCAATCTCATTAAATGAGAGTACATAAATATTCGGGAAAAACTGCTCGATGAGCCTGTAAAAATACACGCGTATTACATGGCTCGTAAGCACTATAGGCGTCTGGGAAAGATCCTTAAATTTCTGGATATTTTCGGAAAGCTGAGTAACTACGCCCTGAATTATGTTAGGGCTTAAAGCCAGATAAATTCCCTGCTCGCCTCTCGTCATTCCGGATAAAATAACCTTTTCCAGTTCTGCATCGAGAGTAACGACTCTGAGAGTTCCCGCTTCGCAGAATTTCCTTGTAATAGTACGCTTCAATGCGACTCTGATATTTTCTGTAATAATATCTATATCTTTTGTAGTCGCCGATGATTCTACTATACTTTCCAGTATAGTGACCATATCTTTAATAGGAATCCCTTCTTTAAGCAGATTGTAAAGTATCTTCTGCAGGCTGCCGTAAGATATTATATTCGGTACGGCTTCCTCGATAAGCTCCGGAGAAACTTTCTTTGCATTTTCAACAAGCTGCTGTACTTCCGCTCTGCTCAAAAGTTCATGAACATACTGTTTTATAATCTCAGACAAATGAGTAAGCATAACAGAAAGCGGATCTATTACGGTGTAACCGTACATTTCCGCCAGATCCCTGTTTTCCGGAATTATCCACTTGCTTGGAATTCCGTAAGCGGGCTCTACGGTATCTATTCCGTCTATTTCACCCGCCGGATCCTGAGGCTCAAGCGCCAGATAATAATCTATTAATATTTCTCCCATAGCGACCTGCTCGCCTTTTATCTTAATTACATACTGATTCGCATTCAGTATCGAGCTGTCGCGAAGCCGTATAGCAGGAATTACAAAACCCATTTCCTGAGCATACTGCCGCCTGAATATTACTATTCTGTTTATAAGATTTCCGCCGCTGCTCTCATCAACCATAGGAATAAGGCTGTAACCGAATTCCAGCTCTATAGGCTCTACATTTATGAGAGAATATATATTGTCAACATTTTTAAAGTATGAATTTTCATCAAGGGTTTCTTCTTCAATCTGCTGCTGAAGCCGTGCTTCCTGACTCTCAAAACTATCATCAGGCAGACCTTCCGGCTTGTCCTCGGGTACTCTCAGCCTAAGTCCGCAAAAAATAAGAATTGCACCTAAAAGAACCGGCTGAACCTTCGGACCTCCCGGCAGAAATAATACCGCCATAATAACGGAACCCGCCATAATAAGCACGCGTGGCTGCGCGCTGAACTGTTTTAAAACATCGTTACTCAGGCTTCCTTCTGAAACCGAACGTGTAACGATCATGCCTGTCGCCGTAGAAATTAAAAGCGCCGGTATCTGCGATACAAGCCCATCTCCTATTGTAGCGATAGAATATTGATTTACTACTTCGCCAAAGCTCATGCCTCCCTGTACCAGACCTATAACGATGCCGGCTACAAAATTTATCATTGTGATGATGATACTCATTATCGCATCACCCTTTACGATCTTTGTAGCACCGTCCATAGCTCCGTAAAAATCGGCTTCTCTTTGTATTTTGCTTCTTCTTTCCCTTGCCTGCTGTTCATTTATAAGACCCGAACTCAGATCGGCGTCTATTGCCATCTGTTTACCCGGCATAGCATCCAGAGTAAATCTTGCTGCTACTTCCGATACACGCTCGGCGCCTTTGGTGATTACCAGGAATTGAACTAAAACTATTATCAAAAATATAATAATACCGACTACTACGTTTCCCTGAAGGACAAACGTACCGATTGTCTTGATCACTTTTCCGGCGTCGCCGCCCTGAGTTAAAATAAGTCGTGTCGAAGATATATTCAATGATAGTCTATAGATCGTTGTAATCAACAACAACGATGGAAATATTGAAAACTCCAGGGCTTCCGCTATGTACATCGTTATCATAAGGATCATTAAAGAAATCCCTATATTAACGAGCAGCATCGTATCTAATAATGCCGTAGGCAAAGGAATAACTAATAGCAGTACCACGATTACTACAAATACTGCTACTACGTTATTTGTTAATAATTTTTTCACTTAATTACTCCATTAGCCTTTACTTCAGCATACTAATTAAAATTAACATGCGCCGTATGCCGACGCAAACCGGCAACTAACCTTCTATTGCTAATCTTAATCTGCTGAATTCCTGATTTATCTGCCTTACGGCATACTGATACTGAAGCTGCGTCCTTAATAATTCAATGTATTCTGAATCTACATCTACATTATTACCATCTTCTCTTGTACTTTCTGCAGTACTCTGATGCAGATACAGATCTGACGAATCTATCGCTTCTGATACATTAGACTTTATAAGCGATGCGTCTCCTGAATTTCTGAACTCAGATATCCTGGCGCGCAGTTGATCTTCAAATTTAACATATTTTGATTTATAATTAGGCGTTTCGACATTAGCTATATTTTCAAGCGAATATCTCTGCCGCTGCCATAAATTGTCGAGAGTTTTTTGTGTTAATTTTACAGAATTCGAATTTAACCAATCCATTTTTTCCTACCTCATAAATAATTTTAAGTATTATTTATTATACTACCTAATAAATTTCATGACAACAACTTGCTCCCTTTTTTTTGACATTTTGATTGGTGATTTTTATTCCTTTCAGTTAAAATATTTACTTTATTGGATTTCTATCCCTTTTTTATATTAAATGTGCTATCCGCGAGCAGCCAATTCGCTCTGAATAATTGCATAATATGCCAGTAACCTGCTCCGCGCAGATTAAATTCTTTAATTAATTCAAATTTAGCTCTCATACTTCTCACATCTTCAAACCAAACTTCATGTAAATCTCCTCCGTTCATATACGTATAATACGGCGACTGAGCTGTTTCATCAAATTTGATCTCGGCTCCTACCGCTATCGCCTGCTGAACAGCTTCTATATTACCCATTGTCCTCGCTCTCGTTTCTCCCGCTTTAAACGGCAGTTGCCAGTCGTATCCGTAATTAGGGATTCCAAGATCTATTTTTTCCGCCGGTATCTCTGTTAAAGCGTACTCTACTACCCGTCTTACATGGCTTATCGGAGCAACAGCCATAGGCGGACCGTAAGTATATCCCCATTCGTATGTCATAAGCAGCACGCTGTTAGCTGCTGCGCCGAGTCCCGCATAATCCTTACCTTCATAAAGCAAACCTTTCTGGTCGGCAGATACCTTAGGCGCAAGCGCTACAGAAACCGTATATCCCCGGCTGTTCATCGTATTTGTAAGCTCGCGCACAAAACTCGTAAATTCATCCCTATCGGAAGCGAGAATATACTCAAAATCAACATCTACTCCTTTAAAGCCCTTTTCCTGCATCGTTCTAAGCAGATTTGCAGTCAGGTTTGCCCGCGCTTCAGAATTATTAATAAGCGCAGTTATCAGATAATTATTAAATCTGCCGGTGCTATCAAGAGGCACTAATGTTAATATAGGATTTGTTCCGGCATTAACAGCCGATTCTATCAACCTTGTATCGTTTACTTCCGGCGGAACTAAATCGCCCTGAACAGTAAAACTGTACGAAAATACAGACAGACTCGTTAAATACGGCAGCGTCTGATCCAAAACCCATTGACTTATAAACGGATACGCGTATCCATTTATGGATTTTACCGGTTTGACTGATCCCTGCTGCAAAACCGCCGGCTCAAGACCAGGAATCATAGCGTTTTGCGTTTGTCTTTCTCCCAATAATAAAAGAGCCTGACCCACAGCCAGATTATACGGATATACAAGCTGGTTCACATAAACCACGGACTCCTCAGAAACGCCGGTTTTCATAGCGATACCCTGTACCGTATCTCCCGGCTGCACTACATAAATATTCATATAAATTTTCTCCAATCCGCTTTACCGTTCACTAAAACGCTTCTCCTGTCAGATATAAGATCCGCAGCGCAGAAATCGCTTCTATGGAACGATCTCGATACAAACAATATTATTTCATTACATATAATAATATTCAGCTAATATCGAAATAGTACGGCTTTCGCTCCGAAATAAATTAATATCGTATTTATGTTTTCTTAATGATATATAAAAATATTTAATAATTTTTATATAAGTTCGGTGCAAAATAAATTCAGAATTTTCAAAAAAGAATAAGTACGAGTTCTCCAAAACAAAATCTCAGGATAAGGTCGACTGAAGCAATATGTAATGATGATAAAGAACGTACAATATCCGGCATAATCCTTATTTCTTGAAAGATGAATCCTCGCATGATATACTTTCGATATAATAAACGTTTGCGCCGATTCCGACAATCGAATCTGTCAGGATCCGCTTAGTTTTAAATAATATTGCACTAAAACCAAAAAGGAGAGATTATGAAAAAGAAACGGAGCATATTTATATTAGCACTATTGATAACCTTGAGCCTGATTCCCGTATCCGCAGCCGCCGAAACAACGCCGCAGATCCCCGACACCGCAGTGGAGTTTAACGGTCACTACTACCAGTATTATACTAATACTATGACCTGGCAAAACGCTCAGGCAGCCTGCGAAAAGCTGGGCGGTCACCTGGTGGCAATCAACTCTCAGAATGAACAGACTTTCCTGGAAAACTATCTATCTTATAAGGACGGCAACAGCCCGCAGGGAAAATACATGATAGGTATGCACCGAAATATTACCGGTCTTGATAAATGGGTAACCGGAGAATCCGTTACATACACGAACTGGGGAAAGGACGAGCCCGATAATCTCGGACAGCGACAGAACACGGTGATCTTCAATAACGGAGGTACCTTAGGCTATGGCGGCAGCAGCTATCAAATCACCTTCGGTCAGTGGGACGACGATAATGACAGTTCCTATAAATATGTCTGCGAATGGGATTATAAGCCTGCATGGAGCAATTCTTCCGCATGGTCCAGCCCTGAACTGCAGAAAGCTCAGGAAATAGATCTGATACCCGATATCCTGTATAATGCGGACATGACTCAATCCATCACGCGGCAGGAATTCGCCGCTGTGTGCGTAAAGGTATATGAAAACCTGTCAGGAACCAACGCTCTGCCGGCAGTGACAAACCCATTCTCAGACTGCCGCGACACAGAAGTCCTCAAGGCTTACAACGTAGGCATCACCAACGGTATAGATATGACCAGCGGAACCTTCGCTCCCAACAAATATCTCAACAGAGAGCAGGCAGCCACAATGCTGACACGGACGTTTAAGCGAGTAACGATGCCAGGCTGGACACTGGATACCGACAGCTCTCCTAAATTTGTCCTGACCTACGCAAAACCAACTCCTTTCAGGGATGACAACAATATATCCGATTTTGCAAAAAACAGCGTCTACTTCATGGCCGCTAACAATATCATCAGCGGCGTAGGCAACAACACATTTGCCCCTAAAAACATCACGGACAAACAGACCGCTGAAGGATATGCCAACGCCACCAGAGAGCAGGCTCTGGTCATCGCTGTCAGAATGGTAGAAAACCTGTAATCGCAAATAAGCAAAGCCTGTCTGGATATTGCGAACCGCTGTCCGTCGGTCAAATGATTAAATAATAAATTTTTCCGGCGGGTTAATATACTTCATAACATATAAAATCAGCATATTAGAGTTCTTTCAAATATTGACAGCAGGTCAGGAGTTCATTATGAGAATTATGCGGTAAGTATCAAATATTTTAATTCTATTTTGATGTATTAAATTTCATACCTGTACGCATAAATCTCATAAGGGATTCATCATTATTGCCCGTTTTGACATCGAGCGGTCATTACAATTTTCATAAAATTCTGTAATTCTTAAATATAATACCTTAAAAGATCACAAAGCCAATTCGTAAAATACGAAATCTATAAAACCTATATCTTTATAAAACATTTTATTTTCATCTATATACTTAAATCCCATTGCTTCATAAAGTTCTCGCGCTTTAATATTATTTTTTAAAACATCAAGTCTTACGGCTTTTTTATTTGTACGCATAGCCGTTAAGTAGGCATGATTTATCATCCTCGATGCTATGCCCTGCCCCTGATACCTGCCTAAAACTCCAAGAGAATGCATTACCATCACATCCTGCTGTTCCGCCCTAACCTGCCATTTTATACTGCTATATTCTTCGTCACACTCACTATTTACAACCATTGCGGCAGCAACTTGCCCTGCCGATTCGCCTATATGAAGCTCCTGTTTTAATATGGACTTTTTTATAAATTTTTCAGACGGCACGATATTTTTTTCCCACCCCAATGGAATCCCGGAATCATGCATATCTTCAATAAGATCATAATAAAATCTAAAAACACTGTCCCATTCTTCAATACAAGCCGCGCGTATAGAAATCTTTTCAGCCGTAAAAGTTCTGACTAAAATTCCTTCGCGCAAAATATTACTTAACGACATACCGCACCTCTGACATAATAATTATACAGACATCTAATAATCTGCTGCGCTTCATTATAAAATCACCGACTTTCCCATGCGATTATCAGCGTAACATCATCATTTAATTATAAAAACTCAACCGGATTTTATCCAGACAAATTTTCAGATTTATATCTTTCCTCTAATTCTACGGGCATTTAAGTATAGAAAAATCAATAAATGAATGATAAAATAAAAAGCAGAAACGCCTAAAACAAAGTTTGATTTTCAAATTAACCCAGCAAAACAAGACCTTGCCATACATTCCAATAAAAATATTATAAAACCGGAGAAAAAATGATAAAAGAAAAATTATTAAGATTTAATGATAAAAATAATCACTTTATTTGTCCCATATGCGAACAAGCGTTGTTATTAGAAAATACAAGTTTATATTGTAATAATAAACATTGTTACGATATTTCCAAATATGGCTATGTAAACTTTATTCTTAACAATAAAAAACAACGAAAATACAATAAAACCTCCTTTCAAAACAGACGTTATGTTTTAGAAAACGGATTATACGAACCCATACTTCAGGAAATTGTAAAATTCATTAATGAAAATAAATCCATTCAAACGATACTCGACGCAGGCTGCGGAGAAGGATTTTACGCAAATCAAATACAATGTAGAACGCAAAGAAACCTCTACGCTTTCGATATTTCTAAAGATTCGATTCAGCTTGCATCTAAAAACGATAACAGTAATTCAATTAAATGGTTTGTCGGCGACCTATCTGCTATACCGTTAAAAAACAATAGCGCAGACTGTATTCTTAATATTTTTTCACCTGCAAATTACAAAGAATTTCACAGAATATTAGCGCCCGACGGCTGGATTTTAAAAATAGTTCCTACAGACCGACATTTAACAGAAATACGCAATAAAGCAAAAGAACAATTAAGAAATAAAGAATATTCTAATCAGCAGGTGATTGAATATTTTGAAAAAGCATTTATATTTACTGACCGCAAAAAAATCACGCACCGATTTTCATTAAACGAAAAAGACAGGCAGTCTTTTATAGAAATGACTCCGCTATTGTTTAATGTAGATAAAAAAGCGATCGATTGGTCTGATATGCACGAACTTACCATTGAAGCGGAAATACTAATAGGTAAATCTAAAAATTAACTTATTATTAATCGTCGCGTTTTTTATTGTAAAAACAGATTAATCCGAAAAATTCCCCCTCCTGCCATATACTTTAACTTTCGCTGGCAAAAGGGGGACTTTATTTTTAATCTGAACCGCCTACTGAGCAGTCTTTTTAGGCCTGATCTTAGTAGCCTTACCTGTTCTTTCTCTCATATAATTGAGCTTAGCTCTTCTTACAAAACCTTCTCTTACAACCTCGATCTTCTCGATCATAGGAGAATGTATAGGGAAAGTCTTTTCTACCCCGATACCTGAAGAAAGTCTTCTTACAGTAAACGTCTTGCTGAGACCGCCATTCTGCATTTTTAAAACATAACCTTCAAATAACTGTACTCTTTCTCTGTTTCCTTCTTTAATCTTGATGTATACCTTTAATGTATCACCAACGTTAAATTCAGGAATATCATCCCTCTTGTAATCCTGCTCGATAGCTTCAATAATATTCATAAATATCCTCTTTCTTTTTCACGTTCTTGTTATGAAACAGAGATTTAAATCTTACGTTTTTATTATTTTTCTCCGTGCACATCTTGTATATGCCATAACAGCGGACCGTTTACAACTTTGATATATTACCATAATAATCTTTATAAAGCAAGTCCTTTCGAGTCCTATTGAAAATAATTTAACATATATCAGTTAATATTTTAACAAATATATGTTCTAATTTTTTTCTCAGCTAACATATCCATACAATAATTAGCATTTTATTGATTCAGTAACATTTTATATCGGAAAATAACAATATAAAAGCGAAAAAAACACTTGCAAACCATCTGCGGGTATGCATATAATATAGCCGTAATAAGGATTACTGCTCCTGCAGACTCAATAGAGTATTAATGTTGAGTATTTAAAAACATTAATTTTAAGCAGCTTCTCTGATTTTATATCTTTTATGTTATATTTATAACAACATTAAAGATACATATGATAATTAGAAATAAACTAATCATCTCATATCAGACATAACCATAATCTCACTCCCCTTTGCAATAAGCAGCTTAAACAGCC
>JAAVYD010000137.1 GCA_022790955.1 Bacillota bacterium
CTGTATTCGATCAGTCCGCCGGTTATAGAGCCGTGGAGCTTCAGCAGGCCGTTGGTTCCTCCCTCATGAAGCAACTCCCGGAGCAGTTCCGAGTGACCGGGAAGGAAAGTCCAAGCAAAGCGATGACCGCTTTCACTGTATACGGCCTCCAGCGTTTCATAGGCGGACTTCCGGGTGGTGCCGAACCGCTCCGAGAGTGCTGTGGCGTGGACGCCATGCACCTGCCACTCCCCGGTGGCGGCGCTGTAGAAGGCATGGGTGCGCATGGCGGCGGCAGGGGACAGGCCAAAGGCTTCCGCCATGAACTGGTCGATATACGCGGCTTCTATCCACACAGCCCCCAGGCGCACGTCGATTTCAGCGGCGGTAAGGGGCCGGGGCTGCACCCGTTCAAGGGCTTCCACATTGACCGTGTAATCGTCGGGGTAAAGCTTTGCCGAGCGCCTGGCCCACTCCAGCTTTTCCCGCACATTGCCGGATAAATACTCATCGGCGGACAGGTATTTTTCCTGCCCGGGACCCTGCCCGAACAGGGGGTTTAAGAAAATATCCCCTTTCAGTTCCTGATAGATTTCCTCCTCTGCCTTGCCCGTAAGCCGGGCCATAAAGGGCAGGTCTACTTTGGCCCGCTCCCCTAAAGACACAGCCAGGGCTTCGGCGGCGGTTTCCGTATGGGTAACGGGCCGGTGGGGCTGGATGGTGCGTTTGGTGAAGATATCCGCCCTGCGTTTTAATTCCCCGTTTTTGCCCACCTCCTCCAGGGAGCAGAGCAGATAGTAGCTGGAATCCCGGTCGAAAGCCCGGGCGTTTTTCCTGTCATTTATGAGGCCGAACCGTTCCAGAAAGCTGTGGTGGAACCGGTTCAGCTCCCCCTGGGCCTGCCGGATTTCTCCATCCGGGGCGTCCTCCATCTGAAGCCGCAGGAGCCGCCGGGTGCAGTCCCGCAGGGAAACCATGGCTTTCACCCGTTCCCCCGCGTCCCCCCGGAGCTTTGGCTTTTCCAGGGATTCCCCTTCCCGGTAGTATACCTCCCCGTCTATGACCGCAAAGCTGTAAGGCTTTACGTCCTCCAGGGAGACGGACTTTTCCTCCTCCTGGCGGGGGCTTGCCTCCTTGTATTCCCCATGAATATGGGTGACGGCCTGTGCAAGCTGCCCTGCCAGATCCGCGCCGGGCGCAGGGGCAACGGTGTAATCCTGCCCGCCGTACTGGCTGCTGGTACTCTGCTCTGCGCCCAGCACCATGTGGGGGTTGTCAAGGAAATACTGGTTTACCCGGAAGCCCAGGGCTGACTCCCCGGTCTGCACCCAGGCAGGCTCCTGTTCCGGCGGGGATTCCCGTTTTTGCAGGAAAAGGATATCGCTGACAACCTCTGTGCCCGCGTTATCTTTAAAGGTGTTGTTAGGCAGGCGGACGGCCCCCAGCAGGTCGGCGTGCTGGGCCAGGTATTCTCTGACCTTGGTATCCCGGCTGTCCAGGGTGTAACGGGATGTGAGAAACGCTACGATACCGCCGGGGCGCACCTGGCCTAAAGCCTTGGCAAAAAAGTAATTGTGGATGGAAAAACCCAGCCTGTTATAGGCCGGGTCGTGTACCTGGTACTGCCCGAAAGGCACGTTGCCGATGGCAAGGTCATAGAAATCATGGCGGCTGGTGGTTTCAAAGCCCGCGATTTTTATGTCCGCCTGGGGGTAAAGTTGCCGGGCTATCTGCCCGGTGATGCTGTCCAGCTCAACCCCGTACAGCCTGCTTTTTGCCATGCTTTCAGGCAGGCACCCGAAAAAATTGCCTGTGCCCATGGAGGGTTCCAGAATCCTGCCGCCCCGAAAGCCCATGTTTTCCAGGGCCTGGTACATAGCGCGGATAACTACGGGCGTGGTATAATGGCTGTTAAGGGTGGAAGCCCTGGCAGATTCATATTCCTCCGGGGGCAGAAGCCCTTTAAGCTCTTTGTATTCGCTGGCCCAGGCGGGCTTGCTTTCATCAAAAGCGTCCGCCAACCCGCCCCAGCCCACATATTTAGAGAGTGTGTTCTGTTCCGCCGGCGTGGCCTGCCGGTTTTCCGTCTGTAGCTGCCGCAAAAGCCTGATGGCTTCCACGTTCATTTTGTAGTGAGCTTTAGGGCCGCCTACACCCAGATTCTCATCTGTAATGCGGAAATTGGGTGCGGGTGCGGGCTTCTCCTGGCCGCCGGAACCAGTTGCCTGCACAGGGGCCGGAAAATGATTCTGCACGGCGGGATCTTCTGCGGAAACCAGCCAGCCGTCCGGATCCCGGACAGGGCCTTTCTCCTCCGGAGACGGCGGGGCGGCAGGTGTTTCCCGCTCCTGCCGGACAGCTTCCCGCAGGATGGGCACGATATCCCGGTACTTCTCATACTGGCTGAGGAAATCTATCACGCCGCCGTCCCCGTCTCCAATGTCCTGGCGCTCCGTATAGCTGCTGCCATCCGGCATACGCAGGGTGAATTTCACTTTATCATAGCCCAAATATGGGCCGTATTCCGGGTCGTCCGCAGCGTACACAGCCTGCCAGGAGCCGTATTTTTCGATTCCTTCTGCCTGTTTTTTTACATAATGACTGTCGGTTTCTTTCATCAGGCGGTCAAATTCAGCGAGGGAATAAGAGGTCTTATCCTGGAAAACTTCGCTTTCACTCCATTCGCAGAAGATATAGGGCCTGCTGGGATCTATGGACAGAGAAGGCGTGGGCGCACTCTCCTGTTCTTGCGGGGCAGGCGCTTTTTCCTCTGCGGTCGGTGGGGCCTGTTCGGGAACAGCCTTCGCAGAGGGGGTGGTTTTAACCTGTTCCTGGGCCTTTTCATCGGGGAAATGCCCGAAAACCCGCAGCCATTTTTTCTCCTGGAGGTCGTAGACGGCAGCGCCCTCATACTGAAAACCATCTTCTTCCATAGAGCCGTCAAGATGCCTCCGGGCGGCTTTTTCCGCTTCGGCTAAAGTGGGGTAATCCAGTTTCTCATCAAAGCCGTTTTCAAAATGGTGGTACACAACTACCTGATAGCGGGGCTTTGTTTCCTGTTTGTCTGCGGAAAGCGCAGGGTACGTTTCATCCCAAATATCCCGGTGCAGGCGGGCATGAAACCCCTGCATGTCATAGTAGAGCTTAGCAAACTGCAAATTACTAGCTGATGCCGCAACCCTTTTTATGGCAGCGTCGCACTCCAGGCGGGCGCTTGCTTCATCGGAATTGCGGCAGGCGTTGCGGTAGGCTGTGTCCTCCATCACAGCAGCCAGCACCATGGGCTTGTACTGCTGGTACAAGTCCCGGACAGTGGGGGCAGCGGTGGCCTCCTGCCCATCCGCTGCCGGCCCCTCCAGATACCGCCCCTCCAAAACCTCCTTATCCTCCGCAGAGAGGAAAGCGTCCTTTTTGATCAGTTCCTCTATACGTTTTCGTACCGCGCCCCATTTCAGCTCTACCTTGGCATAAGGCTCCACAATATCTCCATGGCTGAATTCCACCCCTTTAGAGGTATAGACAATATTGTCATTAACGCCATGGAAGCCGGAATACACCCCATGGATGCCTGACAGGTACTTTTCCCGTTCCTTTTTGTCCGGGTGCTGTTCAAAGAATTGATACACGCCAATGCGGTAATCGTGCCGGCCGGCATCTTCCCGCAGCAGCTTGTCTATCTCATCCTGGGAAATAAAGAGCCGCCGCTGGGGGGTGAAGCCCTCGGCGGCGGTGAATTTTATAGGCTCAAGCTGCAAGTCCTTTAAGCCCTGCAAAATCTCATCTGTCCTGTGGTAATGGAACCGCAGCAGTTCCCGGTCGTGGGCATAAGCGGATAGGAAAGCGCCGCACTCGTCCACCAGCCTTTGCAGGCTTTCCGGTTTCTCCATCCACTCTTTCACTTTGGCTAATTTGTCATAATGCCCCAAAAAGTCCTGAAAGGCTTTTCCCAGCGTGGGGAAATACCTGTCCTGGGCGTCCTCCGCAATATCCCTTTGCAGGAAAACCAGGGCTTCCGCCACCCGGCCCCGCTCAAAGGGCCAGGCCCGGTATACCATAAGCTGGCTGGCATATTCCCCTGCGTCCAGCAGTTCCCGGATACGGATTGCCGCCTGTTCCCAGGTCAAAGCTGTTGCAAAATTGCCATGGGCGCTCTCACCGGGGGATATCAGCATCCCGGCCCCGTCATACCAAAGAGAATATTTGCTCTCCCCCACATAGAAGCCAGCGCCGTTCTCCTTATAATGGGCCTGCAAAAACCGGACGTTTTCCTCCACTGGCTTATCCTTCATAAACTCCGCAATAATGCGCAGCCTGCTGCTGGGGTCGTTCGCGCCAATGCGCAGGGCCTCATCCAAGACGGTCTGGGACAGGCCTGCGGGTTTTAGGGATTCCTTTTCAGGCGGTGGGCTGTTTTTTTGAGGCGCGGGCGCTTCGGCCTTTTCCAGCTCCATGGAGAAAAAAGAAACCTGCCCCGGCGTCTGGGCAGGGGGGTGGCGCTGCCGCCTGTGGGATTCCAGCACGGTTTCCCGCACGGCCCGCTCCACCTGCCGCAGCAGGGCGGAACTGATCTGCACGGCAGTTCGCGCCGCCATGTGGATTTCCCGCCTGTCCCCCTCCAGAGGCAGGAACCGGGAGAAATCCTCTTCCGGCTGCTGCCCGCACCGGGAGAGCGCCATGTAACAGGCGCTGCTTTCTATAAACCTGCGGTATTCCCCGGCCTCCGGGAACTGCCTGTCCAAAAGCCTGCGGGCCGCGCTCTCTACAAGGGCCGGGAGGGTTTCCCCTCTGGCCCCATATGCCTGCCCCAGCGCTTTCTGTACAGTTTCCGCAAAACGCGGCCCATACTGCCAGTGGTGACGGTTTTTCCCACCCCGCCCTTTTGATTGCAGACCGCGATTACCTTACTCATGCTCTTTTCCCTCCAGTGTCAATTGATGGGGCAGCTCTGTCCGGGGCTTCCTTTTCCGGGCGTACAGTTCTGGGTTTGCCCGATAGTATGCCCTGCGGTACGCCGCCCGCTGCTCCTGGTTGGCGGCATTGTATGCCTTGTCATATTCAGCCCGGGCGGCTTTTTCCTCCGGCGTGTTCGCCGGGTGCGCCCGGTTCCACTCCCGCGCCCTGGCCCTGATGCGTTCCTGGTTTTTCTGATAGTAGTCCCGCAGGTACGTTTTGCGCCGCTCCTTTCGGGCCTGCTCCCGCTCCGTCTTTTGCCGTTCCAACTCTTCCGGAGAGGGAGGAGGGGAGGCGGGATCATGAAAGAATTCCGCAAAGCTCATGCCCGAAAGCTCCAGAAGGGGCCGTACCGTTTCCGGCTTTGGAAAGGTGTTTCCCCGCAGGATATTCCGCAGGGTGTTGTCTGGGATCCCCGTCTCCCGCGCCAGCTCCGCAATGGAAGTGTAGCCGCTCTCCAAAACCCACCTTGCGGCGTTGGGATAGGGCCACCTCCGCACAAGCTGGGCAAAGCCTGGGGTGACTGGCCCGCCCTCCATCCGGCATAAAAGATCATGGACAGCCTGACGGGTCAGACCGAACCGCTCCCCGATAGCCCGACAGCTTTCCCCTTCTGCCCACAGCCGGGCGATCTCCTGCCGCCGCTGCTGCCTCTGCCGCTCCTTCTCCGTCAGTTCTTTAAATGCTTTTGCCATGGGGCCTCCTTTCCTCACGCTTCATGGTACACGCAGGGGACATGTTCTCCCTCCGGGCAGTCCGCCCAGGCGTCATAGATACGGAAATTCCGGGGATTATGCCCCGCCTCCCGCTTTCTGCACCTGGCGATATACCCTTTCGCAGTTTTAATGCTGC
>JAAVYD010000081.1 GCA_022790955.1 Bacillota bacterium
CTGCCCATTTAGGAGCGAATACGCTCCATGCGTAACCAGTACCGATAATGAGGTTGATTATACAACTTACGATAAGCACTGCCCATCTTTTTGAGGTCAAATTTTGATTGTCACTCATTTTTTCTCTCCTTTTCTAAAAATTTGCATCAATAAAGATGCTTGAAAAAAGCGTGTTTCAGCAATAACTGAAACAAAATATGTATCTTATAAAATAAAGAAATAATAACTACTAATTATAACTATTAAAATTAAATTTTAAAGATACTGAAGACTCGGCTTCGCATATGGTATGTAGCTTTGCTCGCCCGTAATCTTTAATTAGATTATAATGCTTAGTCTGACAATTGTATAGTATACCAAAGTATATTCTTTTCGTATATATAATAATTGTGCTAATTATAATTGAGCTGACTGTTTATTTTTTATTTATAATTTCACCTAACTCTGTATAAATTTATTTTTTCAATAACATTATATTTATCATTCTTTTTAATTATCACTGATTTTTCTTATATCGTCTAACAGCATTCCACGATAATACCTTAAAATCAAGGTTCTGCAAGCACTCCTGCATTTCATAACAGACTTCTCATTCTGCTTATTTTTTAATCAGATCTATGTTATAAAAACAAAAAGGACGATCATAAACCGCCCTTAATCTGTCTTATTCAGTTCTTTCTTTTCTATACTGATAATACCTGTCAAAAATTGTATATCCTCCAGATACCAATCGTCACATTCATCATAATAAACGTCGTCTTTCCGCTTTTTAAATATTCTAAAAGGTTTATCGCCTGAATTATCATAAATATGACAAATATCGCATATTTTAACCAACTCTTTTACTAAATCCAACGCTTTATCATATCTTGAAATTATTTTTTACTCAGGCACATCGTGACCGCCCGATTCAACTCTCGACTTTACACGTAGAACATTTATAATAGGATCTGATGTTAAAACATAATAGCAGCGAATAAAATATCCTTTATCTCTGGCTTTTTTCAGCAGTTTTAAATTTCTGTCTGTCGACATAACTGTTTCAAAACAAAATTCATACATATTCTCTATATGTTCTTCTCTTTGCTTTTCCGCTATAAGCGCAGCTTCTTTATCCGAACATTTAAGATTCTTTTTGATCTCGTCTGCGTTAATATATGATATGCGGGGCTTCAGTAACTTTGTAAGAGTGCTTTTTCCGGAACCGTTGGGTCCTGCAAATACTACGACCTCAGGCTTCTTTTGCAATACGTTCACTGTAACGCCCTTTCCTCAGTCTTTTAGCCGCCTCGACTCTTGTCCCGTCGCTATATTCGTAATAAACGATCTGAGTTTTCGGATCATATATCACCGCCGGAATATCCATAGCCTTTAATTTTTCCAATTCGAGCCTTACTGCTGCATTCGCCCTTTTAACAACCATTTCATCGGTAATATAATTTTCACGTTCCATAATGTCCCCTCTTTTCATATAAACGAACAGTCATTATAACAAATCCCAATAAAACGTTATTACAACTTATTACTATTATAACATCTTATTATAATATTTATATAAGTTATTTTAAAATATTTCGAGAAAATTATTACCTGCAGAAACAAATCGGCCGCTCCATCGAAATACCGATGAAGCAGCCGCGAATTTTCAAAATATTAATCTTATTATTTTGACTTGCTCATTGCTCTGTAAGCAAACGACATTATCAGACCGAGCACGCCAAGACCGATCGCTACATAATAAGCTGTCGGCGTTCCTAACTTCTGCAGAATCTGAGGTCCTACTATACCAGCTAATGCAAAACCGATAAACATAATTCCGTAGTTTACACCGTTGTTTTTAGGACCGAACTGCTCGGCGCAGAATCCAGGATATACACCCATGAAAGAACCGAACGCAAGACCTACGAGGCATATACCTACAATAAATAAATTCGGCGCTTTTGCAACAGAAACGATTACAAGACCTATAATACCTACGCAGATCATCGCAGTGAGGGTATTAACACGACCAAGTTTGTCTGAAATCCATCCGCAAACTACACGTCCGATAGCATTAAACAACGCTAATGTAGTAACCGCCGTAGCAGCCAGAGTAACTTCAGCTCCAAGAGCAGTAATAAGACCCCTGCAGTTTGAAATCATCATCAGACCGAAAGTAGCTCCGCACATCATCATTACCATCATCACCCAGAAAATAGGATCCGCAAGCATCTGCTTCCAGTTCTTGCTCTCTGGAGCCTTAACGCCAGCTTTAGGAGCAGGCGGCTGATAACCGTCTGGAACAAAACCTACCGGGCATCTTGTAATAAAAAACGCGCCTACGCAGATAACTACGAGATAAATAATGCCAAGTACCTTAAACGTACCGAGTACCGTGTCCGGATTAACGATATTTTTTATGATCAGCGGCAGAATTACGGAACCAAGACCATAAGTTGCAGTTGTCAATCCGCCTACAAGACCTGCCTTATCAGGGAAAAACTTTACGGAATTTCCGATCGTACATCCGTAAACAAGACCCATACCAAGACCCATCAAAATACCGTAACCTACTACTACCATGATCGGACTAGTCGCGCATCCAGCAACAAATACGCCGCCGCCAAAGAAAATACCACCGATGAATACAGACCACTTAGGACCGATATTGTCGTTTATAAAACCACCGATGATCATAGGAATAGGACCGATAGAATTTGCGAGCGTAAACGCCCAAGTAAGTGTAGCCATAGCGGCATCGTAACCGATCGCTATAAAATGCTCGTTAAGAGGCGCTACAAACATAGACCATGCATAGCCCGTTCCGATCATAATGTTGATGATACAGCTTATAACCAAAACCGTCCATCTCTTCTTAGTCAGATTTTGAGTTTCACTCATTTTAAACTCTCCTCCTGTAAAATTGTTAGAATTTGCATCCATATTGATGCTTAAAAATACGTGTTTTGATAAATATCAAAACTAATAATTTCGCATGAAATCTGCATACAGCCGTTAGGCTAACCCAACCTGTTCCAACAGATTCATACAAAATACCCCTAAAAATCATTGCCGATGACCAACAACAATGATATGTTTAAAGGTATTTAAAGATGCTGACAAAAATATTATTAATATTTTATAATAAATACTTCGCCGATTTAAATAATTTACATGGCGATTAATATCTCTGTCTGCAATCTTAGGATTGGAGTATATCATTTCACATTATAATTGTACACTATACTAAAGTATATTTCATTCGTATAACTAATATATGCCAGCATCCATAATTAGCCGAATCATTGAATTTTAAAGGTCTACAAGACTTTTTAATTTTTTGTCTTAATAAATATTTTTTCAGCATATTTTATCTACAAACGATAAATCATTTATGAAGGCTTACCTGTTTGGATAACGACGCCCTATTTGTTATTCCTAATCTTGCATAGATGTTCGATAAACTCTTTTTTACCGTGATTTCCGCAATATTTAATTCCTTCGCTATCTGCATATTCGTGTTTCCATCGGAAACGAGCAGCGCTATTTCTTTTTCTCGCTTTGTTAGCATATTAAATGGTGATGCATCTTCCTCTTTTAAAAGCATATTGAGATTTTTTTCATATTTTTTGTACATATTTCTGCAATTATTAATAAATCTAACTTCCTCGTCTGCATAAATATTCTCGTCTTCACAGCTAAACAGAGCCTTTCCGTTTTCAACAAAAGGCACATAAATATGATCCGCTACGGCAAATTGCACGGCTTTTCTCATAGATTCCATAGAATTGGCAGTCATTCCCATCTTATCATACGCTATCGTTTCATAAATCCTCATATAAATAACTGTAAGAATATTATTATCTTCAGCTGCTTCAGCGATATAATAATCGGTACAGCCCAGGAGTTTACTGTATTCTCCCCTTTCAATCAAAATCTTTCCGTAAGTAATATACAAAAAATTCATAGCAGGATTATATAAACTTATATCGTCAAACTTTCCTTCTAATATCCATTCTTCTATTGGTTTAAGCTGACTGTATATAGCATAAATAAAACCTTTGCATATATCTGCCGTATGAGTAAAAATACCGTAGTCGTTTTCAGCTACTATCTCTCTGAGCTTATTAATAGCATTTATGCCTTTTTCCGCATCGCCCTGAAACATAGCTATCCTCGCCTGCAAAAACAGAGCGCATATCATTATACCTGCCTGATCGTATTTTTTTGCCACATTGTACGCTTTGAAAGACAAAATCTCAGCCCTGTCGAGATGCCCTCTAAAAAACTTCCTCTCGCCGTCCAGTATATATTCCCCGCCTCTGCCATTATTATCCGTTAATTTGTAATACAAATCCCTTGATTTATGAAGTTCTTCAGTCACACGATCGAGTCCGCCAACTTCATTATAAAACATATATAAAACAGACGGAGCTCCGCAAGTCCAGTTTCCACGACTATCCTCAAGAGAAGACGCCTTTTTCAAAAACTTTGCCGCCATCTTATAATATTCATTCATTTTATTTATATTATTGTAAGCAAGAAAACTCATCAGCATATAATATTCGCCTGTAAATTCTTCTTTTTCCTTTTTCGTAAGATTATCGCTGTCAAAATAGCCCTTGAGCTCGGCTATATTTTCTTTCAAAAGTTCTCTTTCATTCATCATAGCAAGCTGCTTTGTATATATCATTATAGCCATTGGATATTTATTTTTAATGTGATCCGGGCACGCTTTAAACGCTGCTATCATAGTTTTTCCGCTTCTGCCGGACAAATTACTGCCCCTGTCCCGTATAAACGTTTTGAGCATATCTTCAAAATTGCCGCTCTTATAATAAAAACAGGTAGCCAGAAAAAATTCTCCGTTAAGATAATGCCAATCGGCAGCATGACGATAGACCTCATTTCTATACTTCAAATCCATCTTATACAATTTTTCTTTCAAAAATTTAGAAAACATATTATGTATATAATATCTTCTCAGCTTTTCGTCATACCTTATAAATCCGTTAGATTCAACTATTTTATTTAAAATCTCATAGGGATCATGCTTCCTGCGCACAAACCTCGCCTGCTCTCCGGAAAATTTACTAAAAATACATATACGCATCAAAAAATCCTTTTCATCATCCGTATAATTGCGATAAACAGAATTTTCAAATAAATTAAAAAGGCTTCCTCGAACAGAGATCTGCATTTCATTAGTATACTCCATCAATGCAATACGAACAGCCGTAATCCAACCCTCTGTCTGCATAAAAATCCTGTGACTTTCAGAACGGCCTATATCCAAACCGCATACATTAAAATACTTTCTGCATTCCATTTCATCTAATTTAAAATCATATTCAGTAAGCACAAACAGAAGATTTTTTATTTCCAATTCTTCCCTGCTGCTTGTAAATTTATTTCGTCCTATAAGGATTATATGAAGATGCGCAATATTATTTCTTGCAACTATTTCAAAAAACCTGTTTAATTTTTCAGAAAAAATCAGCTGATAATCATCTATCACAAACACAATGTCTTTTTTTATATCTATATCCTTTAAAATATCCGCAGCGTCGCAGGCAGAAACAGCATCTTTCGGAAAACCTGTTTCCTCCAATTTCCCGGCAATTTCCTTATCTATTTTACCCACGGAAATGCAAAACTGTTTCCAGAAATAATCCTCGCAAGAATCCATGACAGAATACCATATATACATACCAGAGGATCTTTTTAAATATTCCCTGATAGCGGTAGTCTTTCCATATCCTATCGGCGCTTCAATAACAGTCAGAGGATAATTATTTATAAATTTTAATCTGTTTTCTAATCTTTCGCTTATATAAACTTCATCAAATCCTATTTTATTATTACTTTCCATTTTAAAATCCTTCTGAATCAAATCTGCAAAAACAGCAGTTTCATAAAACTAAAAAACGTATGACATACTCCAGTATATCCGAAAGTATATCATACGTATATTCTAACATATATATTCATTTCTTGACAGTCAAAATAAATTCACACTTGTATTTATCCTGACGCACACTGAAATTTATTTACATATAGCCGCTGAAACAATAATCGTCGTCTTACAAAACAAACTTTAAAATTTTAATTATATATAATAAAATCCTATATAAATCACTTTTTGTTAAACTAAAATTCTGCTCAAAAAACTCTCGCCGTAAATATCGTTCTGAACACTCAGATATTCGCATACAGTCGCGCCGATATCCGCGAAAGAACTCAGTGTTCCGAGTTCCATTCCTGCTTTTACTTTATTTCCGAATATGATAACCGGCACGTACTCCCTCGTGTGATTCCAACCTTTATATGTAGGATCGTTTCCGTGATCTGCGCACAAGATCAGTATATCCTCATCACTCATGGCATTTAAAATCTCCGGAAGCCGAGCGTCAAATTCCTCTACCGCGCGGCCGTAGCCTTTCGGATCCCTGCGATGACCGTACTTTGAATCAAAATCCACAAGATTTGTAAAAATCAATCCGCTGTCTTTCATATTATTTATAGCGTTAATAGTTTCATCTATGCCGTTTTGATTATCTGAAGTATGCACAGAAGCCGTTATCCCTGCGCCGTTAAAAATATCTGAAATCTTTCCTATTGAATACACCTTATGCCCGCTTCTGCTTATAAAATCCAGCATTGTAGGCGCCGGAGGGCTTACGGAATAATCCTTTCGATCCGAAGTCCTCGTATATACTCCGTTTTCCTCAATAAAAGGTCTTGCTATAACCCTGCCCACAATCCAGTCACCCTGAAGCAGTTTCCTTGCCTCCTCGCACATCTCGTAAAGCCTATCAAGAGGAATCACTTCCGTATTTGCAGCTATCTGAAATACACTGTCCGCCGATGTGTATACAATAGGTTTGCCGGTACTCTTGTGTTCATCTCCTAATTGCTCGATTATCTCCGTACCAGAAGCAGAATAATTCCCCAGAACTCCTACGCCTATTTTTTCTTCAAAAGCTGTTATAAATTCCTGCGGAAATCCCGTATCGGTAAACGTCTGAAACGGCACATCCGTGATCAGCCCTGCAATCTCCCAATGACCGGTAATCGTATCCTTTCCTGCCGACTTTTCAGCGGCTCTGCCGTAAGCGCCCGAAATCTCCTGATTTTCTGTGTTATTAACATTAACGCCTTTTATTTTTGAAAATCCCAGCTTGTTTAAATTCGGAATATTCCACTCCGGCATGTTTTCCGCTATGTGATTAATAGTAAAAGCTCCTTCGTCGTCATAATCACAAGCATCGGGCATAGCTCCTGCTCCCAGGCTGTCCAAAACTATTAATATTGCTCTTCTGTTCTCCGACATAAAGCATATTCCTCCTTTCCCAGTTCACAGATGAGAATCGGTCTGAATTTTACGCAGTCCGAAGATGCGAGCCTGTATCTTATACCCGCTTTTACGCCTCTAAACGCAGTTTTTCCCCGTTCTCCGTGTATATGACCATAAATCACATCTGTTACATTATATTGTTCTATTAAATCGGTAAACTCCGTATCCGCACCCAAAAAGTCGGTCGGCGGATAATGGATGGATAATATTATCCTGTCGAATCCATCGTTTTTTGCTGCATCTAATGATAATTTCAGCCTTATGAGCTCGCGCCTGAATATCTTTTCGTCATGTTCGGAAAAATCCGTTGTCTGACCTGGATAAAACCAACCACGCGTGCCGCAGATAGCAACTCCTCCCGCATCGTAATAATTATACTGAACAAATATAAGATCGTCGTACAGATCGTTCATCTTTGCGAGAGATGTCCACCATAAGTCATGGTTTCCTTTTGTAAGAACCTTACGCCCCGGCAGTCTGTGAAGCCATTCCAGATCAGGCAGCGCCTCTCTGAATTTAAGTCCCCAGGATACATCGCCGGAAATGATGACCACATCCTCTTCGCTTACGCAGTCCAGCCAGTTTTCTTTTATCCTTGATGCGTGATTTTCCCAATTAGGTCCGAATATTTCCATCGGTTTATCCGATGCAGTCGATAAATGCAGATCCGACAATGCAAATATTCGCATCTTATCACCTGCCGTCCTCGTTAAATTTCCTGCGTTTAAAACGCCTTATCAAAAGTGTCAATCCTCCTGCGCCTGCCGAAACAAAAATTATAAATATAATCGCCGCAGCTGGAGAATTTCCATCGCCTATCCTCTTAATAAGCGAAAACTTTTCTTCTTTTATATCAGGCTCCGGTTCAAATATTTTTATATCCCTATCGCCCGATCTTTCATAAATGCAGCTCTCTGCAGCATAAAGATCCGTAAGATCTGATTCCTCGGTTCCTTCGTCCACAAGTATCGCCCATGGAGTATAAGACATGAAAAATGTTTTATAATCGCTTTCCGTATATGCGTTTAATTCAGGCTGAAACATTATATTTTCAAAGCCAAGATCCTGCGCAGCAGTAAAATACTTCATAGTTGAAGCGTTTATTATGATATGTTCCGTATCTACGTTAAGCCTATATGATTCGCTGGTGTAAATAACTTCTTTTTCAGCTTCCGCGGAAAGTGCTTCAAAAAGCTCCGTCATTCCCTGAACTTCGGTATCTTTTTTAAGATCAGATCTTGACTTTGATATATACGGATCGTTTCCGGTTTCTATATCTATTATAACATATGCATCCTCATGCTCCAAAGACCAACTTACCAGTTCGCCGCATGAAAGTGCCGAATGCAGTTTTGCGGATTTTTCTTTTTTTAGTTCTTTATAAACGGCTTCCGGCGCCGCTTTTACAAAAAGACAGCGCTCGCCTTTTTCGTAAGCGTTATCCATCGCTTCAATAATTCCAGTGTATTTATCTCCCGAAACATGTATTACCGTATCCGGCGTGGATTTTTTCTCGACGCCCGCCAGAATATCGTTTATCGAAAGCCCTTTATTCAAAACCTTATCCAGAACGTCATTATCGAGGTAAAACTGCGACATATTGGAAATCTGCTTTGATTTTAAAGAAAATTCCTCATAATCTTCAACATCTAACTTTTCCCATGTATTAATATCATAAGCCTTGCTGTTACTGAAAATTCCATCCCTCGACTGCTGAAACAAAACATCATCGGTTATAAACGAACCTTTCAGCATAAAAGACTGAATAGCCGCGTACCCTTCTTCTGCTGTTATCAGATTTTTTCCGATATATAAAGTATCAAGCGTTTTAAATCCCATAAGATACGCTATTGTAGGCATAAAATCAAGCTGTCCTCCGGCAGTACTTATTGTCTTATTTACATCTTCGCCTGGAATATTTATTATAAGCGGAATATTAAAATGCCACTTTAAATTATACTTTTCGTCTAAAATATCCGAAAGTTGTTCGGATATTTCTTTTTTTTCGCAGGAAAGACCGTAATGATCTCCATATATGCATATAATGCTGTTGTCGTAAAGCCCGCTGTCTTTCAGCTTTTTAAAAAACATTTCCAACGATTCATCTTCGTAGCGCGCTGTATTAATATAATTATACACAATGGTTCCTTCATCGCCTTCAGCCGGTTTTAAAAGCTGATTATCGCTTTCCTGATCAAAAGGATGATGCCCGGACAGAGTTATCATAAACGCATAAAACGGCTGTTTCAGACTTTTCAGCGCAGGAATCGACATATCATAAAAAGACTCGTCGCACACCGACACAAAACCTTCTCCTGTATAATCGTCGTCAGGAGTATAATATGAATCATCAAAATATTTCTGAAATCCCTGTTTGGGATACATATTTTTTCTATTCCAGAATTTCTTATCATACCCGTGCATCACGGCAGTAGAATATCCTTTATCCCTCAAAAGCCACGGCAGACCTTTAAAATAATTATCCTCATACAGATCATACGTATAACTTTTCAGCGTACCTAAAATAGAGTTATTTGTAGCAAACTCCGCGTCGGATGTATTTCCTCCCCCTGTCTGATAATAATAATGATCAAAATACACGGTATCTCCATCAGAAATCAGGCTGTTTAAAAACGGCGTAATCTCCTGACCGTTATATTCTCTGTTTATTACAAAATTCTGCAGAGATTCTACTTGTATCACTATAAGATTCCTGCCTTCCGCCGCCCCATACAGATCTCCGGAAAGATTTCTTTCATAAGTGCCGTTTGCTATATAATATTTGTCTGTATCGTCATTCGCATCGGCGCCCAGCAAATCTCTGGTATGATATGAAAATAACTCCTGTGAACCTGCAGACGTAAGAATATTACCGCTCAGAGGGTTGAAAATCAAAACCAACATTAGAAAGACGCTTACGCTCACGCGAAGCGTTTTTCCGCAATCGCTTTTCTCAGACGCCGCAAAATCGTTAAACTCTTTAACATGTTCTCCTCTCACATCTAATCGACGGCAAACTTTTAAAAAAAATCCTTCGGTTTCCTTGGTTTTGCCTGATAATATTTTCTTAACTGTAAAATTCACTGCGATGACTATCAGTATTATCGCCGCATCAGCAAATATCAGGAAATATTCCGGTTGCAATATTTCCATGATACTTTCAGTGATATCGCCGAGCATTCCCGCTGAATTTAAAAGATCAACGCTTAAATAAGCATTATAATATCCATGATATATCACGTCTGCAAACATTAATATAGAAACAAAAGTATATATCACCGCAGGAATTATTTTTCTGCGAAACGCTGTAAATATTACCGCAGTAATCATACTGCTGATTATCGTTATCACCGCATAGTTTGCAGTAATATCCATAAAACTATAAAAACTGCCGAATTTAGCTATTATAAACAGAAACATAACGCAGTACACTATTCCTTTTACGCCGCGCAAAGAATTAAGACACAGCCGCGCATATTCCTTGAAATTATTCAAAGTATTTTTCATCAATATATTAAACCCTCTTAATTAACCAAATTATATTTTATTATCTATGATATGAATAGATATTGCAAGCACATATTTAAAGTCTTAAACGTATTGTCATATAAACTATTTGGTTTCTACGGCTTCTTTCTGCAACAAATCTGTAAAAAACAAACCGCCGGGAATTAAAAATCTTATCAGTTAATATTTTTATAATACATTTCCTGTTCTAACACAGATAACGGACAATAAAAATTTTTTCAATATGTATTGCATTTTTAAAACGGCAATGATACAATGTCAAAAATAATAAAGTCGGTTTCTCCGATATTCTTTTAGAAGCTGACCTTATTGTTATTTCGCAGATATCACATACGATATTTTCTGTATAATAAAAAGATTGGAGTTGATAAGATGCTTACATTTTCTTGCTAATTTTTCAGGCATAACAATAATTTCCCAGCGGCAAAACAGTCGCTTGTTTTGTTGTGTCCTGCGCAAGAAAGTGTACTTCTTTCAACCTGTATATAAGGATATTACTATGCTTTTTAATTAGGATAAGTATATCCCTTTCTATTTGGCTGCAAGAATACGTTTTCTTGCGGTCAATTTTTTTATAATTTATGCACTTGAAAATCGAATCGTTAAAAAGCAGCGATAAAAAATACAGTATGACAAGACGGAGAATGCAGGCGGGATGGTTTCCCGTCAAAAGCGACAATGCATCCTGCCGCGTTTTATCCGCCGCACTTTACCGATTTTTGAGTGTATCGACTATAATCTAAAGGAGGGGGATAACATTGTCATTAATTAATATACAAAATCTTACTTTTGCTTACGAAGGCAGTTACGACAATATATTTGAAAATGTGAGTTTTCAAATAGACACCGACTGGAAACTCGGTCTTACAGGAAGAAACGGCAGAGGAAAAACCACTCTCATGAATTTGTTTCAAAAAAAATACAAATATGGCGGAACTATTTCCGCATCTGTCGATTTTGAGTATTTTCCTTATGAGATAGAAGATAAAAGTATTAATACCATAGACGTCCTTGAAACTATATGCCCGAATCTTATATACTGGGAGCTGGTCAGAGAATTAAATAAACTTAAAACTAATGAAGATATACTATACAGACCCTTCTATACCCTTTCAAACGGCGAACAGACAAAAGTTCTGCTTTCCGCTATGTTTTTAAAGGAAAACAGTTTTATGCTGATAGACGAACCTACAAATCATCTCGATATGAAAGGCAGAGAACTCATAAAAAAATATCTCAATTCAAAAAAAGGATTTATTTTAATTTCTCACGATATAGATTTCCTCGATGGCTGTATAGATCACGTTCTTTCAATCAACAAAACCAATATCGAAATCCAGCATGGCAGCTTCTCTTCTTATCTTTCAAATAAAGAAAAACAGGATAACTTTGAAATATCAAAAAACGAAAGACTTAAAAAAGAAATCGCAAAGCTGCAGGCGACAGCGCGGGAAAAAGCCCAATGGTCCGACCGGGTAGAAAAATCGAAGATCGGAAATCATGTATATGACAGAGGCTTTGTGGGACATAAATCAGCAAAGATGATGAAACGTTCTAAAACGATCGAAGCGCGCGCACAGGATCGCATAGAAGAAAAATCCAAACTGCTGAAAAATATAGAAAGCAGCGAAGATCTGAAAATCAAACAGATTGATTATCACTCTTCTCGTTTAATATCATTAAACAATGTATCTATTCTCTACGATGAAAACATAATATGCTCAAATATTAATTTTGAAATAAACAAAGGCGATCGAATCGCTTTAAACGGTAAAAACGGTTCCGGAAAATCAAGTCTTATAAAACTCATATGCGGGTTTAATATTCCCCACAGCGGCGACGTTGAAATCGGAAGCAGACTTAAAATATCATATGTTCCGCAGGATACATCGCACCTGCACGGTACTCTCGCCGATTACGCAAACCAATCCGGCATCAGTGAAACTTTATTTAAAACAAATCTAAGAAAACTGGATTTTGCAAGAAACAATTTTGAAAATAATATAGAAGACCTGAGCGAAGGGCAAAAGAAAAAAATCCTTATAGCAAGAAGCCTTTCCGAAGAAGCTCACCTTTATATATGGGATGAACCGATTAATTATATCGACGTTATTTCCCGTATTCAAATAGAAGAACTGCTTTTAAAATTTAAACCTACGATTCTTTTTGTGGAACACGATAAACTTTTCAGCGAAACCATCGCAAATAAAATGATTTATCTATAGTCAACTTAATATTTATTAATATATTCAAAAACTTTCCCTTGCTTCAACTTGCAAAAGCGAATCAGGGGAAAGTTAATAAAACTTGAATTGAACAGACCAAAAGCCTGTAAACTCAGTGTTTCAGACAATGGATACATTAATTTCAATTTCATTAATTCTTTTTAGTGCAATAAATGCCTTTAATTTTACTGTGATCTTAAATTTTTATCTAATATATCTATATTATCATTTAAAAATTAATCTTAAATAAAATTATTTTCTAATCATTTTATAATGATAATTTATTTTCCACATAATAAAATTTTACTGTTCCTCGATTTTCTGTTCGAGATTTTCGTTCATCAGCTTAACTAAAGATATAAATGAATCGACGCTTTCAGGCGAAATACCTTCGACTATTCTATTATGAACGTGTTCCAGACGTCTCGCAATTTCTTTTACTTTAGCTCTGCCTTCGTCAGTAATATATACCAAAAATGCTCTTCTGTCTTTTTCGGTAGTTTTTCTTACTACATATCCTCTTCCTTCAAGAATATCCAATATCCTCGCTAAAGTTGCCTGATCCTTATCTACCTTGTGGGAAAGATTTTTCTGATTTATTCCATCTTGATTAATCAGGTTGTAAAGTACAACATACTGCTCCAGCGTAATATCATCTCTGTCAAGCGCAGTAGACATTTGTCGTCGCATTCTTTTCTGCATGACATATACAAGATATGTCATCTGTTCATTAATATCAAACATCACATTCACCCTCTCTTAACGCTATTTTATTACTCAGGAAAAATCGTCAATCTGCGATATTAACGGAAATCAAAGAATCCCTTTCGCTTACGATCATAAGCAAGATTAAAACAAGAGATCCTTTGATTCCGTAATTTCCTAATTTTTATTTATCTATTTCTTCTTTGGAGCTTCGATTTTCTCCTTTGAATCCTTAGTCGCTTCCGCAATCTTTCTTAATTCAGGTTTATCTATCTTGCCATTTGCAAGCAGCGGGAATTCGTCTACGAACCAATAGTATGAAGGTATAGATAACGTAGGCGTCTTACCCACACAGAAAGCTCTGAGTTCTTCAGGCTTGAGCTGAGAATCTTCTTTCAGCTTACAGAAAGTTCCTACGATTTCTCCATATTTATAATCTTTTACTCCAATAGCATATGCTGTTTCTACATCAGGATGTGATTCGAGAACTTTTTCTACTTCGCCCGGACTGATATTTTCACCGCTTCGGATGATTATATCCTTAAGTCTGTCGCCCAGTCTTAAATATCCTTTTTCATCTACATAGCCCTGGTCTCCCGTACGCAGCCAGCCGTCAGGCGTAAATGTAGCCGCAGTCTTTTCCGGATCGCCGAAGTAACCCATCATTATATTATAGCCTCTTGTGCAGATTTCACCCATTTCTCCTGGAGCGCGTTCTTCCAGAGTATCAGGATCAACGATCTTAATCTCACTGCCCTTACAGATTTTGCCAACAGTAGTTCCCTTTATGGCAGGATCATCATTTCTGTCGGTAGCAGTAATATCAGGCGCTGTTTCCGTCAGACCGTAGCATACTATTATATTTTCCATATGCATTATGCCTTCGATCTCTCTTACCATCTTTTCTGGGCAAGGAGCGCCTGCAACGATACCCTTACTCATGGAACTTACATCGTAAAGATCCGGATTCTTCTTGAGTTCTTCTATGAAACCTATAAACATAGTAGGAACTCCGCATACTACCGTACATTTTTCCCTCTTGATCATTTCTAAAGATTTAGCAGGAACGAATCTGCTCGTAAGTACGATAGGAATACCGGCATGGATAGCGGTAAGTCCTGATGCAATAGAACCAAACGTATGGAAAAGCTGAATCTGCATACACATCTTATCTGAATGGTCAAGACCCATTTTATCAACCATAGTATTGGAATTTTCTACAACATTTAAGTGAGAGAGCATAACGCCCTTAGGGAATCCTGTACTTCCGGATGTATAAATGATATAAGCCAGGTCTTTTACGCTGAGCGCAGCCTTTGCAGCTTCAAAAGCGTCGTCAGACATAGCTCTGCCTTCTTCCATAGCTGTATTAAAATCATATACGCCTGGATAATCAAACTGATCGGTAGCATCTACCAAAATGACTCTCTTTAAAAGCGGAGCTTTTTCAAGATTCAGCTCGCCGTATTTCTGCTCTTTTATCTCAGGATACATGTCGTCGGCAAGCATTTCGATATTTTCATGAACTTTAGCGCCTCTGTAAAGGATAAAAGTAGAAACTTCCGACCTTCTTACCAGTTCTTCCATGCGATCCTGTTTTTCGTATGGAGTAAACGCGATAACTACCGCGCCGATCTTACTGATAGCATAGCAAGCAGTCATAGATTCTATTCCGTTAGCCATCCATAAACCTATGTGGTCGCCCTTCTTGATGCCGATACTAAGTAAGTATTTAGCAAATGCATCTGAATTCTTATCAAAAGTTTTATAATCCACCCTTCTCGTTCCGTCAAATGAAATGAGAGCTTCCTGGTCAGGATACAGCTTTGCTGTTTCTT
Organism: Bacillota bacterium; assembly: GCA_022790955.1. Taxonomy (GTDB): domain Bacteria; phylum Bacillota; class Clostridia; order Peptostreptococcales; family Anaerovoracaceae; genus JAAVYD01. The sequence continues at coordinate 15,633 of JAAVYD010000081.1, forward strand.
CGAGAACGTCGCCTACTTTTAAATCGAGAATACGTTCAATCTCAGCTTCATAAGACTTTTCCCCAACCTTTACAGTATCGGAATTTACCCCGGATATAAGTTCCTGCTTTTTCGCAAGCTCAGACAAAGCATTCGTCATAGCGTCATCGACTCCGGATGGCTTATCTATGACAGATC
>JAAVYD010000082.1 GCA_022790955.1 Bacillota bacterium
AGTAATTAATCTCATGCACCCCCTTGTTACCTTGACATTTCAGATAAATCATTATAATATAAATAGGATGTGTATATCAATATATAATTCGTTTTATGCTTATATTTTTAACATAACTTTTAAATCTTAAAAGCATGATAAACTCTATGAATCATGCTGCGACGATTGCAACTGTCGCAGGGGGCTCGCTCCTCCGACTGAAAGCCGGATATGGAGTCCGCAGCTTAACAGGCGGAAAGCATCTGCGATAAGGTTATAAATACAAACGATTACAGTCGATAAGATCGCATAAATTAATATTTTAGGAGGTGAAACAAATTAAAACACAGATTATTATCGTACTTGTCGTAATTCTCGGCCTCATCATCGGGGCGTTGATCGGATATATATTCAGAAGAACAGTAGGTGAAAAAGCTATCGGCTCTGCTGAACAGAGAGCGCAGAACATTCTTTTGGACGCCGAAAATCGGGCGGCTACCATTAAGAAAGAAATTGAGATAGAGGCTAAGGAAGAAGCGCATAAAATGCGCGGCGACGTAGAACGCGAAGTCAGAGAACGAAGAAATGAGATGACGAGATTAGAAAAAAGACTCATTTCAAAAGAAGAATCAATAGACAGAAAACTTGAAAATATAGAAAAAAAAGAAGAGAGCATAACGAATAAAGAACATAGAATTGCAGCCAAGGAGGAGGAACTGGATAGTTTTCTTGATAAACAGATAAAGGAACTTGAGAGAATATCCGGCTATACCAGCGAGGAAGCAAAAGCTATTCTTCTTTCAAATTTAGAAAAAGATATACGTCATGATGCATCTGTCATGATTAAAGACATTGAAGCAAAAGCCCGCGATGAAGCAGATAAGAAGGCAAAAGAGATTATTACCGGAGCTATTCAGCGCTGCGCTGCGGATCAGGTGGCAGAATCCACCGTATCTGTGGTAAATCTGCCGAGCGATGAGATGAAGGGCAGAATTATAGGCCGCGAGGGCAGAAATATCAGGGCGATCGAAACTGCTACAGGAGTAGATCTTATTATAGACGATACTCCTGAGGCGGTCATATTATCATGTTTCGATCCCGTGAGGAGAGAAGTAGCGAAAATATGTCTTGAGAAGCTGATCGTAGACGGTCGTATTCATCCGGCGCGCATAGAGGAAATGGTCGAAAAAGCCGAGCGGGAAGTAAATAATTCCATTAAGGAAGCTGGAGAGCAGGCAACATTTGATGTAGGAATACATAATCTGCATCCTGAGCTTGTCAAGCTGCTCGGCAGATTAAAGTACAGAACGAGCTACGGACAGAACGTACTTCAGCATTCTGTTGAAGTCGCTCATTTGTCCGGTCTTATGGCTTCTGAGTTAGGTCTTGATTCCAAGCTCGCAAAGCGGGCGGGGCTGCTTCACGATATAGGCAAGTCAATAGACCACGAAGTGGAAGGTACCCATGTGGATATCGGAATAGATTTGCTGCGCAAGTATAAGGAATCCGAAGTAGTAATCGCAGGCATGGCTGCTCATCATGGAGATTACGAACCTAAAAATCTGGAAGCTGTTCTGATTGCAGCGGCGGACGCGCTTTCGGCGGCAAGACCGGGAGCAAGGCGCGAAACTCTGGAAACGTATATCAATCGTTTGCAGAAGTTAGAAGAAATTGCAAATACGACTGATGGAGTAGACAAATCGTACGCTATTCAGGCAGGACGTGAAATCAGAATCATAGTAAGACCTGATGAAAAATCAGACGACGATATTCCGCTTTTGGCAAGGGAGATCAGCAAGAAGATCGAGAGCGAGCTTCAGTATCCAGGGCAGATTAAAGTCAATGTTATAAGAGAAACTCGCGCCATAGATTACGCAAAATAGGTTAGAACTAATCCGATTTAATGTTTTATTTATTGCAATAATTAAGAATTTATCCGGCTGCCCTTTGCGGGGCAGCCTGCTTTTTAATTAAGAGGTAAAAATCATTTAAAGTATTTGTCATTAATTAACGAAGAATATTATTTCATATAAAAAATCGAATATAATAATTTTCAGATATGGGATATTTTATTATATACACGAAATAGTATTATAGTATATTAAAACAATCGGATAAATGTAGGAGGAATGTATGCAGGTATATCTGGATAACAGCGCTACAACTAAGCAGAGCGACGAAGTTACGCGCGTTATGGTAGAAGTCATGGAGGATAATTTCGGGAATCCGTCCTCTCTTCACCGTCTTGGCGTAAACGCAGAAAAATCGCTCAAGCAGGCGAGAAAACAGGCTGCGGCATTAATAGGAGCTAAAGATAACGAGGTGTATTTTACGTCCGGCGGTACGGAATCCGATAATACATCTGTATTCGGAGCGTATAAGTCTTTAAAAAGGCAGGGAAACCATATCGTTACCACTAAAATAGAACATCCCGCCGTTTTGGAATGTTTTAAACATCTTGAACAGAAAGGCGCTGAAGTTACTTATCTTGATGTCGGTTCCGACGGGATTGTGGATGCCGGGGAACTTGAAAGAGCTGTTACTGAAAATACAATCCTCGTATCCGTTATGCACGTTAATAATGAAACGGGCGCTGTTCAGCCTATAAAAGATATAGGAGAAACGGTCAAAAAGCTGCCTCACGCGTTGTTTCACTGCGACGCCGTGCAAAGTTACGGGAAACTGCCTTTAAACGTAAATAACGCTAAAATAGACCTGTTGTCTGCGAGCGCTCATAAAATTCACGGACCAAAGGGAGCAGGGTTGTTTTATATGAATAAATCGCTTCATTTGCCGTCTTTTATGTATGGAGGAGGTCAGGAACAGGGATTTCGTTCCGGTACTGAGAATGTGGCGGGAATAATCGGTTTTGGAAAAGCCGCAGAGCTTGCAGGTAAAGATATTCAGGAAAATATTAAAAAAATTACAGAACTACGTGACTATCTTCTGAAGGGAATAAAAGCTGAGATACCGGATATTAAGGTGAACAGTCCTGTTGAAAACGGGGATAAGGGTGAAATGCGGTGTCTTCCGTATGTGCTGAACGTGAGTTTTCTCGGCACGAGGGGAGAGGTTATTCTTCATATGCTTGAGCAGCACGGAATTTACGTTTCCACAGGTTCCGCCTGTTCTTCAAATAAAAAGGGCAGGAGCCATGTGCTTTCCGCTATGGGTCTTAAGCCGAAAGAGATCGAAAGCGCAGTCAGATTCAGTTTTTCACCGTATAATACTAAAGAAGAAATAGAGTATGTTGCGGACAAGCTGAAAAAGACGGTTGCAGATAATAGAAAAACCATGAAGATAGCAAATAAAATGGGAAGGTGATCGTTAATTATGAAAAACTGTAAAAATACATTTATAGTAAGATGCGGCGAGGTCGCTCTTAAGGGTATGAATAAGCCGTATTTTGAACGAATGCTGCTCGAAAGAATAAAAAAGAATCTCAAGAGATTTGACGGCGTTGAAGCTAACCGCAGCGAGGGTCTGATATTTGTAAAGGCTCCGGATTCATACGATAAGCAGGAAGTTATAAACGAGATATCCAGAGTTTTTGGCGTTTCCTCCGTAAGCAGCGCCTGGGAAACGGAATCCGAAATAGAAGAAATCTGCAAAAAAGCCGGCGAATATATGCTTGAGCTTTTAAAGATCAGAAATATTAATACATTTAAAGTAGAGGTTAAAAGAGCTGATAAGACTTTTCCTATGGAGTCGCCCAAAGTGGCTAAGATAGTAGGCGGAGAGGTATTAAAGGCTTGCAGAGTTCTTAAAGTAGACGTTCACGATCCAGAATGCGTACTTTATGTTAATATAAGACATGGACGTTCATATATTTATGGAGATAAGATAAAAGGGCTCGGAGGGCTGCCGCTGGGAACAAACGGCAAAGGACTGATCCTGCTTTCCGGCGGTATAGACAGCCCGGTAGCGGCGTGGATGATGGCGAAGCGCGGCATGCTTATAGAAGCCGTTCATTTTCATTCGTATCCGTATACCAGCGAGCGCGCTCAGGAAAAGGTCTATGACCTGACGCGGATAATAGCGGGTTACTGCGGCAGGATTAAGGTACACTCCATAAATCTGCTAAAAATACAGCAGGCCATCGGAGAAAACTGTCCTGAGGAAGAAATGACGATTCTTTCCAGGCGTTTTATGATGATGATAGCGGAGCGTATCGCCGTTAAAAACCGCTGCGATATGCTTATTACAGGAGAAAATATCGGGCAGGTGGCAAGCCAGACGGTGCATGGCATCGTCGTTACCGATAATGCTGTAAGAATGCCTGTCATGCGGCCGCTAATAGCTTTAGATAAGGTTGATATTATAGATATAGCTCAAAAGATAGGCACGTTTGAAACGTCCATACAGCCTTTTGAGGATTGCTGCACCGTATTTTTGCCTAAGCATCCTGTTACAAAACCGCGTCTTGAGAGAATATTGGAATCCGAATCGGCGCTCGATACGGAAGGGCTTATAGCTTCGGCTCTTGCTACTCGGGAAACAATTGTTATAGATGTTGATGATTAATATTATAAGTCTGTGGAAAATATTAATACAAAACAGTGCAGATGAATTTGGAATATTTTAAATGAAATACAAAAATGTGATTCGCGGCAGCTTTAAAAGCCGACAGAACAGATTTGCCTCCGAAGTGTTTATTAACGGAATTTTGGAGAAAGTTCATGTGAAAAATACCGGAAGGCTCGGCGAGCTGCTTTTGCCCGGAGCTGATGTAGTGCTTGCGCCTGCAGAAAATCCTGAGCGAAAGACGAGGTTTGATCTTATCGGCGTGTATAAGAACGGGTTTGGCGTAGTTAATATCGACAGCCAGGCGCCGAATAAGATTACAGCAGAGTGGCTGGCAGGGCATGATTTTGATTTAGTAAAGCCCGAATATAAGTATGGAAATTCCCGTTTTGATTTTTATATGGAAAAAGGTGATAAGAAGTATTTGCTGGAAGTAAAAGGCTGCACGCTTGAGAGAAACGGCGTTGGTTATTTTCCCGATGCTCCTACCGAAAGGGGTATAAAACATCTGCGTGAGCTTGCAAAAGCAGCGGGAGAAGGGTATGAGTGCGCTGCCGCGTTTGTTGTGCAGATGGAGGGAGTGCATGAAGTAAGACCGAATGTGGATACGCATCCTGAGTTTGGTAAGGCTCTTTGGGAGGCGCAGGCGGCAGGAGTAAGGGTGATGACTCTGAGCTGCCGGGTGTCTGAGGACGAGATTGCGATAAAGGCTGGTCAGAATTTTTTATAATATAACAAACTTTACAAAGCCGGGCTATAATAAGCTCGGCTATTTTTATTGTTATAACATATAAAAAGTATTTAAGCATTATTATAGTTTAATATATAAACGCGCAGGAGGTATTTGATAACCGGAACAAGGAAGAACAGGAAATACACGCTCTTAAAAATCTGAGAAATAAAAGAGGAAAGTCAAAAAAAAATAATAAAATTGAAAACGATGAAAAAATTATATGTTGTTGGGATTGCTCTAAGGATGATAGTTGGCAGCGTATTATTTTGAGCATAAATTTTACATTTGCAATGATTGTCTGTATTTATCGCCGTAAGAAAAAGTAAATTTAAATTTTTCTCAATATAAATATTAATACAAATACTCGTATTTTATATAGAAATTATAGCTATTAGATAAGCCGATTAAATAAATTAATTATCGCTGCGGTGGGATAGGGGAGTCTTGCAGCTTTTTTATTGGGTAAGG
>JAAVYD010000083.1 GCA_022790955.1 Bacillota bacterium
ATTCAATATTACCTTACGCCATAATATCTACATACTCAGGATCCGTGCTCGGCGGAACATAAATCGGCGTACCGATATACTCGATACGAACCTCCGGTCTTTGAGAAACCGTAAACTCTACACTTGCGGGAACGAATTCAAAATCCTGAAGTCCAAACATTATGTTCATATCAAAATTCGCACGATCCACAGAATACTTTGCCATCATATCCGTACTGAAATTTTCCTGACCCTCTTGATCATAGTAACTGTCTTGTTCTGCCTGAAGATTATTGTTTTGAACTGCAGCATTCATGTATAACGGTGAAGAAAAAACGAATTCAGAAACTTGTTCACTATTATTGATAGCTGCTGCTTGAGATGATAACATATCCGCGTAACTCGGACTGACGTTCTGCGGCTTAGCTTCGTACACGTCAGTCGAATTCTGCTTTATCGTATTGCTTGCATTTTTGTATGAATGAACATTGCTCTTGTTGTTCCTCGCAGGCGAATTTACTTTACTTAGTTTATCCATCGGACTCATTTTTTCAAACCTTGCCCAAGTAGTTTTAATATCTAATTTGAGCGGTATACTTTCGATATTGATCAACTGTTTCATAAAATCACCTCCTAAAGATTTTATATGAAATTACTTATAAGTACAGCAATATATCATATAATTGTTCTATATTTAATACATACCATTTTTGCCGAAAAAAATCAACCGATTTTTAAATATTTTAATGGCTTAAAATTGTATAATTTTTAATTTTCTCTTGTAAATGCAAAAATTAGGTATATTTTATAATCCTTGCATGTAATTTCAGTAACTAAATTAAAATGGGAGAAATATACAATTCTATTACTGTTTTTTATAAAAACAGCAAAATATACTATTAATATTATATTTACTTCTCTATTAATCTCCTGCAAAACATTCGAGCTGTGCTTATGTTACAGATTCCAGCTGTTTAAATACTGTTTCTGTTCATCAGTAAGCGAGTCGATTTCAGTATTCCATGCAGCGAGTTTTCTCTCCGCTACAAGATTGTCTATCTCTTCAGTAACATATATAACTTTGTCTTCCAGATTATTGTGATTATTTAAAATATACAGCGCTGAAAGTGCCTGAACAGCAAAACTCATGTCCATAATCTCGGCAGGATGACCGTTTGAAGCCGCGATGTTTACAAGTCTGCCTTCTGCGATAACGTTTACCCACTTACCGTTCGGCAACTTGTAAGCCATAATATTTTCTCTCGCTTCTTTCTTTTCCTGCGCATTATTTTCAAGCCATTCCATATCTATTTCAACATTGAAATGCCCTGCATTAGACAAAATCGCATTTTCTTTCATTAACATTATATGATCTTTTGAGATTACATGTTCGCAGCCTGTTACAGTTACAAAAATATCTCCCTGTTTTGCTGCTTCAGCCATAGGCATAACGTCATAACCGTCCATTTTAGCTTCTATAGCCTTTACCGGATCGACTTCAGTAACTATTACTCTTGCTCCAAAAGCCGCTGCGCGCATAGCTACGCCTTTTCCGCACCAACCATAGCCTGCTACAACAACCGTCTTTGCTGCGACTATAAGGTTTGTGCAGTGCATTATGCTTTCCCATACTGACTGACCTGTACCGTATCTGTTATCAAACAGATGCTTACACTTTGCATCGTTTACTGCTACCATTGGAAATTTCAGCGCTCCGTCTTTTTCCATAGCGTTCAGCCTGATTACTCCCGTAGTTGTTTCCTCGCAGCCGCCCCATACTCCCGGCAGAAGCTCGGTCATCTCCGTATGAAGCATACTTACCAGATCTCCGCCGTCGTCTATAATAATCTGCGGTCCGTTTTCCAAAGTCATCTTAATGTGTTTAAAATATTCTTCCTCGGTAGCTCCGTGATATGCGAATACACGCAGACCGTCTTCAACTAAAGCAGCCGCCACATCATCCTGAGTAGAAAGCACGTTGCTTCCAGTAACAGACATCAGTGCTCCGCCTGCAGCAAGCACTTTGCACAGATAAGCCGTTTTCGCCTCAAGATGTACAGACAAAGAAACCTTTACTCCTTCAAAAGGTCTGGTCTTTTTAAATTCCTCCTCTATGCCGTTGAGAATAGGCATATTATTTTTTACCCATTCTATTTTTCTGTGTCCCGAAGGCGCCAGCGATAAATCTCTCACATCGTAGTCCTGCATTATTACCTCCAAATTTATAATTATAAAATAAACAAACTTTCTGATTTTATATCAGAAATTCAAAGTGTCGACAAAGTCATCACTCTGATAAAATTAATGGCTTTTACCATAAATTTTAATTACTGGGAAAACCCAATGTGCTCCTGTAAGAGCTAAAGCCCCTATAAATCAGGCTTCTGCAAGGATTCGAAAATAAAGTCATTTTACTCGATCCCAATCCGATGGCACAGCCCTTCGGGCATCCATGGCTAAATATATACTTTGTCTACGGTCTGACCTTCTGATTCTATATCAGAAATTTTTAATTTAATGATAATCTGCCGGGCATAATTTTAATTACGCAAATAATCGCGCATAAAAACCACCCTGCTTTCTCATTCACAGCAGTATAATAGTTATACCGTGGTTACACTGCTCCAAATCCGGATCGCCTGAAAGATCCGGATATTTGAGCATCGCTTTTTGTGTAATCAAATCAAAAATAGAAAAATTTTCACCTTTAATATAATCCCTGATATTTCCTTTTCTCATTTGAGAATCAAGAAAATCCGGCAGGGAATTTTTTATCTGACCGCCCTTGCCGCTTGAACCATAACCGTGTATCACCTTTAAGCACGACCATTTGCCCAGCCGGGCAGCCTGTATCTCGTTTCTCAGCCTGTTTTGCGCTTCATGCACGGTAGGCATACCCGTTTCTATATTGCAGACCTTCATGCCGGAAGCGGCCGCCTGCACGGCGCCGCTCGGCATATTCATTACGGTAGTCCTTCTTTTCTTTGCCATTTCAGATCATTCAGGTACTACTCTGCCTCCGATGAATCAAATTCAGAAACGCTGTCCGCTGTGAACGCAGAAGATATATCCATATAGTTTAACACATCCGACGTATCACCGTCCACCGTAAACGATACGCTTTTTACGTTAGAAAAAGAGCTCAAAACCGTATCTGTAACCTGATAAATAAAGAACTGCTCGTCAAACTGATTAAGGTCATCAACATTATCTATTGATATGTCTACATTACACTTATCACCGTCTAAGACAACTTTATTAATCTTAAACTTGTCCGTTACAAGGGTATCCGCATTAGAAGCGCTCGACGGTACCTTTCTCAGCTTTTCTATAGCTGCTTTAATAGCCGCCTCGTCGTTCTTGCCTCCGTCAAGTTTTACCTCGCCTTTAACTTTACGAACCAGCTTATGCTGACTTGCATCTCCGGTTTCTATATACTTTTCATTTGCAAAACTCATAGAAAGAGCATAGGTCGCTTCATCTTTTGTTTCCGTATCATCTTTATCAGCAGGATCTTCAGGCTGTTTTGTATTCGTATCCTGATCTGCGCTTATTGAAGGCGAATCGCCGCCCGTATTCGACTGATTTTCACTTTCAGAACAGCCTGCAAATGAAAATATACACGTTACTATCAAAATCATTGATAAAATTGCTATTAATTTGGACTTTTTGTTTAACATTACTATATCCTTTCCTTTAATGTTTATGCTGTAACAATAAAAACAGCTTAGCCTTGTAATAATTTGCTGTGCGGTTTCTTTCATCATTAATAAAAAGAAATCTGCGTGTTTTATTATTATACAACGAAATAGATGTGCGCCGCAATATCCGCAGTGTTCATTATAGTTTTATTACATAAGTTTAAGAATTATTTTATAGTTTCTTTTCAAAAACACGATTATATGTTAAAATAAAAAATGAAGAATTATTAATATTTTAATGCGCTGCATAACACTTGGATTATCCTGTCAACTATTTCTGTTTTTAATCACAATACGTCTGTGATGTGATTATATATGAAAGGAATACTCATGAAATACACTGAAAACGGAATTCAATATCATGTTGGTCTGAAAGAAGGCGACATCGGCAAATATGTTATCCTTACCGGAGATCCGAAACGATGCAAAGTCATTGCGGACTACTTTGAAACTCCGGTTTTCATTTCCGACAGCCGAGAATTCGTAACATACACAGGAACCCTTGAAGGCGAGCCGGTAAGCGTTACCTCCACAGGTATAGGCGGACCGTCTGCAGCCATTGCCATTCAGGAACTCGCAAACCTCGGCGCAGATACCTTTATTCGTGTCGGCACCTGCGGCGCCATGCAGACAAATATCATGAGCGGCGATCTTATAATCGCCACTGCGTCTATACGGTCGGAAGGTACAAGCCGTGAATACGCCCCTATAGAATATCCAGCTGTAGCAGATTTCAAAATCTCAGCTCAACTTATTAATGCCGCCAAAAAACTGAATTTTAAACATCACATCGGTGTTGTACACTGCAAAGATTCATTTTACGGACAACATTCTCCGGAGCTTATGCCCGTGGACTTTGAGCTTCAAAATAAATGGAACGCATGGATAAAAATGGGCTGCCTGGCGTCAGAAATGGAATCCGCATCGCTGTTTATCGCCGCTCAGTATCTTAAAGTAAACATCGGATGCGTGCTTCTCGTAATGGCAAACCAGGAAAGAGAAAAAGCCGGTCTTGTAAATCCTGTAGCTCATAATATAAACGACGCTATAATTACCGCTGTGGAAGCTGTAAAAAATATTATAAAGGAAAAAGCAGATAATTAAATAATTGTTTTGATCTTATTTTTACATAGATTGTTTTAAAATCCAATTACAATTTTCAACAGGCTTCCGGCAATAATCCGCCGAAAGCCTGTTTTATTATTAATATTAAAAATCTGTTCTACTCCACAGTAACGCTCTTAGCCAGATTCTTCGGTTTATCTATATCGCAGCCTCTCAGCTTCGCTATATAATATGCAAGAATCTGCAGCGGCACTATGGAAAGCAGAGGCGACACTTCGTCCATACACTGAGGAATGTATATAACATCCTCAGCCTGCTGATCCATTTCTGTACTGTCAGCTTTAGCTATACCAAGCACATAAGCGCCTCTTGTTTTTACTTCCTGTATGTTGGAAAGCATTTTTTCAAACAGACGCTGCTGGGTCGCGATAGCGATAACTAAAGTATCCTGCTCTATGAGAGCGATCGTGCCGTGTTTCAGTTCGCCTGCGGCGGTAGCAAAGGAATTAATATAAGAAATTTCTTTTAATTTCAGCGACGCTTCGTAAGAAACGGCGGCGTCATATCCTCTGCCGATAAAAAATACATTATTTCTGCGGTAAAGTTTTCTTGCCAGAGTTTCTATATGCTTCTCGCCTTTAAGGATTTCACGGATTCTGTCCGGCGCAGCTTCAAGCTCGTCAACATAACGTCTGTAAACATCATCGGCAATAACTCCTTTTTTTCTTCCCATATAAAGACCTAAAAGATACATGCATATCAGCTGAGTCGTATACGCTTTAGTGGACGCAACAGCGATTTCCGGTCCCGCCCAGGTATAAAGTACGTCGTCTGACTCCCTTGCTACCGAGCTTCCTACCACGTTCACTATGGACATAATCCTCGCTCCCTTGGCTTTCGCTTCCCGCAGCGCTGCCAGAGTATCCAGTGTTTCTCCCGACTGGCTTATCGCTATAAACAGAGTTTTTTCGTCTATAAACGGATCCCTGTACCTGAACTCGGAAGCCACATCTACCTCCACGCCTACTCCCGCTAACTTTTCTATGGCGAATTTACCGACTAATCCTGCATGGTACGCCGTACCGCAGGCGACTATATAGATCCTGTTAAAACTCTCTATTTCTTCTTTAGACATATGTATACTGTCTATCGCAATCTCTCCGTTTTCATCTATACGTCCCGCCAGAGTGTCCTTTATTACCTGCGGCTGCTCGTGGATCTCTTTGAGCATAAAGTGATCGTAACCGCCTTTTTCCGCAGCCTCATCTTCCCAGTTTACATTAAACACTTCGCGGCTCACCGGCTGCCTGTCGCCGTTATATATTTTAACTTCATTGGCGTTAAGCACTACCATCTCGTTATTTTCTATCAGATAAATCTGTCGAACGTGTTTAAGCAGCGCGGGAATATCGGAAGCTATAAAATTACAGCCTTTGCCCAGACCAACTATCAGCGGACTGTCCTTTCTGACAGCAACCATTCTATCCGGTTCGTTTACGCATATCACGCCTATACCGTATGCGCCCCGCATCCGTTCCGTTGCCTTAAACACCGCCTCCTCAAGATCTCCGTCGTAATATAAACCGATAAGCTGAGCTATGACTTCGGTATCCGATTCCGATTTAAACTGAATACCGTGCTCGTTTTCTAATTCTTCTCTTAAAATCTGATAGTTTTCTATAATTCCGTTATGAACGACCGCTATTCTGCCGGATGCATCGGTATGAGGATGGGCGTTCACATCGGATGGCGCGCCGTGAGTAGCCCATCTCGTATGACCTATCCCAAGATTGCCATACAGATTTTCATCGCCTATAAGCTCCTCCAAATTGGCTATCCTGCCCTTTTTCTTTCTTACAATGAGTTCCTTTTCCTTTGTACATAAAGCTATCCCTGAAGAATCATAGCCGCGGTATTCCAGCTTTTTAAGACCTTCAATAATGATTCCCGTAGCATTGCTGTGCCCTACATAACCTACTATTCCGCACATATTTTCCCCTTTCAAATTTAATTATACAAACAAAAACGATCTAAATTACTGTAAATGCCTGCTGTATTACAAAATCTGCAGACATCATAAGCATTGATCATGGTTATATTAATTTACATTCCTGTACTTAATCAACTAAATATTAAGATAATTTATTCTTCACTTATTTAATATCGCCTATCAGCAATATACATTTCTATTAATGTTATGTATTATAACCTGCAAACCCTATATCGGACATTGAAATCTCAAGCCCCGTTTTCTTCAATATGCCATCGACGCCCTCCGTCATCCTTTTTACAGACACCGCAGTATCTTTAATCCTCCCTTCGCTATTTTGATCTATCGGAGAACCATCTACTTTATTGCCTGACATATTGTAATCAGTCCACTCCGGCGAATCACCCGGTCTATAAGTTTCTATATTCCAGTCGCAGCTTCCTTTTTCTTTACTTTTAGCGGACAATATATACGTTTTTGCTTCTCCGTTTAATTTAGCCGTTGATTCATTTTTAACCAGCTCCGCAGTAAAATCGATCCTGGTATACATTGTCTGTATCGCGTTAGAATCTCCGTATTCAAACACATATAACGCTTGTATCGTCTTTTCATCTATCGCTTTCATAGTTACCGTATACTTCGCATTATTTGCAGATTTATCTACACCGTTGTATACAACAGCCCCTTTATCATTTAAGTATTTAACCAACTTATCCCAATTATCGCCTTCCGCCCCCTGACAACCGACAGCAAATACTATTATCAATATTAATGAAATGAATATACTTATATTTTTGTATAATTTTCTTAACATTCTATAACACTTCTTTCTGTCATATGCATTTTATATTCTGTTTTATTTTTTAATATTAATAGACTATTGTCAATATGAAGTATATAATTTTATTCCAGCCCTACAATACATCGTTAATTTGCTATATGCAATTCCAAAACTTTCGTAAACAACATCTATATTGATAATATCGCCGCAATTCTTCTATAATGCCCGGTTCTCTTGCGTCTTTCGCTGACAGCTTTTTCAAGATCTACGTTTACCAAACCGCGGCCGCTCACGCCCACGGCTTTTCCGGACACTCCTTCTTTAAGCAAAGTTATCGCGCTGTATGCAAGCTCCGCCGCAAGCAGCCTGTCCTTTACGGATGGCGAGCCTCCTCTCTGTATATAACCCGGCACTACGGTCTTAGTAGGGATTCCCGTGCGCTCCTCAAGGATTTTTGCAAGTTCTTCTACTCCAAGGTCTACGCCCTCAGCTTTTATGATAATGCTCTGTAACTTTCCTCTTTTCTTTCCTGCGAGCATCTTTTCGCATACAGCATCTAAGTTATAATCATCCTCTGGAATAAGAATGGATTCAGCTCCCGCCGCAAGCCCCGCATGAAGCGCAAGATCGCCGCAATGCCTTCCCATTACCTCAACCACGGTTGCTCTGCCATGAGAAGCCGAGGTATCTCTTATATTGCCTAACAGCGATATAATGGTATTGGCAGCCGTATCAAAGCCGATCGTAAAATCCGTATAAGCCAGATCGTTATCTATCGTCGCCGGAATGCCTATAACATCAACGCCTTTCTTCTGAAGGGACAGACCTCCTCTAAAAGAACCGTCGCCGCCCACAATGACAAGAGCGTCAAGACCAAAAAGTTTTATTTGCTTTAAAGCGTCGTTAAGTCCTTCTTCTGTCATAAATCGAGGACTTCTTGCCGTTTTCAGCATAGTTCCGCCTCTATGAATAATATCTGCAACAGATGAAAGTCCAAATTCCTCTATATCGCCGCTCATAAGACCTTCATACCCGTTGTAGATTCCGCATACCTGCATATCGTTATAAATACTGCCCCTGACCACGGCACGTACTGCCGCGTTCATTCCCGGCGCGTCTCCGCCGCTCGTAAGTACACCGATTCTTTTTTTCATAATGCCTGTTCCTTTCCAATAATTCTATAAACCTCTCCATAAAAACCGTTGCACGACGCTACTTTTTCATTAGCGCGTATCTTCTGCCCGGTAGCCGCCAGCTTTATAACAACCTGCTCGTTTCCAGGATATTTCATCAAAACCTGTCTTATCTTAATAAGAGATGAATTTATATCTCTGTCAGCGGGTATCGTCAGATATACTTTTCTGCCCACGGGACTGCCGTATTCTTCTATATCGTCAATAGACGATGCTAATATCTTAGGCTGTTCATCGTCGCGAAACTGCAGCCTTCCCCGTATCACGACTATGCTGTCCTCTTTTATTTTAGATGAATATTTTTCATACGTATTCGGAAAAACCACCACTTCGGTAACACCATACAGATCTTCAAGCTGCAAAAAAGCCATCATCGTATTTTTCTTTGTTATCATCGTCCGCCTGGACTGAATCATTCCGCCTATTGCCACGTTCATACCATCATACAAATCCGCGTTTTCTTCTGCAGAAGAGAGCATTTCCGTATCTATATTTGATATTTTTTTAAGCCTGTCCGCATAATCTTCCAAAGGATGACCTGAAACATAAACCCCCAGCATTTCTTTTTCCATAGCGAGTATAGCCGGTTTGTCGAAGTTCCGCACATCCGGCAGTTTTATTTTAATCTCCGCTCCATCCGCAGCCTCTCCCAGAGCGCCGCTGAAATCGTTAAACAGCGACATCTGACCTGCTATATTGTTTTTAGACGTATTATGGGCGGATTCTATAAGATATTCGTAAACAGCCAAAAGCTGCGCTCTGTTTGGATTCATTTCGTCAAAAGCGCCTGCCTTTATAAGACTTTCTATAGCCTTTTTGTTTATCTTGCTGATATCGAGTATATTTATGAACGATTCAAAATCATGCGGAATCCCGCGTTCTTCGCGAGCTCTGACTATTTCATCTATAACGCTGTCGCCCACGTTTTTAACGCCCATAAATCCGTATCTTACGGCTCCGCCGTGAACTGAAAATTTCTTTTCGCTGTGGCTGATATCAGGCGGCAGAACCTGTATTCCACTTTCCCGGCAATTTCTTATATACTTGGCTATTTGTCTTGGTTCGCCGCTTACGCTTGTCATTAGCGCCGCCATAAACTCAGCGGCATAGTAACGCTTCAACCATGCAGTCTGATACGCCAAAACAGCATAAGCCGCCGCGTGAGATTTATTAAACGCGTATGCAGCGAATTTTACCATGTCATGAAATATCTTTTTAGCAGTTTCTTCCGGTATTCCGTTTTTCACGCAGCCCGGAACCTCGTCGCTGCCGTCATCTGCCGATATTCCATACAGAAAATACTGCTCTTCCTGCGCCATAACGTCAGCCTTCTTCTTGCTCATAGCTTTTCGCACCAAATCGCTCCTGCCGTAAGAATAGCCTGCCAGATCTCTTACTATCTGCATTACCTGTTCCTGATAAACCAGACAGCCGTAAGTTACGGATAAAATAGGCTCAAGGGAAGGATGGTCGTAATGGATATTATTAATATTTTTCTTATTCTGGATATAGTCGGGAATAGAATCCATAGGACCCGGACGGTAAAGGGAGATTCCTGCTATTATATCCTCGAAGCAGTCCGGCGACAGATTTTTCATAAATTGGGTCATACCCAGAGATTCGAGCTGAAACACGCCCAAGGTGTCGCCTTCGGCTATAAGCTCATAAACGCTGCTGTCATCAAACTCTATTTTATCGAGGTCAATCTTAACTCCGTGAATCTTTTCTATTGAATCCAAAGCGTCCCGTATCACCGTCAAATTCCTTAGCCCAAGAAAATCCATCTTCAAAAGACCAAGTTCCTCTACATCAGTCATATTAAACTGAACGGATACGCCTTTATCCGACACATAAAGAGGCACGTAATCTTCTAAAGGATTCTTAGAAATAACGACGCCTGCGGCGTGAGTGGAAGCATGACGCGGCATGCCCTCTATTGCTTTAGCCATGTCCAGCAGATACTTTATATTTTCATTATCATCGTAAGCCCTGCGCAGCTCCGGATTTAACTCCATAGCCTTGTCCAGCGTCATATGCAGATCACGCGGTATCATCTTTGCTATGGCGTCCGTTTCCGCGTAGCTCACTTGCAGCACCCTGCCGACATCTCTTACGGCGGCTCTGGCTTTCATCGTACCGAAAGTGATAATCTGGGACACCCGTTCCTTGCCGTATTTTTTTATTACGTAATCTATGACTTCGCCTCTTCGTTCGTAGCAGAAATCCACATCAATATCCGGCATGGTTACACGCTGAGGATTAAGAAATCTCTCAAAGATCAAATTGTATTTTATCGGATCGATATCTGTGATATACAGACAGTAAGCAACTATGCTTCCCGCAGCCGACCCTCTGCCCGGACCTACCGCAATTCCGTTAGATTTCGCATAATTAATAAAATCCCATACTATAAGAAAATATTCTACGTATCCCATATTTTCTATGGTTTTCAGCTCGTACTCAAGGCGCTCGCGAAGTTCCGGCGTTTCTTCTCCGTATCTCTCGCCGAGCCCTTTATTGCAGAGCATTCTGAGATACGACTCCGTAGTATACGGCTCAGGCACGTCGAACTGAGGCAGATGCAGAGTATTAAAATCAAACTCCACGTTGCACCTCTCTGCGATCTTATGAGTATTGTCTACAGCTTCCGGGATATCAGCGAATATCCTGCGCATTTCCTTCTCGGATTTCAGATAAAACTGATCGTTAGGAAATTTCATGCGATCCGTATCCGACACGAAAACGCCCGTCTGAATACACAAAAGTATATCGTGAAACTCCGCGTCCTCACGATCTATATAATGAACGTCGTTTGTAGCCACAAGCCCGATGCCGGTTTCCTGAGAAAGCTCTACAAGCATAGGATTTATGCGCGCTTCCTCAGACAGCCCCTGATCCTGGACTTCCAGAAAAAAATTGCCCTTGCCAAAAATCGACTCGTACTCCAGGGCTTCAGCTTTCGCGCCTTCATAATCTCCGCGCACGAGAGCCTGCTGCACCCTGCCGGCTATACACGCGCTCGTAGCGATTATACCGCCGCTGTACTGCCGCAAAACTTCGTTATCTACTCTCGGCTTATAGTAAAATCCTTCCGTATAACCTCTGGACACTATTTTTATCAGGTTTTTATAACCTTCGTCGTTTTCTGCGAGCAGTATAAGATGCCCGTGATGTTTATCCTTCTCGCTGTCTTTATCGAATCTGCTTCTTGCAGCTGTGTATACCTCGCAGCCAATCACGGGTTTTATCCCTGCCTTTTTCGCGGCTTTATAAAATTCCACCACACCGAACATAACGCCGTGATCCGTTATCGCCAGAGAATCCATGCCCAGCTCCACCGCGCGTTTAACGAGCTTTTCTATACGAGCCGCGCCATCGAGCAGACTGTACTCCGTATGAACATGTAAATGTGTAAAACTCATCCTGTCTTCCTGCTGTATATTATTAACTGTTATATTTATGATTTATTTAAATTCCAACATCTGCGCATAACAGGATCAGACTCCGCTCCGCCGTGCCTCCTGCTGCAAAAGCTCCGACAATCTGACTCTGAACGCTTCAAGATCCTCGCATTCTTCATAATCCTCCGGAATCGAAGTATCTTTCAAATATTCATTCTTTATATACGACAGTGTTTCCCACTCTCCTTTTACGCTGAGCATCTCCAGCAGAAAGCTCAGCTCATGCCGGGTTTTCTGATTCATAAGATAACGCCCAAGCCCTTTATAATAAAACTCTGCGGCGCTAAAATCCCTGTAACCGCCTTTCTCGTAAACCCGGCAGGCAGCCACCCGGTCGCAGAACATCTCTGAAATATACCGCCGCGGCATAATCATGCCTACAACTCCGCCCGGATTATTTTTATCGTAATCCAGCCAGTATTCAAAATGATGCTTGTTTCTTCCTTTATGATGAAGCCACGACAAAGAAACCCCTGTGACTTCTCTCTCGTAATTATTAGGACTTCTGTTTCCCTGAAAATACCTGCAGCCCCGCCAAAACTCAGTAAACGAATATTTTGAAAGATCGTGCAGCAGACCCTGACGATAAAGACCTATCTTAAAGCACAGCCGCATTACCATATTTCTGTGTTTGGTTATAGTCGAAAAATGCCCCCAAATGTGCATACTTTACTCCAATTATTTTACTTTTCCTATTTTGACTTCCATATCCTTTTTTAAGGTTTCAACCTTTTCGTCGTATAACTTTTCGTACAGAATATAATAAATATCCTGCAGAACTTCTTCCAACGGTTTATAGCCTGTTTCATTTCTGTCCGTTACTTTTACTATAACATAGCCGTCGTCAGTTTTAATCGGCTCGGAAACTTCTCCCGCGCCAAGTTGAAATACCGATTCCGTATATTCGTCAGAAATCTCTTTCTTCGTAAAAAATCCCAGATCTCCGCCGCTCGACGCGGAATTGGTTTCTATGGAATATTCTTCTGCAAGAGCTGCAAAATCCACGCCTTCCGCAATCTTTGTCTTTACTTCGTTCGCTTTTTCTTCTGTTTCAGTTAAAATAACGCTTATCCTGACTTCATCGTCTACCTTATAATCTTTTTTATTATCCTCATAATATTCGGAAGCCCTTGCGTACATATCCTGTTCGTTGTTCGCCGCCTGAATTTCCGCGAAAAAAATCTGAGTAAGATATTGACTTCTATAAAAATTAGTCAGATCTTCATCTGTAATCTCATACTGAGCTATAAAATCTTCCTCGCTGCTCTTGGCGTTAGCCATAAAAGAAGCCAGATCGGTATCATAATTCGCGCTGTAAACGCTTTCTTCCAAACTCTCATAATGCTGACGTATAATCTCCGTATCTACCATATCCTCAAGTATATCCTGCTTTTCTTTTCTCGTCAGCTCAGACGGATCGTAGCCGAGCATATACATATACAGCACGCTGAAGCTATCCGCATCTCTCTGAGTTATATTTACATCATTAACAGACGCGACTTCGGCTTCCGGATCCGCCGCACCGCCGCAGGCCGCCGCAGAAAGCAATAAAACCGCGATAAGAAAAATACCTGTAAATTTTTTCAGCATATTATTCATGCTCGTTCTCCTTTTTTACATAAGCTGTATGTTTCGCTGAAATTCCTTCTGAGAATTTCCGGTTACGTTTCCTTATGGATATTCCTTTACATTAATAATAACACAAAATGCAGATTACGCAAATACGGCGCTGCCGCTCGTATTTCCCTAATCAAACAGATCCAGAAATTCAGCTATATCCGACAAAAGTTTCTTCTGCCTGCCTGCGGCGGGAATTTTAATAAACGGTCTTGCGCTTATATTAATGATCATCTTCATGCCGTAAGCCTCTGATAATTTAGATACCGCCTCCGCAGTCAGCCCGTTATTATCCGAGAAAAACTCGAACAGCACTTTGCCTCCGTCAAGAGCCACCCGCTTCACACCTATTTCGCGGCACCGCGCCTGAATAAGAGCGACCTGTATAAGCGATTCTGTCTCAGGCGGAACGTCTCCGAATCTATCTATAAGCTCGTCTGTCACATCGGAAATATCGTCCGCAGATTTTATCTCAGCAATCCGTTTATACATATCCAGCTTCAGCTTTTCATCTTCTATATAGTCAGACGAGATAAAAGCGTCCACCTTAATTTCGAGCGCAACTTCCGGTTCTTCTTCCCGAACTTTCTCACCTCTTAGCTTTCTCACCGCGTCGTCTATCAGCTTGCAGTAAAGTTCGTATCCTATCATCATCATATGACCGGACTGCTCCGTGCCCAGAAGATTGCCCGCGCCTCTTATCTCAAGGTCCTTCATCGCTATGCGAAATCCCGAACCGAACTCAGTAAACTCTTTTATCGCCCGCAGTCGTTTTTCAGCTACTTCACTTAAAACTTTATTTTTCCTGTACATAAAATACGCGTAAGCCGCTTTATCCGACCTGCCTACTCTGCCGCGAAGCTGGTAAAGCTGCGCCAATCCAAAGTTATCGGCGTCTAATATTATTAATGTATTCGCATTCTGGATATCTATGCCGGATTCTATTATGGTGGTCGCCACAAGAACGTCAAACCCGCCGTCCATAAATTCCAGCATTATATCTTCAAGTTTTCCTTCGTTCATCTGACCGTGAGCAACGGCCACGCGAGCTTCCGGCACTAAAGTTCTTATGCCGTCGGCAACGGTATTAATACCTTTAACTCGATTATAAACAACAAACGCCTGTCCTCCTCTGTCTATTTCACGCATTATAATTTCTCTGATAAGCGCATCGTCCTGTTCAAGAACATAAGTCTGCACGGGATACCTGTCCTCCGGCGGTTCTTCCAAAGTACTCATGCTGCGGATACCCGAAAGGGACATATGAAGCGTCCTCGGAATAGGCGTAGCCGATAGAGTGAGTACATCCACATTCTTTTTAAGATGTTTTATCGCTTCCTTATGCTGCACTCCGAACCGCTGTTCCTCGTCTATAACGAGCAGCCCCAAATCTTTAAATTTAATGTCTTTGGAAAGTATTCTGTGAGTTCCGATCAAAACGTCTACACTGCCGTTTTTTACATTTTCGATAGCCTGTTTCTGCTGCGCTTCGCTCCTGAACCTGCACAGCAGATCTACCGAGCACGGAAAGTTCTCAAACCTCTCTTTAAAGGTATGGTAATGCTGATTCGCAAGAATAGTAGTCGGCACCAAAACAGCCGCCTGCTTGCCATCCATTATGCACTTGAATACAGCCCTTGCTGCTA
This sequence comes from Bacillota bacterium, assembly GCA_022790955.1. Classification (GTDB taxonomy): domain Bacteria; phylum Bacillota; class Clostridia; order Peptostreptococcales; family Anaerovoracaceae; genus JAAVYD01. The sequence continues at coordinate 15,434 of JAAVYD010000083.1, forward strand.
CCTCGGTTTTTCCGAAACCGACGTCCCCGCATAAAAGCCGATCCATAGGCCACGGCAATTCCATGTCGCCTTTTATTTCTTCTATGCAGCGCAGCTGATTTTCTGTTTCCTGATAAGGAAACATATCTTCAAACTGACGCTGCCACGGAGTATCGGGACTGAAAGCAAAACCATGCTCCACAGTTCTCTCGGCGCTCAGACGCACAAGTTCTTCTGCCATATTGGCGATAGCTGCCTTTGCTTTAGCCTTTGTCTTTTTCCAGTCGCCGCTGCTCAGTTTATTCATCTTCGGCGACGCGCCGCCTGAACCTATATACGTCTGCACGAGATCCATCTGCTCGACAGGCACATACAGCACGTCCTTGCCTGCATACTGGATAGTCATGTAATCCTTGCGGATACCTTCTACTACCAGTGGTTCTATACCCGTAAACCGCCCGATTCCGTGATTTTCATGAACCACGTAATCGCCTTTTTTAAGATCTGTAAACGCCTTAATCTGCTTTCCCTTTGAAGACTTTTTTCGACGTTTTTTCTTCTTGGTATTTTTAAAAATATCATTATCTGATATATAAGCGATCCTGTCGTCTGTAAAATATATGCCGGATGGCAAGAATCCCGATTCGTATATTATGTTTGAATAACTGACTTTATTCGCTCCCGGCTGACTATCTGCAATTTTTGACTGTATATTATCATCGCTTTCAGAATCATTAATATAATCTGCTCCGACTCCATGATTTTCCGCATGATCCCAATCACTGACAAAATCTGCTGTATCCAATTCCGAACGCTGAGCAAAATCCCTGAGATTTTTAAGCCGCTCCTCTGTCGCGCATACTACATGCACTTCATAGCCTTCTTTAACTAACCTTCTGAGCTCCTCGCCGTAATGATCCATCCTGCCGCTGAAGACAGCCGCAGGCACACAGTTTATGTTAGTTGTATCAGCCAAACGCTCCGCATACTTTGGAGTTTTATTAAAAGGCATAGTCATAAGGCTTGGGCGCTTTTCCATAACAGATGTCAGCGCAGTCATATCCGTAAACACTTCTATGCCTTTAAACATATGCTCGCTGCTGTTTTCCGAAGTCATGGCTGAAGCCCATTCCCGATCCGCAAGATCCCGCTGTTCGCAAAGCCTATCCCAGTCGTCGGCTATTATAACGCTGTTTTCCTGCATATAATCCCATATATAATCAGCCGCTTCCCCGCTTTCGGGATCAGCTATCACTGCCGGCGGTATATCTATCTCCTCAAACCGCCTTACGGAACGCTGGGTTATCGGATCGAAAGACTTAATATCATCCACTTCGGTATCGAATAAATCTATTCTGTATGGATATTCGCTGCTCGGCGGAAATATGTCTATAATTCCGCCCCTTATACTGCACTGACCACGCACCTCGGTCATCTCGGTACGCTCATAACCGATTTTCGCAAGTCTTTCTCTTATATCCTGAAAATCTACTTCCATTCCCACCTTAAATTCGATGCGCGAATCCTGAAACTCCTGACGCGCGCACATGCCCTTTACTGCGGACATAACAGGCGCAATAAATACCGCGGGCTTTTCCTCAAGCGCCGTAATAAGGCTTTCTATCCTCTTATAGCTTAATATCCTGCTCTTTGCGTCGTAAGCGAATAGGCTGCGTTCTTCATCGGGCAGCGTTTCTATATTAATACCTTCAGCAAAAAAAGTAATGAACTCTTCCATCTTCTTTGCTCTTTCATAAGTAGATGTTATGATAAGAATCTGACCGCTCGTTTTTTTCGCTATTTCTGCCGCCACAAACGCCGTCTGACCTTCAGTTATGCCGGCTGCATACACTATGCCTTCAAGATCACCTGCGGCAAATTTCCCTACTAATTCATTTACACCAGAGTCATTCATAATCTATTCCTCCGAATCAGCTTCCGTATTCTTTTTCTTCTTAGTATTGTATTCACCCATAGCCTTGTCTATTCCGTTTTCTACCATGCATATCGCAGCATCCGCAGCTCGCAGAATAGTTTTTTCTATCTCGTCCTTCGCTTCGCCTGAAAAACCGCTGATAACATAATTCACCAGATCGCCTTTATGCTCGCTGCCTATTCCGATCCTTATTCTCGGAAAATTGTCGCTCTGAATATCATATATTACAGACCGCATTCCGTTATGAGTGCCCGCGCTGCCCTTTTTCCTTATCCTGAGCGTACCCAATGGTATATCTATGTCATCGTATATCACAATCATATCTGAAGGCTCCGCTTTATAAAAAGCCAAAACCTCCCTGACACAATTTCCGCTCAAGTTCATATACGTCTGTGGTTTTACAAGAATTACTTTCTCTCCGCCTATAAACCCCTCGCCTATAAGCCCTTTAAATTTAATTTTATTAACTTTTATTCCTAACTTTTCTGCCAGTATATCCACCGTCAGAAAGCCTACATTATGTTTTGTATTCTCGTATTCTCTGCCCGGATTTCCTAATCCAACTATGAATTTCATATTTCCAAACTTCTCCTAAACAATATTCATAAATTTATTATCGAAATATTAATCTTAGAACTAATTGCAGTATCGACAGCTGTCAGTTAAAAAGCTACGTTCTTTCAAATTATACCTTAAATTAATATATCACGTACAACGCCTGATTTCTATTAAAAATCACTGCTGATTTTGTCGTCAGATACCGAACAGTTTTAAAAAATCAACTAAAAAATTTATACCCACATTTTAACCGCTTTAATTACATAATTTACCATGATTTTATATATTAACACGACATATCGTCAAAACCTAAAATCGATCTCTTATCCTTGCAAGCCGCCTGCTTTTAATTTACAATAATTTTTAGACAAAATACCGAACTAACACTAAGGAGGAAACGCCTTTGAACATTCTAATCGTAGAGGACGATAAAGCTCTTAACAACGGCATCGCTCTCTCCTTGAGCTCCGAGCGAACCCTTCAGGCTTATTCTATAAATCAGGCGCGGGAACTGCTCGATAAAACTATCAATCTGATAATTTTAGATATAAACCTTCCTGACGGAAGCGGTCTTGATTTTTGTCGGGAAATACGTGCGGCAAGCCGCATTCCGATAATATTTCTTACTGCAAACGATATGGAACTCGATATAGTCACCGGACTGGAATCCGGCGCAGACGACTATATTACAAAACCTTTTTCTCTGGCTGTGCTTCGGGCAAGGGTAAACGCGGTATCCCGCAGAAACGTTTCCGCAGGCAACGATAATATTTTTTGCCAAAACGGCTTTGATTTTAATTTCGACACGATGCTGTTCTCCGATAACGGCGCTCCTGCAGAACTCAGCAAAACCGAACAAAAACTACTGAAACTCCTCGTAAATAATCGTGGTTCTACTCTAACAAAGGATACTCTCATAGACCGAATCTGGACGGACGGCGCAGAATTTGTAGAGGAAAACGCCCTTTACGTCACAGTAAGCAGACTAAGAGAAAAGCTGCCGAACGCTCCGATAAAAACAGTCTACGGCATAGGATACACTTGGGAAGTTTAATTATGTATATAATTTTAATATTAATAACTTTACTATCTGTTTCGGCAGCAACATTTATGTATATCAGCACTTTTAAAATACTTAATAACTTAAACAAAATGTTAGACGATGCTGCCGACGGCAAATTTTCTGAAAAAAATTTTACAGAACACAGTCTTTCACGACTGGAATCCAAAATGCACCGCTATCTTTCAGCAGGAAAAACAGAGCAAAAACGCATAATACAGGAACGAAACGCTATAAAAACTTTAGTCGGCGACATTTCCCACCAGACTAAAACTCCTATTTCAAATATACTGCTTTACACAAGCCTGCTTGGCGAAGCCGTCCAGCAAAACAATGTCGTGGATACTAAAGAAATATTGCCGCAGATCCAAAAACAGTCCGAAAAGCTGAATTTCCTTATACAGCTTCTCGTTAAAACTTCCCGGCTCGAAAGCGGCGTAATCACAGTAACACCTGAGAACAACAGCATAAAAGAACTTCTTTCAAAAATCGACCATAAAGCCGCCGCTCAACAGAAAAACATTAACATTACAATAGATGATTTTCCCGATACTTCCGCGGTATTCGATCTGAAATGGACTGCAGAAGCCATTTCTAATATAGTGGATAATGCTGTAAAATACACGCCTCCGGACGGGAAGATTTTTATATCTGTAAAAGAATTTGAAATGTTCGTTTCTATTAATATAAGAGATACCGGCATTGGTATGAACGAAGAGGAAACAGCAAAAATATTTACGAGATTTTACAGAGCCCCCTCTGTAAGCAGCGAACCAGGCGTAGGTATCGGGCTTTACCTTACGAGAATAATCCTGAAAAAAGAAGACGGTTATGTTAAAGTGAAATCTCAGCCGGGCAAAGGTTCTGAATTTTCCGTTTTTCTTTTAAAAAATTCAAATCTTTCAGAACCGTAAGATTCTGAAAAGATTTCCGAAAAATTTATGCTGCATAATAGTGTATGTAAAAAGGGTTTACATACACTATTTTTATGAAAGGAAATCGCAATGAATATTTTAAAAACAACTGATCTGAAAAAATATTACGGTTCCGGCGATACTACAGTAAAAGCGCTGGACGGCGTAAATTTATCTGTGGCAAAAGGAGAATTTGCCTCCATAGTAGGAACCTCCGGCAGCGGAAAATCCACGCTACTCCATATGCTCGGCGGTCTGGATCGACCTTCCGGCGGCAAAGTAGAAGTAGAAGGAAAGAACATATTTTCCCTGAGCGACGATGAGCTTACTATTTTCAGACGACGCAAAATCGGCTTTATTTTTCAGAGTTATAATCTCGTGCCGGTGCTCAATGTATATGAAAACATAGTGCTTCCAATAGAGCTCGATGGAAACAGACCAGATATGAAACATATAGACAATATACTCCAGACCCTCGGACTATCTCAGAAGTCAACCAGCATGCCGAACCAACTTTCCGGCGGTCAGCAGCAGCGCGTTGCTATAGCCCGCGCTTTAGCTTCCAAGCCCGCGATAATCCTTGCAGATGAACCTACAGGAAACCTGGACAGCAAAACTAGTTTGGATGTTATGGGACTTTTAAAGGTTACGAGCGAACGTTTCTCTCAAACTATCGTAATGATAACTCACAACGAAGAAATTGCCCAGATGGCTGATCGCATTATTCGAATCGAAGACGGAAGGATAGCAGGTGACAGAAATGTTTAATGTAAACAGCAAAAAAGCAATAAGCAGGCTTTCTAAACGAAGTCTTAAAAGTAGTAAATCGAGAAATATCATTGCCGTACTTGCCATAGCTCTTACCACCGTACTTTTTACTACACTATTTACCATCGGCAGCGGAATGATAGAAAATTTTCAGCAACAGACCATGAGAATGGCGGGCGGCGACGGCATGGGAGTTTTAAAATACATCACAGACGAACAATACGATGCCGTAAAGAATCATAAACTCATAGATGAAATATCATATAACAGGCTGCTCAGCGACAGCGTAGAAAACGCTGAACTTATCAAACGTCATGGTGAACTTTATTATATGGACGATATTGGCATGAAACTGGGCTTCTGCGAGCCTTCTGAAGGTCATAAACCTCAGGCTGCAAATGATATAGCCATGGATACGAGAACTATACAACTGCTTGGCATCGAACAGAAAATCGGTTCGCCCGTTACTCTCAACCTGATTATTCACGGCAAAGAAATCAAAAGAGATTTCGTACTATCCGGATGGTGGGATGCAGACCCGGCATTTCCCGTTTCCATTATGATAACCTCCCGCGCTTATGTAGATGAACATATAGACGAGCTTTACAACAGCTATTCCGAAGATCTCAGCATGACCGGCGTTATAAACAGCTATATCATGTTTAAAAATTCCTTTGGATTGGAAGACAAAATGGACCGTCTTGTTACAGAAAGCGGCTTTTCCACTGACGAAAACGATCCGCATTATATTCATAATAACGTAAACTGGTCTTACATGTCTACTAATTTTGATATGGAACCAACCACTGTAGCTGCTGTAATTGCAGCGCTGCTGCTGATAATACTGACAGGCTACTTAATCATCTATAATATATTTCAGATTTCAGTCATTAAAGATATACGATTTTACGGGCTGCTTAAAACCATAGGAACCACAGGCAGGCAAATTAAACGCATCATAAGACGTCAATCACTTATTCTATCACTTATAGGCATACCGTTCGGACTTATAATCGGCTACTTTACAGGCTGCAGCATAGTTCCTGTGATAATGGATACGTCATATTATGCTGCTTTAGATTACAGCATCTCTGCAAATCCGCTGATATTCATAGGCAGTACGATATTTGCGCTTATCACTGTAACCATAAGCACTGCAAAACCCGGACGTATCGCCGCCAAGGTTTCGCCCGTGGAAGCTGTGCGATATACTGAAGGCGGAAATATTAATATTAAAAAACACAACTCAACAAATGGCGCCAAAATTACAAAAATGGCTGCTGCAAACCTTGGACGCAGCAAGAAAAGAACGATTCTCGTAGTTGTTTCCATGTCGTTAAGTCTGATTTTATTTAATACAATATACACATTCAGCATAGGTTTCGATATAGATAAATTTGTATCTAAGTTTGTTGATACAGATTATCTTATTGCCCACGCAGACTATTTCAATTATAATTTCAGCGGTCCGGAAAACAGCGTGACAGAAACCATGATAGAAGCTGTTCAGCAGCAGCCGGGATTTGAAGAAGGCGGACGGTTGTACGCCAATATAAGAGATCCTGAATGTTTCCGTCTGGAAGCTGATGATATTAACGAGGTCAAGGATGATAACGGACACTTGTTCCCTGCTGTTTACGGTCTGGAAGACCTGCCTCTAAAACGCCTTGAAGTACTTGAAGGCGAAATAGATATTGAAAAACTGAAAACCGGAGAATATATTCTTGAAGGAATCCTTCTTGGCGACGACGGCAAACCTCTGTGGGATTCATCTCACTACGAAATAGGCGAAACCATTACCCTTCATAATTATAAAGGGATAGGCGAAACTGTCGAAGAAAACGAATACATGACGTATCAATACAAAATCATGGCAAAAGTAGGCGTAGAAACATATACTAATTCCTGCGGTCTATCTTACTCTTATTCATTTTATCTTCCTGCCAATATTTACAAACAAATGGTTGCCGTACCGGGTACAATGAGCTACGCTTATAATGTGGACGATAAATATGAAAGGAGCATGGAACGTTTCATAAAAAACTACACAGAAACCACAGAACCGACCATGAATTACAGTTCAAAGCTCACAAGAACATCTGAATTTGAAGGAATGCGCAACATGATTCTTATAGTCGGCGGCGCCCTCAGTGCAATCATAGCATTAATCGGCATACTGAACTTTATTAATTCTATGCTGACGAGCATCTTGACCCGCCGCAGAGAATTCGCCATGCTTCAGTCTATAGGAATGACTACAAAGCAACTCAGACGAATGCTTATAATGGAAGGTCTTTATTATACTGCATCAGCAGGAATAGTATCAATGCTGTTCGGAATATTAATGTCCGCGCTTATCGTACAAAACTTATCTGCGAATATGTGGTTCTTCTCGTACCATTTTACAATACTTCCTCTTATAATGACAATTCCTATACTTCTTATAATTGGAATCTTACTTCCATCGCCGGTTCTCTATTCGGTGCAGAAACAGAGCATTGTAGAAAGGCTGCGGGAAACATCTGAATAAACGATAAATAAACCGTAACTGATTATAAGACGTATTTCATCGGGAAACCTATAAAAGGTTTCCCGATTTTTCTAAAAAGGGGACTGTGAATAAACGTCTGTGAATTCCCCTTCTATGGTAATTTATTGAATAAGATATAAACTCTAATACATCAAATATGAAATATATTATTATGCAATTCAAGGATGTTTTCTTTATGAATCCATCCTTGTTTGCATATAATGCTTAATTCAGCATTCTTCGGGTATATGAAAAAAAGTCACAAAATATTTCATTCTATCTTCTATTAACATTAAATTTCTACAAATTACTGTGTCTGTGGCTCGCATTTCTCCTTACATAATTTCCAATATTAGTAAAACAAACGAGGGTTATTATCAAAAACAATCCAGGAATAACTATAATCCACCACGAACCTGTTAAAAATACCTTTTCAGATAAAGATAGCATACTTCCCCAAGAAATAACTTCAATCGGAAGCCCTATTCCCATAAAACTGAGCGTAGATTCCATAGTTATCGCACTGCAAATATTCATCACCAACATAAACATTATCGCAGGAAAAAAGTTAGGCATCAAATGCTTCCGGAGAATATGAAAAAATCCGCCGCCCATAATTTCAGACGCTATCACATACTCGCTGTTTTTTATTCTCCGCACTTCCGCTCGCACGACCTTAGCAATACCCATCCAATTTGTAATACCAATAACAACAGTAATGCTTAAAATATTGATTTCTCCAATTATTGCCTGAAACAATACTATTATAAGCAAACTTGGTACGCTTAAAAATATTTCTGTAATCCTCATTAAAAATAAATCCAAACGATCGGAAGCAAATCCGCTGACAGCTCCAACAATTATGGCGATCACCGCAGATATAAATGCCGATATCAATCCTATAAAAAGCGATACTCTGCCGCCATACCAGACCATTGAAAAAATATCCCGACCCAGAGTATCTGTTCCAAACCAAAATTCATCATCAGGCGCAACACTGCAATTTGCCAGATCTAAATAAGCAGGATCTTTTACCGCTATTAATTCGCAAAATATACAGGCAAATAGTATGCCTGCAAGTATAACGATAGATATTACAGGTAGCCCTTTTATCCCAAATTTCCGTTTTATTGGAGCAATCTCCGGCTCATTAATTCTTCCTACTATCCTGAATAACTCGCTGCCGTCTGATTCAAACCCTTTATCTGTCACTTCGCTCATACTTTCAGTTTCTGACGAACCATTATCCGAATATTCTGTTTTATTATCTGAATATTGTATTTCTGTTTTTTCAATGAATATCTTTTTCTCCATTCCGTCAGCAGGATTTTTTATATTTTCTAATTCACGCTCTCCGCCACTTTCCTTAATATCAGCACATTTATCCTTAAACCTGCTTTCTTCATTACCTTTTAAACTATCAGAAATATTCTCTTCCGAAACCAATTTTCCATACATTGCCTGATCAGTCCGAAGCCTCGGATCTATTCGTTCGCTGATGATCTGGCTCAATATACTGAAAAAAATAACAAGAACTCCAGATATTATGCACAACACCATAAGCAAATTATAATCCTTAAATATCGCGCTTTCATAAGCCAACATACCTATCCCTGGATATGAAAACACTGTTTCGACTATGTAAGTTCCGCATAGAATGTGAGGTACAGCTACCGCCATTATGCTAAGATAAGACGGCATAACGTTGCGAAGGCAATGAACGAACAATATTCTGCCTCGGCTAAGCCCCTTTGATCTTGCCAGAAGCACATAATTTTCTCTGACCTCCTCAAGCATTCTGTTCCTAATTATGTATGCATAATACCACAAATGCCCGACGACCACTACGGTAACAGGCATTATTAAATGCTTAATGCGGTCTGCAATATCTCCGCCGCTTCCGATAGTATACGCTCCGCTTGCGGGAAGCACGCGTAGCGATACTGAAAATATAAATATTAATACTAACGATAAATAAAATTCAGGTATACAGCTTGAAACAGTACCTAATCGGCATATTATCTTATCCGGCAGCCTGCCCTCAAACCAGGTACACAAAATACCAAATACAATAGTTAAAACAAATAGAATCAGGAAACTCACGCTGCCAAGTAAAAGAGTTCCTCCTATCCTGCCTGAAATCAATTCCTCTACCGGTTGCTTATACTGAAATGAAATTCCAAAATCTCCGTTAACAGCGTTTTTGATCCATCTTATATACTGATAAAAAATCGGACCATCTAAACCTAACATTTTTTCAGCATCGCTTCGCTCAGCAACGTTCATTCTTTCCGCAGCGTCACCGTAAAAGGAAATTAACGGATCTCCCGGAATCAGCCTTGCCGCATAAAATACAAACACAGATAGAATAAAAATACTCAGTAAAAAAAGAAATAATTTTTTACCGAAATATACAATTCTTTTTTTATTGATATCCGATATCCTTACGCCCAACAGACTTTTGTTTACAGGCATTTTTCACCCCTTGCAATCCCGAAATATATAATTTAAATCACTTAATTACCGATAAACTTTTTTCCAAAGTATATAGGAGAATAAATTCTAATGTGTTTTATTTATTTATAAAATATTATATAATTATATAGTATTCAACTTTATAATTTTCGATACACAAAATGTTCCGGCTTAGCTTCGATCATACGACCACAACTCATCGAATCATTATAAGATTTAACCGACGGCTTACTTCTCTCTTTTTTAGGATCTGGAACAGGAATAGCAGATATCAGCGATTTTGTATAATCATGCAAAGGATTCGCAAATAATTCCTTCGTATGCGCTGTTTCAACAAATCTGCCTTTGTACATAACGCCTACCCTATCGCAAAGATATCTTACCAGCGCCAGATCATGAGATATAAATAAAACTGCAAAACCCCTTTCACGCTGCAAATCATGAAACAAATTTATAATCTGCGCCTGAACAGATGCATCTAAAGATGCAGTCGGCTCATCTGCAACTATAAATCCCGGATCTATAATAAGCGCTCTTGCAATAGCAACTCGCTGACGCTGACCGCCTGAAAGATCTTCAGGATAACTATCCGCAAAAAACGGCTCAAGCCCTACCGCACTCATCTGCATCTCCGCTTGTTTCCGAGCTTCTTTTTTCGATATGCTTGTCCCTCTTACAATAAGAGGTTCGCTTATAATATCCGCTATTTTCATTCTTGGATTCAGACTGTATGCGGAATCCTGAAATATAAATTGTCTATCAGTCTGCATTAGCCTTTTGTTTTTACGAAACTCAGACGAATTGCATGTATTTATTCCATTATAAATTATCTGACCTTCCGACGGATTATAAATATTCATAATGCACCGAGCAATCGTAGACTTCCCTGAACCCGATTCTCCCACTATGCCAAAAATCTCGCTTCTGTGTATATTAAAAGATACATCGTTCACTGCGCATATTGAAGATCGCTTTGATATCTTGAATCTATGAGTAAGATGCCTGATATCAATAAGTACTTTCTTACTGTCATATAAGCTATTTTGTCTGTTTTCGTATTTGTCAATCTTTAAACCTTCTTTATTGCCCTCTTCACACTTCTGATAACTTAAATCTTTTTCTTTATTTGTATAATCAAATCTACTATCGTCCATTTCAATTCCTGAAGCCCTCTTATCGAGTAGCCATGTAGCTGCTTTGTGAGAATCAGATACTTGAAACATAGGAGGTTCTTTTTCATAATCAATAGCAAGGGCATAATCATTACGTGGAGCAAATAAATCTCGTTTTAATGGATTTATCAAAGTTGGTGGCGTACCTGGAATACTGTAAAGACGTTTTCCTTCTGAAAACGCAGGAAGCGAACGGAGCAGACTTTTTGTATATGGATGTTTTGCATTATAAAAGATATCCTCCGTAGTACCAAGTTCAATGATTTTTCCCGCATACATCACAGCAACCCTATCAGCCGCTCTTGCTACTATTCCCAGATCATGAGATACCAAAATCGTAGATGTGCCTCTTTTTTTATTAATACTGCTCAGCAAATCCAAAATTTGAGATTGTATAGTTACATCAAGAGATGTAGTAGGCTCATCCGCAAATAATATTTCAGCTCCTGCAGCAAGAGCGATCGCTATTACAACCCGCTGACGCATTCCTCCGGAAAAATTATGGGGATACAGATTATATCTTTCTTCACATCGATCAAAACCCACAAGTTCCATTAATTTCAATACTCTTTTTTGTATTTCTTCCCTGCTGATTTTCCGCTCATGTACACGTATGGCCTCCGCAATCTGTTTTCCCACAGGCATCGTAGGATTTAAAGACATCATAGGATCTTGAAAAACCATAGAAAACACATTACCACGAATTCTTTGCATATCCCGTTCACTGCATTCTATAATATCCAAATCCGCTGTCCGTATATTTCCTGATTTTATCCTTGCAATAGGCGGCAACAACCGCATAATCGTCTTGCAAAGAACACTCTTTCCGCAACCCGATTCACCAACAATTGCTAATATCTCTCCGGAATACAACGAAAAAGACACTCCCCGAATCGACTCGATTTCTCCGGCAGAAGTATTAAAACTAACCGACAGATTTTCAACCTCCAATATTTTTTTCATTTAATTCCTCTGCTACAATTTAAGGAAGTCTTAACAACGACTCCCAAAATCTTATTTCTATTTATTTAAATACGCCTATACAACAATCTTATTTTATTATAATTTATTAATTTTCCATATTGAAATTATATGAAATCGTATTAATTTATACTAAGTATATCTATTAAACCTACAATACTTTTTCTTCTTATATTAATTCCTGCGCAATGATATTATGAAATCATCAGATTAGTTTCTATAACTTTCTAATTTTTAGATTGTAACTTGTTATCTTTCAATTTCCCAATCAGTTATATTCCAAAAGATTCCAACTCCGTGATGTCCCATAACAGTATTTTCTGAAATACCTTCTATTCCTCTAACAGCAACATAATCTGCATCAACATAACATATAAAAGTATATGCTGGATTATCTGATAATGCTTGCTGGAATTTTCCATATGCATCAGCGCGCGCTTTTGAATCAGCGTTACGACGCGCTTCTTTAAGATAGAAATCAACAGATTCATTAGAATAACCGGAATAATTTGCTCCTTTGTGAGTACCAAATACCTTATACGTATGACTATCCGCATCAAAAGGACTTCCCCAGCCTATTAAATAAGCCATCTGCTCTTTCCAATCGGCCTGAGCGACTATTTCTACCGTTACATCTATACCCGTTTTCTTAAGCTGCTGAGCTGCAATCTGAGCAATATCAGCCCTTACCTGATCTCCCGCACCCACGCTTATGATAAACCCTATTTTTTTACCATTCCTATAATAAAATCCATCCTCTCTTTTCTCACATCCTGCAGTCTGCAATATTGACTGCGCTCTTTGTGGATCGTAATCGTAATGATCTACATTTTCATTATTATACACATTACGCTGAAGCGGTCCGTAAGCCGCTTCGCCACGCCCAAGCAACACGGTATCTACAATAGCATCACGATCTATACTACAGCACACAGCAGGAATAATATCCTTGTTTTTCTGCCAATATTCATTATTAAAATTAAACATTATGCCTCGATAATCCGAAGTTTCCATATGATAATTTACAAATCCTTCTGTACCTTCAAAAGTTTTGGCATCTTTCGGAGTAAGAATGGCGAGATCTAATTCTCCGGATCTTAACTGCATAGCCCTTACGCTGTCGTCAGGAACTATCTTAAATATAACAGTATCTATATTAGGTTCACCCATATAATAAGTATCATTCTTTTTAAGCGTGATAGCCTGACCTTTCTCCCACGAATCCAACATGTACGGTCCTGTTCCCACAGGATTAAGGAAAAAGTCTGAAGTCTGCATATCCTCGCCCTCAAGAAGATGCTGAGGTAAAACAGCCATTGTCATATAATTCAGAAAAGCTGCGTTAGGAGAATCTAATACGAAACTTATAGTATGCGAATCTATTACAACAATTTCTTCAATATCTTCATAATCCGGCGCGTTTTCAGATCTATTTTTCACATCCATAATAGATTCTATCGTAAATTTTACATCTTCAGCAGTTAAAAATTCTCCATCGTGCCATTTTACATTTTCCCTCAGGTTAAACGTATATGTATTAGTATTCTCGTCAAAATTCCAGTTCTCCGCCAAAGCGGGAATCACTTTGTTATTTCCGTCGTGACGGGTCAGCCCGTCAAAAATAAGCGTATTTATCTCGCCATGCTCATCCATAGCTGGATTTATTCTTGTATAATCACCGCTTCCATATACCAATGTTTCAGAATCTATCTGAATTTTGCTTTCTGAAATGTCACCGCATGCTGCTAAACACACTGCCAAAATCAATGCCGCAATTACCTCTGTAATTTTTCTCATTCACGAATATTCCTTCCATATAATATAACGATAAAATCGCTTATATTAGAGTATATGCAAATTACGGAATTGTCAACATATAACGCCTATGGTGAATCTTTAACTAACTGCTTTTATATAATTTTAAATATATTTATAATTCCCCCTAATATTGCCTTCATATTACAATTGTCTTTTTCTATAAAACACTATTGATAATCTCCATGATATAATATAAAAAACTATTATGGCTGCAGTGAACATATGGTAATTTATACTAAAATCAGGCATCAAACTTTTCACATTAAGTTCTATACTTGTAAGTGCCGCAGCGCCTATGCTTATTCCCAATATGACAATATAATACACTATCCTGCCCTTTTCAACGCCAAATTTGAATACAAACGGCAACACCAGCAGCGGAGCCATAAGTGATATATCAAAAAGCATCTCGCATATTTCCATATAGTATGACATATCAAAAATACCCATCTTAGTCATTTTAACAGCCTGTATCAGACAGGATATCAAAAGAACCAGCAAACCTCCAAACAAACCTATTAGATATTTCGATGAAACAAGCTGAGCTCTTGTATATGGCAGCGCAGAACTGTATTTATCCCATTTATCCCTTTCATCGTACGATAACAGAGTTATAGGTATCATGCTTACCAAAATAATGGGATATATCAAAAAGAAGACCGTTTCTTCCTGCACTAAGGAAATCGCAAAAAACACTGCTATCAAAAGAAAAAACGCTCTGCAGTATCTTAATATCATGTAGAAATCTTTTAAAAGCAACGCCGACATACTATTTCTCCCCTTTCACCATATAAACAAATAATTCTTCAATACTAATAGGACTTATATTCATTTCTGGAGGAACAAACTGCCTTTTTACTATCGCCTCAATACCGTAAGGCGATTCTTTTTTGCCTTTCACAGTCTTGGAATCAATCCTGCAGAAATCCTCTGCATTGCAGCGTACTATACCATATTCCCCAAGCAAAACATCTTTTTCTTCACATAAAATCAATTTTCCATTATGCAGAAACGCTATATAATCGCATATCTTTTCCAGATCGCTTACGATATGCGACGACATTAAAATAGAATGATTTTCATCTCTCGTAAATTCGCTGAATATATCTAATACTTCATCTCTGACTACTGGATCAAGCCCGCTCGTAGCTTCATCTAATATAAGTAGTTTGGGATCGTGAGACATAGCTATCGCGATACCCAGTTTCATCTTCATACCTTTAGAATATTCCTTGAATTTCTTTTCCATCGGTATTGACATTTCATTAATATATTTTTCATAAACCGCATCATCCCAATTTTTAAAAGTACGTTTCATGATATTTCCGACCTGCCTTGCATTCATACATTCCACAATGCCAATATCGTCCAATACCACTCCTACATCTTCTTTTGCAAGTACTATATTCTTGCGGTTATCCATACCGAGAATCCTTATTTCTCCCGAATCTCTTTCTATAATATCGAGAATCAGCTTTATAACCGTGCTTTTTCCCGCGCCGTTTTCTCCGATAAGACCCATAATACACCCACTGGGTAAAGTGAGGTTAAGATTATCAAGTTTAAATCCGTCATAATTCTTGGTAAGATTTTTTATTTCCAGTGCATTCATATACTATTCCTCCATATTTATCTCGAACATTTCAATAATATCTTCTTTTGTCAAATTACAGGAAGACGCAAGCTGTATTATTTTATACATATATGCTTCTATTCTTTTCAGACTTTCTTCCCTAAGCAATTCTATATTTTTAGGCGCAACAAAACAGCCTTTTGCCGGAATCGTATAAATGAAACCCTCTTTTTCTAACTCATCGTAAGCCCGTTTTGTCGTAACTACGCTTATACGCAAATCCTTAGCAAGATTTCTAATAGACGGCAGCATATCATTCTCGTGAAGCGCCCCGCTTATAATCTGATTTTTGATCTGAGTATAAATCTGATCATATATAGGTGCTCCGCTTTTATTCTCTATAAAAATATCCAATTACTCACCTGTCCTTGTTTTTAAAAGAAATTATATGTTTAATGCATTATATAATTTGATATTTTCCAACCTCTTTATTCTGTATATTAACAGTATATACAGTAAGTACACTTATGTCAATATGTTTTCCTCGAAATTTTATATTCTATTTAGCCAACACGACCTGATTTATAACTCGATAAATTTTCCTTCATTCATATATGCAGGAAAGAAATAAATATATACGTATTTGAAACGATAGGCTATATAATAGAATTTAGCATTTCAGCGACTACATTTCCCACGCCCGTTGTACTCATAGTATCCAGAAAATCCCATAAACGTAGCTATAAAAACGATCATGCTCCAGTTTCCTTTATCAGAAAGCTCTTTAGACAATTCTTTTACTTCATCTTTTTTAGGCGCACAGTAAATTACGCAGAATAAATAAAGTATTATCAATCCGATCACAAAGAATGGTCAACATGTCTTAAACCAGGCATTCTGAGCAGTAATCTCTTTCTCCCATAAAACTATCCATTACGGCGCACATAACCGAACCGGATATAAAAACTGTTTTCAAATATCAGCCAGCTAAGAATCCCATGCACCAAATCCCTACTATAACCTCGGCTTCGTTTTGTAAGCCCTGAAGTTTCGCCTATTTCGCATGCAAGAGGAGTCGGAATTCCAACTTTTGCCGTAGCGATTGGTATCAGTGAATACAGTATCCCACTCATAAATATAAAAACCACAGCCTGTCCCCTGCAAGCTGCCGGAAATAATTTTATTAAATGCGGTGTGCAGCGTTTTAAAAATCCGCTGTTCGCTAAACCTGTAGAAAAAGTACAAATAGCTATTATCAGTTATACTGTCGAATTGTCAAAATTTGAAAACACTACGCCAAAATTGTCGATCTTGCAGACGACCAAAATACCACAGCAGAGAAGTCCTGCGCATCAGTCTGGCATAGCGCCGGAAATAATAGAAAACATCAGCACAACAAACAATCCTACATACTGCCATACCGCTCGTTCCATAGCTTCTGCCGCAGGCGGAAGAAATCCTCTTCCCAATACGATTATTAAGGTAATTATCAAAAATAATTCTTTTCTTATATAAAATTTCTGTATAAGCTAAATAATTATATTTTTATTCACAATAAAATATTAATATTTCCTCAATATCCCGAATATACTTTAAAAAATTAATTTATTTCAGAGGGTTTTATTATGGATTTTATAGAATTATTTTTAATCGCCGTCGGACTTTCTATGGATGCTTTTGCTGTTTCTATATGCAAAGGACTTGCTGCCGGTCGGGCTGGAATAAGGCAAATGAGCATTGCAGGCGCATGGTTCGGAGGTTTTCAGGCGCTTATGCCGTTTTTGGGATATATTCTTGGCTTTGCTTTCCAAGGCTACATAATCGTTTTCGATCACTGGATCGCTTTCATACTGCTCGGCTGCATAGGTATTAATATGATAAAAAGTTCATTTTCAAAAAGCGAGGATAACGATAACGCTTCGTTTGACTTCAAAAATATGTTTCTTCTGGCTGTCGCTACGAGCATCGACGCTCTCGCTGTCGGAGTGACATTCGCCTTCCTAAAAGTAAATATATTCCAATCCATTATTATAGTAGGTACAACGACGTTTATATTCTCGGCGGCAGGTATAAAAATCGGCAGCATTTTTGGCAGCAGATACAAATCAAAAGCTGAAATAGCCGGAGGCATCATTCTAATATTCATGGGATCTAAAATTCTTATGGAACATACCGGAATATTAGATGCTGTATTTCATTAAAACACAAATATTTTCAACCTAAATACCCCTGTTGTTAGAAAAATTCTGACGGCAGGGGTATTTAGGTTGAAAATATTTGTGTTTTAATGAAATACAGCATCTAATATTCCGGTATGTTCCATAAGAATTTTAGATCACATG
>JAAVYD010000084.1 GCA_022790955.1 Bacillota bacterium
AACGTAAACGGCACTGTTAAAAAGATGAACGTATGCACTCGCTGCATAAAATCTAATAGGGTGACGAGAGCTCTCTAACCATCGCGATAGTAATGACGTCTGTTTTTCAGACGTCTTTTATCTTAATTGCGCAAAATATAATTGATGAATATTTTATTTAAGTATAATTATCATATCATATTAAGTGCAGCAGGTTAAATATCCCGTTGCTGTTTAAAGCGCATGCAAACAGGAGGAAAAGCATGGAATATGATGGCGAACTGATCGCGGTATATAACGATCAGAATCTTCCGCTGGAATGTCAAATCATCAGTAAATTTAAGAATGAAGATACCGGCAAGGATTATCTTGTTTATACAGATAATTCAAGAAATGAAGAAGGCAGAAAAAACATGTTCGTAGTTTCTTACAGACCGGATGTCCCTGAGGAGGACAAGCTCAGACCGGTGGAAACTGCGGAAGAATGGGAATCTATCAGCGGATTTTTGGCTGAGATCAGAAAAGTGATCGACGAAAAAGGCTTAGATCTGTAACAGCCTTTCGGATATTAAAATTTATACGGTGGCGCGCGGTCTGCAGCAGAAATATAAATATTTATCTTCTTTTGCATACAGACTTAATGCGAGTCACCGTATTTTTTATAGTACGTTATTTTTCCGATCTTATGTCTGCTATAACTATGCCGATTTCTTTAAGTTTAGGAAAATACCAACCGTAATCTGTCTTTTTAAATTTTACATTTATAAAATTATCTACATCGTTCTCATCTAATTTATAGTAATATTTTATATATTTTATCGCTGAATCTAAATCGTAAAAGGGCTGACCGAATTCAAGATCTAAAGAAAACGATTCATAAGATATATTTTTTTCATCCAAAAATTCCATTACTGCGCCATAGGTTTCAAAAGCGTGACCGTTATTGCGCTCAACCTTTTCGGGATTATTAATTTTGTCTGAATCAGTTCTGAGTTTTCTTCCGTCTTTGCGTGGAGCTATACTTATAACTTTATCTGTCGTTATTTTTTTCAGATTTTCCCAATCGCGTAGAACAGCGCTGAAATAACTGAAAATAACTGTGTTAAATTGATATTTTCCTACCATATAGTGCCAGTCCCCGGAATATATATTAATATTTTCCTGCGGTTCTGATTTCAATCGTCTGTTTAAAAAAGCAACGGCGTTTGGATCAAGATCGTTTGCTGTGTATGAAGATACAAAAGGAGCAAGGCGGCGGGCAAGGGCGCCGGTGCCGCAGGCAAGTTCGCAGCATGTATCGTTTTTGTCCAAGTACGGCAATATGATCTTTTTGAGCTTTTCATGATATCCAGTATATTCGGAAGCCGTTTCGTACCATTCTACAGATTCCTCGCTCCATCTGAAAAGAGAGCCTTTAACATTATTTTTATCCATATTACAGATCCTTTCAAAATGAGTAAAAACTTTTATTAATATTGTATAATTACAGGGTGATATGTCAAGAAATACGATTTTACGGTGTGTAAATAGTTATTTGCCTGAATTACTGTATATTATTAGCAGTGAAAGGAGCTTGCTATAACAGGAAAAAGCTGTTCATTTTGTATGAACAGCCTGTATGGTCGACCGGATAGCTGCAATATCGGTCAAAATATTGTTTTAGTTCTTAACATACCAATATTATATTGAAAAATATAATATAAATATTATTTAAAAGAGAAATTGAGTATCAAAACTAACTAAAACTAATTATAACGCATAAACATGAACTGTCAATATAAAATACGAAGAAATTTTTTGATTAATAATTATAATAAAATTTCCACAATAGTCCAGATATCGTATATGATATTTTCTATATAATAACAAGAAAAATATACCCATTATGCTGCGCTTTTAAAATAGCTGTGTATATGATATACTAAAATAAATATATAAAATAACAAAGTCGGCTTTGCCGATTCTTTTTAAAGGCAGACATTGTTGATATTACGTTAATATCATAAACGATATTTCCTACATAAATTAAAAATTTCAGGTGAGGTCACCAAAATGATAGTAAAAAGAAAACCAGCCGGTCTTATTCTTTCTGCCGGATTTTCTTCAAGAATGAAAGAATTTAAGCCTCTGATGAAAATTGGCGATAAAAATTCTCTTGAGATTCTTATTAATAATTTAAAATTTGCAGGAGTCGAGGATATTTTTGTCATTGTAGGATATAACAGAGAGGTTGTAAGTGAATTTTTGGCAGATAAGGGCGTAAATACCGTCTATAATGAAAATTTTGAGCAGGGAATGTTTACTTCCATAAAGAAAGGGATAGAGGCTGCAAGAAATAATGGCAACGATTGTTATTTGATGACGCCTGTGGATATACCGCTAATACCTCCGTATATTTTCAAAGCTGTTTTAAACAAACATTACGATAATTCAGATTGTTTTGTTGTGCCGTGTTTCGACGGCAGGAAAGGGCATCCGTTGTGTATTCCGGCGTTGTTTGCGGAAGAAATTTTAAACAGTGACGGTGAGAACGGCATAAAATCCGTAACATCCAAATATGAAGATAAAATGATCAGGATAGATACCAATTGCGAAGGCGTTACGCTGGATATGGATACCCAGGAAGCGTATCGTAAGTTGGCGAATTATTATAACGAAAACAAATATCCGACGCAGGAACAATGTGATAAAATCCTGGAGAGAATGGGAACTCCAGCTCATGTAATAAAACATTGCTATGCGGTAACAGAAACTGCAGTAGCTATTACAGAAGAATTAAATAAATTCGGTTACGATCTCAGCGTTCCCCTCGTGAGGGCTTCCGGTCTTCTTCACGACGTGCTGCGCATAAAGAAAAAGCACTGGGAAGAGGGCTCCAAGGTTGCTTTAGACTACGGATATCCCGAAGTTGCCGAGATTGTCATGGAACACATGAATTATATCCCTTCCGTACCTGTTTCAGATGTTACGGAAAAGGATATTGTATGCTTGTCAGATAAGCTGCGTCAGGAAGAAAAACTTGTTACGCTGACCGAGAGGCTTGAACCGGTAAAAGAAAAATGGGCGGATAATCCGGATGCTCTCGCCGTTATAGAAAAGCGCATATACTGCGCGGGCGAAGTTATGAAATTTATAGAAGGCGTGATCGGGCAGGAGATGTACGAATTTTTAGAAAATAAAGATTTGGAAAAGCACGGAGGCGGTGTGAAAAGAACTCGCAGGCTGATACTCATAAGACACGGAGAAACTCAGCGGCATAAAGAAAAAATATTTCTTGGTCAGACGGATGTGCCGCTGAACGCAGAAGGAAAGGATCAGTGCGTTCATGTAGGGCTTGAACTCCGGCATTTTGAGCCGAATACTCATGTTATATACTGCAGCGATCTTGCGAGGGCAAGGGAAAGCGCGGAAATCATAGCAAGTAATATTGATAAAAAATTCGTAGTAAAAGAAATAAAAGAATTCCGCGAGATGAGTCTCGGAGCCTGGGATGGGCTTTATATAAACGAAGTAAAGGAAAAATATCCAGCTTCTTACGAGGAGCGCGGAAAGGATATCATTAATTTTAAAATAGATGATAAAGCTGAGAATTTTGTCGAGCTTAAAGAAAGAGTTATGACAAAGCTAAGAAAGATTATCGCGGATACCGAAGGCGACATTATAATAGTGAGTCATTCTGGAGTAAACAGAGTAATAAAGTGTATGCTTAAGGGAAAAGACTTATCTTATATCCAAAAAATAAAATTCGACAGAGGCACTTACGAAATATTCGATATGCCTGAAGGAAAATGGACGTATTAAATCATGCGGAGGTTTTGTATAAATTATTCAGAAAAAATCCTTGATATTTTTACAAACATGTGTTAATATAATATAAGTTTTGAATAATGACTCTTACATCAATGAAGAAAGAGCAAGATTAAAATAAAAATATTTTTATGAAAAAACAGCGTATTACGCAGTGAGATGTACACAACAGTGGAAGTCGCAACGAGTTTAGCGGTTTCCACTGTTTTTTTATGCGGATATTTTCCAAAAAGTCAGGCTATAAACGATTTAAGGAAAACCGCAAGATTCATTAAAATTTTATAAATTCAGGCAGAAAGGAAGTGTTGTTAATGCCGCAGAATAAACGTGAAAGTCTTATTTATACGGTGATGATGTGTTTTCTTATGGTTCTTTGGATGAGCATATACAACGCGATATGTAATATCGGGTTTTCAGCGGAAGCGATAAAAGAGGCTTGGTTGGGATTTCCTCTCGCTTATGCTGTCGCTTTATGCATAGATCTGTTAGTGGTTGCCAGGGCAGCAAAAGGATTTGCCTTCCGATTTTTAGTAAAACCTGAGAGCAGCAAAACGAAAAAAATATTATCCGTGTCCTGCTGCATGGTAATATTAATGTCGTTATACGGGGGAATAAAAGTCTGCCTAATGTCTGGTCAGTGGAGCGATCTGATATTAATATGGCTTACGGGCATCTCTAAAAACTTTATAATGGCGCTGCCGTTTCAGCTGATAATAGCCGGACCGGTTGTAAGAAAATTATTCAGAACAGCTTTTCCCGAAGGAACGGTTCTCGGATAATTCGGTTTGATTAAATCATCAAGTATAAGATAAAACCTCCTGTAATATATTTTATGGGAGGTTTTTTTATGGATAATAAAAATTACGGTAAGAAAAAAAGAAGTAAATTCGGGATACAGATTAAAATATGCATTATCATCGTTTTAGGTGCATTAGTTATCAATAAATATAATGCGCCGTTAGGGGAAAAAATCTCGGAAACGCTGAAATTAAACGAGGATTATAAAGTGGAGGAAGTTGTAGCTGCGGTTTACACGGCGGTGGGGGAAGCGCAAGCTGCCATGTCCGAAGCTATAGAAACTTTTTCCTCTGAATCGGCGGTGAATGAAGAATAGATTTTAGCGACAGCATTCAGATGCTTATGAAAAATGGCGTTTTTTATGCAGATATGTTAATATTCTCCTTTATTCACGAATATGCTCACTGTGCAGCAGCTATTATCGCAGGGGCTCATTCTGCCGTAAGAAGCAGGGGGCCCTTCGGCAATGTGCTGTATCTCGATCCAGATGTGGCGTCTGTAAAAAAACTTATGATATATCTTGCGGGACCGCTGTCGAATATATTAATGGCGGCGGCAGGTATTTTTGCAGCGGAGATTGCCGAGGGAAATATAAAGCAGATGGCTGAAACAGCCGTTTATGCCAATATAATGCTTGCTGCGTTTAATATGCTGCCTTTTTTTCCGTTGGATGGCGGCAGAGCGGCATTATTTTTATTATCCTCTATATTAGGTTCAAGACCGGCGTTCATAATATGCGGTATTTTTTCACGTATTTTTGCACTTTCTATTTTCATTTCGGGACTATACTTGGTAAAATATAATTTAATGAATTTGATATTAGTGGCAGATGCGTTTTATTTTTTATATATTTTTGAAAGGGAAAAACATGAATTTTACTGAACGAATAGAAGAATTGCTGATGCGTGTGAATAAACCGGCTGCTTATATGGGAGGAGAGCTTTATTCAGCGGACAAAAACGCAGAGGAAATCGATCTTAACTTCGGATTTTGTTTCCCCGATACCTACGAGATCGGGATGTCATATCTGGGACTTCAAATAATTTATCACGTTCTTAACGAGCTGCCGGGAGTATTTTGTCAGCGTTTATTCGCTCCGGCAGCCGATATGGAAGCGTTGATGCGGGAGAACGATATTTCTCTTTTTACTCTTGAGAAAAAGCAGCCTGCAGCCGAAATGGATATTCTGGGTTTTACTCTTCAATACGAACTTTCGTTTACGAATATTTTAAATATGCTGAATCTTGCGGGCATACCTTTAAGGAGTAAAGACCGAGGGGAAACATATCCTGTGATAGCTGCCGGCGGAAACTGTTCTTTTAATCCCGAACCGCTGGCAGACATCATAGATTTTTTTATGCTCGGCGACGGCGAGGAAGTTCTTGCGGAAACCGCCGATATCATAAAAGAGCATAAGAAGAGCGGAGGAACAAAAGCGGAACTGCTGAAAAAATTAGCGGAAGTGGAGGGGATATACATCCCTTCGTTTTATGAACCCAAGTACGACGAAAGCGGTAAGATGATCGGGCATAAAAAACTTTACGATAAAGCGCCGGATCGTGTAGTTAAGCGTATAGTTATGGATATGGATAACGTGTCTTATCCTATGAATCCCATAGTTCCGTATATTGAAGTCGTTCACGACAGATCAGTCATAGAACTTTTCCGCGGCTGTACGCGGGGCTGCCGGTTTTGCCAGGCGGGTATGATATGCAGACCGGTGCGCCAGCGTTCAAGGAGCGTAGTAACGGATTTTGCCGAGCGTCAGCTTGAAAATACAGGCTACGACGAGATGTCGCTGCTTTCGTTATCTACCAGCGATTATTCGGAGATAGAGCCTCTCGTAAGCGAGCTTATGACGATATGTAAACGCCGGGAAGTCGGGCTGTCCATACCTTCGCTGAGGCTGGATTCTTTTTCCTACGACGTGCTCAGAGAAATACAGGAATACAGAAAAACAGGGCTGACCTTCGCGCCGGAGGCGGGTACTCAGCGTCTGAGAAATATCATTAATAAATCTATCACGGACGAGCATATTTATACTGCGGCTGAAAATGTTATACGCATGGGTTATAATAATATTAAATTGTATTTTATGATCGGGCTTCCGGGCGAAAGGGACGAGGATCTCGACGGCATAGCTGAGATAGCTAAAAAGATAGTTGATATTAAGCGGAATATTCCTGAGTTTAAGGGCAGATTTAACGTAACCGTAAGCGTTTCCAATTTCGTTCCTAAAGCGCAGACTCCATTTCAGTGGGCGGCGCAGGATACTCCACAGGAGTTCGACCGCAAGCATAAATATCTTAAGGAACGTATAAAGGGCATCAAAAACGTGAGTTTCCAATATCATGGGACGGAAACAAGTTTTCTCGAAGCCGTGTTTTCCCGCGGGGACAGACGGGTAGGCGAAGCGCTTATACGGGCGTGGGAGCTTGGCTGCAGGTTTGACGGCTGGTCGGAGCATTTTAAGTACGATAAATGGATGCAGGCTTTTGAAGAAACAGGCGTAGATCCGGCGTTTTATTCCGAAAGAGTGCGCGGTGCCGATGAGTATATGCCGTGGGATATAATAGACTGCGGCGTTACGAAAAAGTATATGAGAAGCGAGTACGAAAAGGCTATGCAGGAAGTACAGACGCCGGACTGCAGGAAAGGCTGTACGGGCTGCGGGCTTAAACGGTTTGTTGAATGTCCGGAATATGAAATGGGAAGGAATTATTTATTAGGATGATATTATGAGTCGTTATTTATTAAAATTCGGAAAAAAAGGCAATTTAAAATATATATCTCATCTCGATCTTCTCAGGCTGTTTCAGCGGGGATTTAAGCGGGCGCACATCAAGCTAAAATATTCTCAGGGATTTAATCCTCACGCTAAGATAGGATTTGCGCTGCCTCTGTCCCTGGGCTTTGAGAGTGAGGGCGAGTATATGGAATTTGAAACGGATGAAACATACGATACGGAGGATATAAAGGCTCGGTTAAAAAGCTGCATGCCAAAAGGTCTAAAAGTTTACGAGTGCGGTATGCTCACGGAAACGTCAAAGACGGCTGTCGCTGCGGCTCTCGAATACGCGTCCTATATCGTGATTTTTAGAGGCGATGAACAGAAAGCCGATATTATAGATTCGAGGATTAAATCATTTATGGATCAGAAGGAGATAATCAGCGTTAAATTTTCTAAAAAGAAAAAGAAGGATATAGAAAGCGATATAAGACCTCATATAAAGTCGATAAATTCCATTAAAGGAAAAGAAGGGCTTACCCTTTCCCTGATGCTGAAAACGGGCAGTATGGGCAATCTTAACGCCGAAACCCTGTGCGAGGAGCTTTGCAGGTTCTGCGGGATAGAGTACGAACGCAGCGAGTGGAGCTTTACACGGACGGAAATGTATTTTTCTGCAAAGAAAAATCTTAAGCCGCTTACGGAGTTTAAGGGGTAAATTTACAGGGAAATATAAAAAGTGACAGATAAAAGAATAAATATATTGTATACATTATGAAATGCATTTTGCTAAAAGATTTTAAGCATAAGTGAAAGACTGTATTTCATTAATATTAATATAATTTTGAAAAAATCAAAGAAACTAAACGAGGTTAAATATGACGGAAAAATTATTTCAGACGGATATGTATCTGAAAGAAGCGGAAGCGCAGGTGGTTAGCGTTAATGGTTCAGATGTTGTACTCAACAAGACTATTTTCGCGCCGGAGGCGGGCGGTCAGCCATGCGATTTCGGGTCGATAGCAGGATATAATGTTATCGGCGTTTCTGAGAAAGACGGCGAGATAATTCATAAGATTAAGCTGCCTGAGGATGAGGGGATTTTGCTGAAAGCAGGCGATAATGCCGAGCTTAAGCTGGACTGGGACAGGCGGTTTGATCATATGCAGAATCACCTGGGCGAACATATTCTTTCGGGATTATTTAAGAGCAAATATGATCTTGATAATAAAGGCTTTCATCTGAGCGACGATACGGGCGCGTTCGATATAGACGCAAAAGAAATAGCAGAAGAGATGACAGACGAGATAGAGCGTCTTGCCAACGAGATAGTATATTCCGCGCTGCCCGTGGAGATATCATTAATAGAAAACGCCGAGGAAGCTGCGAAGCTGCCTCTGAGAAAAGAACTGAAAGTGGGCGAAGATATAACCGTTGTTACGGTTCCCGGCGTGGACTGCGTAGCGTGCTGCTGCCCGCATCCATCAAATACCTCTCAGATAGGACTGATAAAGATAATCCGTACGGAAAAATATAAATCCATGACGAGGATCTACTATAAATGCGGCAGGCGGGCGCTTTTGGATTATCAGCAGAAGCATAAGGTGGTTTCCGTGCTTAACGAGAAATATTCGGCGGACGAGTTTTCGCTGCTCGGCAAGGTGAAGATCGCAGACGATAAAAACGAAGCCGTGAGAAAAGAGCTGAACAGAACTAAGGATTCCATGGCGCGTATACGGGCTGAAGAGCTTTTGAAAAAGGCTGATAAAATGGTCGCAGGAGAATTTGAAAGGGCTGATATAGACGAATTAAAACGCGTGGCTAAAAAAATTTTGGCTGATACCGAACTTCCTGTAATTCTGTCCTCGGCTTCCGACCTGTGCGTTTTTATGACTCACAGCGGAAAGAGCGAACTTAAATGCGGCAGCCTGGTAAAGGAATTTGCGGCGGGCGCAGGCGGCAGGGGAGGCGGCAGCGATACCCAGGCTCAGGTTATTTTTAATAATATCGAGCTCATGCGGAATTTTATAAAAATAGTAGAAAGCTCGTTGAATTTTATCAATTTTTGAGTGTGTTGACTATTATGGAGGTTAATTATGTTATCAGAAGAAAAAACAGGGCTTCCGAAGGGAAACTCAGGACTTGATTTCGATACGGTGGATATTTCGTCGGACGGCAGATATCTCGTGATAATAGATCAGACTCTTTTGCCTGGCAAAGTTGAGTTTTTGCATCTGGACAAGCTCGAAGATATGCGCGAAGCGATCTATCTGCTGAAGGTAAGGGGAGCGCCGGCGATAGGCGTAGCTGCGGCGATCGGGCTTTATATAGAAGCCAGTCATATTTACGAAAATTACGGAGAAGATAAAACAGCTTTTTTCAGTGAGCTGAAAAAGGCGAAACTGTATCTTGAAGCTGCAAGACCTACGGCTGTAAATCTTAAATGGGCGCTCGACAGGATGTACGCCTGTGCGGAATCCATGAAAGAAAGTTCTGTGCAGGATATAGCGCAGGGTTTAAAGGAAGAAGCTCTCAGAATAAAAGCCGAGGATATTCATGTATGCAGTAAGTTAGGAGAATACGGACTTACCCTGCTGAAAAAAGGTCAGGGAATATTAACCCACTGCAACGCGGGTCATCTTGCCACCGTAAGATACGGCACTGCGACGGCTCCTATTTATCTTGGACATCGTCAGGGCTACGGTTTTAAGGTCTTCGCGGATGAAACAAGACCGCTGCTTCAGGGCGCGCGGCTCACTGCCTTTGAGCTTTCCGAAGCTGGAATAGACGTCACATTAATATGCGACAACATGGTTTCCTCCGTAATGCAGAAAGGCTGGGTACAGACTGTGATCACGGGCTGCGACCGGGTGGCTGCAAACGGCGACGCGGCAAATAAGATCGGAACCTCTGGCGTAGCTGTCATTGCGAAGCATTACGGAATTCCGTTTTACATAGCCGCGCCTACGTCGACGATAGATTTTGAAACCGAAACGGGAGAGGATATAATAATAGAGGAACGTCCGTGGGAAGAAGTAAAGAACATGTGGTACGAACGCCCGATGGCGCCGGAAAAAGCGTCCGTATACAATCCGGCCTTCGATGTGACGGATAATTCATTAATATCGGGAATCATCACGGAATACGGCATAGCGTATCCGCCTTTCGGCGAATCGTTAAAAGAAATAAAAAAGAAAATGGAGATTAAGCTATGAGCGATAATAAAAATCTGCCGAATGACAGAGAGGCGAGAGAACAGATCATTAATATAGGAAAAAGGATGTACGAAAAAAACCACTGCGTGGCAAACGACGGGAATATAAGCTGCCGGACTGCAGATAACGGCGTATGGGTAACGCCGTCAGGCGTATCTAAGGGATTTATGACGGAGGATATGCTGATAAAAGTAGATCTTGACGGAAATGTTCTGGAAAAAAACGGAGATCATAAGATTTCTTCCGAAATTAAGCTGCATCTTAAAGTTTACAATGAACGCAGCGATGTGAACGGCGTGGTTCACGCCCATCCGCCTACGGCGACTGCGTTCGCCTGCGCGAGAAAAGATATGAATACGCCGATAGTAACGGAAGCCCTTCTGAACCTGGGAACCGTTCCCTGCGCTCCTTTTGCCGTTCCCGGAACGCCGGAGCTTGCGGAAACTATCGTTCCGTATCTCAAGGATCACGCCGCCTGCCTGCTCGCAAACCACGGCGCGCTGACCTGGGGAAACTCGCTGCTTCAGGCGTATTACAGGCTGGAAACATTAGAATATTACGCAACCATGCTCGTTATATCCGGCGAACTCCCTGTGCCTCCTCACGTTCTCGGCGAGGAGGAAGTTCAGGCTGTAATAGAACGCAGAAAGGGCTACGGCATAATATTGTAGGTGATACAGATGGCGCTAAAACCGATAAAAGTATCGCAGCTTAATAAATATATAGGCAGAGTGCTTTCTACCGACCCTATTCTCGGAAATGTGTGCGTGACAGGAGAGATTTCCAATCTCAAATATCACAATATGGGATATATATTTTTTACGCTGAAAGACGAAAACAGTAAAATATCCTGCTTTGTGTCAGCTGCGGCGGCTGAGAATCTCAGATATGAATTATCAGACGGCATGGAGATAATAGTGTACGGCTACGTTTCCGTATACGAGCGGGGCGGATATTATTCGCTGAACGTTTCTGACGTTCAGATATCAGGCGAGGGAAATCTGAATGCAGCTTACCGAGCTTTATACGATAAGCTGCTGAAAGAAGGCATTTTCGATGCGGATAAAAAGAAACCTATCCCTGCGTTTCCGAAAAAGGTCTGCATTGTGACTTCAGAAACGGGCGCGGCGGTTAAGGATATTTTAAAGATTACGCGTTCGCGAAACGACGTTGTAAATATAATGGTGTATCCGTGCCTGGTCCAGGGCGAGCGGGCTGCTGCGGAAATAGCCTCTGCAATATCCGATATTAACCTGAGATTTAAGGATACAGATCTTATTATCACAGGCAGGGGAGGAGGTTCTCTTGAAGAATTGTGGGCGTTTAACGAAGAAATCGTAGCAAGAAGCATTTTTGCTTCCGATATTCCGGTAATTTCCGCAGTAGGTCATGAAACAGATTTTTGCATATCGGATTATGCTGCGGACATGCGAGCGGAAACGCCTACGGCTGCTGCCATGATGCTGCCCGATACGTTTGCGCTGCGCGCTTATACGGAAGATATCGTAAGAAATATGAAAAAAAGCATGGGACGGGTCATATTGATGAAAGAAAATTCTTTAAAAAGATATGACGGCGCAGTTTTTCGTTCAGTAATAAAAAACAGAATTGATACAAAAGATTACAGGCTTAAACTCATTTATGCGGGCGTTAAAAACGATATAAAACTTCGTGTGGAATCTATGGCGGGCAGGGTAGAAAACATTATGCTCATGCTTGAAGCGGCAAATCCTGAAAAAATCCTTAACAGAGGATACGCGATAGTTTCCGACGGAAATACAGGCAGGATAATCCAGAGTATGGAGGACGCTAAAGGTATTAATAAAATAAATCTGCGCTTTAAGGACGGCGAACTGAGTTTGCTCGTAGAGGAAAGCGGCGTTTAACGTAAAACGCAGACTTGAAAAAGTTTCAAATGTATGTTAATATAAACATAGAAAAAGGATTACCGCTTTGGTACGGCGGTCAGTCCTTGAGTTAAAAGAGACCGCCTTGCCTTATTTGGTTAGGCGGTCTGCGTTATTTCTTGCATGACTTTATAGTTACGCAAAGATTGATGATATTCACAATTAATATTCCTAATTGGAATATTAATTATGAATATGTAATCATTTAGCATCACCCCCTTTCTTTAGGGAGTGACCGACCGCCAAGCGATAATCCTTAATCAATATTATATCATATAAAATATTTAATTGATATCAATATAAGGGTTAATTTTAAATTATTTACGGAGGGAAAATGGCTCAGAAAAAAATCAGCTTCGAGGAAGCATACGAAAAACTTACGGAAGCAGCCGAGGCTATTAACAACGATGATGTATCGCTTGAGTCTGCGATCGAATATTACAAAGACGGTAAAAAATATTACGATATATGCAGCAAAATTATAGATGACGCTAAGCAGCTTATCGAGGTATACGATAAAGAATCGGATTCTTTAAGAGAAATAAAGGAGATATAGATTTGTACGGTAAAGAATATGAGCGTCTGAAAAATATTGTAGATAATGAACTCGCATACAGGCTGCCGGAGGTAGACGCTCACAGCAGTATTCTCAGAGAGGCGATGCTTTACAGCGTTAAGGCAGGAGGTAAGCGGCTGCGTCCCGTACTCCTTCTGGCTGCCTGCGAGCTTTGCGGCGGATACGCGCAAAAAGCGCTGCCTTACGCATGCGCAGTAGAATTTATTCATACTTACTCTCTTATACACGACGATCACCCTTCCATGGACAACGACGATCTTCGGCGCGGAATGCCTACCAATCATAAAGTTTTCGGCGACGACATAGCCATACTTGCGGGGGACGGTCTGCTGAACTCAGCTTTTGATGTAATGCTTGGGGATATCATAATGCAGGGTTGTTCATCTGAACTCGCCGCGGCTGCATACGAGATTTCGCTTGCCGCGGGAACTCGCGGCATGATAGCTGGGCAAACGGCAGATGTGGTTATGTCTTCACAAAAAGGCGTTAATGATGAAAGCAATCGTGAAGAAATGCTTAAATATATTCATAAAAACAAGACCGGCGCGCTTATACGGGCAGCAGTGCGGGCGGGAGCCCTTATAGCTAAGGCAGATGAAAATACTCTTAAAGCTCTTACCGAGTACGCTGAAAATCTGGGACTGACCTTTCAGATTGTAGACGATATTTTGGATGTTATAGGCGATGAAAAAACTCTGGGAAAAAATACGGGAGCGGACGAGCAGTCCGGCAAACTGACGTATCCGTCGCTGTACGGTCTTGAAGAATCAAAGAAAAAAGCAGCCGAGGTTACGCGCAGAGCTGTGAATGCCATATCGGGCATGGGAGAAAAAAAGGAATTTCTTATACAACTTGCTCTTGACCTTCAAATGCGTATATCATAAAATATAAATATAAGTGGAGCAGTATTCTAGTCAGAATTTGCTTATTCTGAGGACGGGGCTAAAAATCCGTCAAAGGGCACATCGATGAAGCTCCTTGTTTTTGCCGCTGACGCCCAGTCGGGGGCATTTGCAGGGAGAAAGACCAACAGGGCGATCCATAATGGCATATGGGCGCGAACCCTGTTAGTCGTGGAGGCTTGTATGCCGGGCTTTGCTCGCCCTCATGCAAGAAATAAACCTGAAGTACAGCCGTCGTTTACATTCGGCTGTACCAAGCGTAGCCTGCCTTGAGTGGGATGAGGGAATAACAGATCTATGACAGCATTTTCCACGGCCGGGATAGTGCTGTTAATCGCTGTTTGAAACTCTTCCTGCAAAAGAGGATAAGAATAGGCAATACTGTCGGGGAAATCCCCTAGACTGTACAATACTCGTGGATTGCAGTACGGACTCAGTGGTAATCTGGTACCGCATCTGGTGACAATGCGGGCAATGCTTTAAAGGGAAACCGCTGATTCGGCAACGAATCAGCAGCATCGCAGGAAATCTAACCGGACCTATGCCGTAAAGTTTACACGTTGTATTTTCCACTTTATTTTTTTATTCAAAATTAAAAAATAAATCAAAAAATCTGCCGCAGACGCAAAAGCTGAATATCATTTGCGCGGCGTTTTGCAGGTTTGCAAAAAATCATCAAAACGATAATAATACTGTTTCTTGTAAAAAACTTTAAAAAGCTTTTTATGGCGATATACTGCGCTTCCGCGCTGTGGCGCGTCAAGAAAAGTATTGATAACCTCCTTGGAGGCTTTGCCGCCGGACTGCATTTTGCAGCCCCATAAAACGATTTAATCGTTTTATGAAGGATTAGTATAAAATGAGGAATTAAATGAAAAAAAGCAAAGAAAAGGATGCGGAAAAAGTACGACGAAGATGGGTAATAAGCATAACCTTACTGGCATTTTTTATATCGGTATTTATGAGCCTGTTTTCGGATATCGTATTAAAAAAATCAAATATTATAGTAGCGTTTATAATACTTATAATAATCATACTTATAGGTATTTTATTTGATATCATAGGCGTATCAGTAACGGTTGCCGACGAAAAACCGTTTCATTCCATGGCGTCGTCAAAAGTGAAAGGGGCGCGCAGTTCTCTCGTGCTTATAAAAAACGCGAGCAAAGTTTCCAGCGTATGCAACGACGTAGTAGGAGATATCTGCGGAATAATAAGCGGAAGTTCAGCGGCTTTCATAGTAACTCAGGTAGGCGATATCGGTTTTATAGATACCGCGCTGTTTGCCGTTATACTGAGCGGAATAGTAGCGGCTATGACGATAGGAGGCAAAGCTGTTGGCAAGGAATTTGCCATACAGAATTCAAGACACATAATAAAATTAATGGGAAAAATCGTTTCAATATTTATAGAACGAAAAAACTAAAATAGATTCAAAGTAAAACAAAGATGGCTTTACCGGATTTCTTTTAGAAATAAACCTTGTTAATATTTACTATATAACCCGTTGTGCTATTAGAAAATAAGCTGCTTTATCCTGCTGAAATTATATTCGTTGCCAGATAATTTATTTATCAGTATGCAGATATCATATGCAAAAATTTTAGTCAGCATTCTGGTATA